>JAUIDP010000105.1 GCA_030429005.1 Gammaproteobacteria bacterium | reverse complement strand
CTCGGCGCGTGGCAGGACCGGCAATTAAGGGCTGCCGGATTCGTCAGTGACTAGCCTGCGCGTTGCCCTGGTTGTCCTGGCCATGCTCCCGGCATCGGGTGCAGTGGCAAAAGACTGTGTCATCCTGCTGCATGGCATGGCGCGTACCGCGGCGTCGATGGAAACAATGGCAGAAGCCGTGCAAGGGGCGGGCTTTGCAGTTGCCAACATCGACTATCCGTCACGCGATTTCCCGATCGAGGAACTGGCGCCCATGGCGGTTGCTGCAGGGCTGGCCGAATGCAACGCGGCCGGCGCAACCACCCGAACGCATTTTGTTACGCATTCGCTGGGCGGTATCCTGGTGCGCAAGTATCTGTCGGAAAAGGAGATTCCGAACCTCGGGCGCGTTGTGATGCTGGGGCCGCCGAACCAGGGCAGCCAGGCCGTAGACGCGCTGGGCGACGTACCGGGGTTCGACTGGCTGAACGGACCCGCCGGCCGGCAGCTTGGTCAAGGGCCGGACAGTGTGCCACTGCAACTGGGACCCGCCGATTTCGAGGTTGGCATTATCGCCGGCAACCGAACCATCGACCCGATAACGTCGGCCGTGCTGGACGACCCGGACGATGGCAGGGTGTCCGTTGTCGACACGAAACTCGATGGCATGAGCGATTTCATTGTCGTTGAGCATTCACACGCGTTCATGATGCGCATGGAGAAGACGATTCAGCTGACGTTGCAGTTCCTGCAAAACGGCCGGTTCGAATAGCCGGTACACGCTGCATTCGGCAGCGCGATTAGTCGTCGGTTGCAGTTGTGTCCCGGTAGGACTGTAACAACTGTTCGTCGCTGGCCTGCCAGGACTCACCGGCACGGCTGCGGGCGGCGGTCATGTAGTCGAGTGCCTGGTCGGCCTGGCCACGCAAAGCGGCCAGGCGCGCCTGCAATTTGAGCGCCTCGGTATCCGGCGGCCGTTGCGCCAGGATCCGGTCGATATGGTCCGCAGCCTGCTCGATCTGCCCGGTCGAAAGTAACGCGTCCGCCAAACCGGCGTGCGCGCCGGCCGCCAGGCTCGTGTCGCCGATCTCGTCGGCGATCGCCAGCACCTCTTCGAGTCGCGCAATTGCGTCCTGCCATTGTGCCTGTGCGCGCAGAATCTCGGCATGCAGGTTCAGTCCGGCAGTTTCCTCGCGGCGCCGGCCATTGCTGCGCGCGTCTGTCAGCAACTCGTCGGCAATGGCTGTAGCTGTCGCATAGTCGCCAATCTCGATCCAGGCGCGACCGACACCATAACGGGCTGCGAACACGGTCTGGCGGCTGTCGGCATTCCGGCCAATAGCTTCGGCGGCCGTGTAATTCGCGATTGCTGCGCGCGGTTCGTGCAGTGCGAGTTCGGCCTTCGCGGCCGTGTTCAACGCATCCATGGTTACGTCCTGGTCGTCGATTTCGGCACCGATATCGATGGCCTGCCGGGCGTACTGCAGCGACCGTGTCAGGTCGCCGCGATCGTATGCAATATCGGCCAGTGTCAGGATACTGGCCGCCGTGCCGCGCGTGTCGCCCAGTTCAACGCGGACGGCATACGAGCTTTGCGCGGCACTCTCGGCATCGTCGAGCAGGCCGCTGCGCCGATAGATGCCGGCCAGTCGACTCAGTGCATAGCTCTCGAACAGGCGCTCGCCGGTCAGGCGAAAGTTGTCGATGGCATCGTTGGCATATTGCTCCGCCTCCTCGAGTCGACCGAGCTGGATCAGCACGCCGGACATGTTGTTCAGCAGCGTGCCTGGCAGGGACTCGATATCCAGTTTACTGAACGCTGCAGTCGCGTCCTGCATATGCTGGTATGCCAGCGGAATGTCGCCGAGGTTCTTGGCCAGCAAACCGAGATTCTGCTGTGCGGTACCGAGATAGCGCCAGTCGCCAAGTTCGGTGGCGATGCGCACCGTGTTCTCGAATGCGGCCAGTGCATCGTCATTGCGGCGATTGCCCATGTACATGATGCCGAGCGAGTTGTTCACGGCCGCCTGGCGTTTCAGGTTGGCCTGTTCTTCTGCCTCGCTGCGCAATGTCAGGAACAGGCGCTCGGCCGTTGCGAAATCACGCAGGTTTCGAGAGCACAACGCGTACTCGTAGCGCGGCCAGAACAACGACGGGTCCTGCTGGATGATCACCTGCAAAAGGTCGAGGGCTTCGCTGTAGCGACCTTCCATCTCGAGGTTCATCGCCCGCGCGTAAGCCTCGTTGATGAAGTCGTCGCTCGATACACCGGTTTCCCGCGGTGGTTCCGGCGCGCCGCGTGTAATGATCGTTGCTGCTGTCTCGACGAGTTGCGAGACGAGCTGTATCGGTTCCGGACCGACAAACGTGCGGCGTTCCGGCTGGTCGTCGCTACTGCTGAGCTCGAACGACAAGCGGTAGATATCGCCTTCCTTGTCCAGCGCCGCTGCCAGCAAATGCGTGAATCCGGTGGTCTTTTGCAACGACGCCCGGAACTCGCTGTCGGCGCCGGTCAGTTTCCCGGTATCGGCGAGCTTGCTGATGCTGCGATTGTCGACCACGGCAATGGCACGGTCCTCGAGCAGGCGGTTGATCAGTGCCATGAACCCGTTGCTTGCCCAGTCGAATTCGGTTTCGCCGGTGTTGTTCACGACCGGCAACACGGCAAGACGGACGGGTTTGCCGTGCACCGGGTTGGCGACAAACCACCAGGCGGCAAGCAATACGATGGCGGCGCCGGCGCCCGCCAGCCAGCGACGCCACGTCGCTTCAGGTTGTCGGGGTTCGCTGGCGCCGGGTTGACGACCCGTGTCGACCGGCTGTGCCGGGCGCAGGTCGCCAACAAAGCGATAGCCATGACTGTGTACCGTCTTGATAACGTGCTGGCGATCAGCGTCGTCATTCACGGCACGCCGCGCTTTCATGACGCAACGGGTCAGCGCGGTTTCCGTAACGATACTGCGCGGCCACAGGTGGTTTTGCAGTTCGTCCTTGTCGATCGCCCGGTCGCGGTTCCTGACGAGATACAGCAACAGCTCGAATGCCTTCGGCTGCATCGAGACAACCTGGCCCGCCGCGCTGAGCTCCCGCCGGCCCGCATCGAGGACGCAGTCACCGAACTCATAAACCTCTGATTTTTCTTCCTTTTCTTCAGGCATCAGGATGAGGGTGATTGCGGTCACTCAATGGTCATGCATTGGTCGCCGGGCCGTCACGACTGCCGGCCATTTTACGACGACACTGCACCCCAGGCTACAACGCCGCTACGACATACCTGGGAGTACGAAATGAACAAACATGAATCCGCGCCGCGACCCGCGGTGATCTGCCTGCACTCCAGCATGAGCCACGGCGGTCAATGGCGGGCGCTGGCGACGCGACTTGCCGGCGACTTTGACGTCATTACACCGAACCTGCTGGGATACGGCACCGCAAGCGACAGTTTCGACAGGTTGCGCCTCGAGGACGAGGTTGCCAACGTCCTGCAACAGTGCAGCGCGACCAGCGGCCCGCTGCACATCGTGGGGCATTCATTCGGTGGCGCCGTGGCGCTTCGGCTCGCATCGATGCACCCGCAGCGCGTTGCCAGCCTGACGCTTTACGAACCGGTGTGGTTCGCACTGCTGTTCGACGGCTGCCTTGCCAATGCCGACGTGCCGGAGATCTATCGAATCCAGAAGTTGCTCGGCTCCGAGATGCGCTTCGAGCGGATGCGCGGTGCGCAGGAGTTCATCAACTACTGGGCCGGTGGCGACGGCTGGTCGAAGCTGCCGGGTGAACAGCAGGAACGACTGGTCAGCCTGTCGTCGAAGGTTGCCGCGGAATTCGGCGCGTTGATTGCGGCCGGCCCGGCAACCCGCGAGCTGGGCGACTTGCACCTGCCGACGCGCCTGCTCTGCGGCACCGAGACGCGGCAGTCGGCGCGGCGCGTCAGCGAGCTGCTGGCGGAGATTCTGCCAACAGTCGACTACCGCCGTTTGCAGGGCTTTTCGCACATGGCGCCGGTGACGCATGCGGACGACGTCAACCCGTTGATCGTCGAGCATATCGTTGCAAATGCGTCGGACGCGCAGGCCGCGGTGGCGTAACATGGCGCCGCATGAGCCAGAGAACAGCCGCCTACCTGACGATGCGGGATCCGGGAGACTACGTCACCGACCATGACCTCAGTTTCGAAGCGCTGGCCGCACTGGACTGGCAGGCAGAGCCCGTGGTGTGGTCCGATCCGGCGGTCGACTGGGGCCGCTTTGATGCGGTGTACCTTTGCAGTGCCTGGGACTACCCGCAGCACGTTGAGCAATTCCTGGCGCTGCTCGAGCGCATCGACAAGTCGCGGACCGTGCTGGTGAACGACCTGTCGCTGGTGCACTGGAACCTGCGCAAGACGTATCTTCGCGACCTGCAGGAGCGGGGTGCCGATATCGTGCCCAGCCTGTGGCTGGCGGGCATTGGCGATGCGGCTCCCGTTGACGCCTTTGCCGCGCTGCAAACGGACACGCTGGTCATCAAACCGGTGGTCGGTGCGAACGCACAGGACACGTTCGTCTTGCGGCAGCCCCTCGACGATGCGACACAGGCGTTGTTGCGGGCAACGTTTGCGAATCGGGAATGCCTGCTGCAGCCCTTCGTCGAGGCGGTTTGCAGCGAGGGAGAATTCTCACTGTTCTTTTTTGCCGGTACGTTCAGCCATGCGATCCTGAAAACGCCGGCCGACGGTGATTTCCGCTCGCAGGAAGAGCACGGTTCCGAGATCCGGGCTGTGAATCCCGAAGCCGGCTTGTTGCAGGCGGCCAGCCGCATCGTGGAACTCGTCGAGCCGCAACCGGTGTACGCCCGCGTCGATCTCGTGCGCGGCACCGGCGATCGCTTCCTGCTGATGGAACTGGAGTTGATCGAGCCGTCACTGTATTTTCGCACGGACGTCGCCGCACCAGCCCGGTTTGCGGCCGCATTCGATAACTACGTTCGCGAGCAACTACGATGAAGAAACTGACGCTGATCGTGACAATGCTTCTGTGCTCCGCGCCGCTGCCCGCGGCTGAACCAGCGGACACCGTGACACTGACGATGCAAACCTCGCTGGGTAACATCGAACTGGCGTTGTACCCGGGCAGGGCGCCGGTGACGGTGACCAACTTTCTCAAACTGGTGGACGGCGGGCACCTCGACGGCGCAACGTTTTACCGCACGGTCTCGCCGGACAATGACAACGGTGAGCCGCCGATTGCCGTGATCCAGGGCGGTATCGGCGACGCCGAGAGCCCGTTTCCGCCGATTGCGCACGAGTCGACGGAGATGACGGGCCTGCCGCACCGCGATGGCAGCCTTTCGATGGCGCGCGCGGCGGTTGGCACGGCGTCGACAGAATTCTTTATCTGCATCGGCGCGCAGCCGGCACTCGATTTCGGCGCAACGCGCAACCCGGACGGGCAGGGCTTTGCGGTGTTCGGCCAGGTCGTGGCCGGCATGGACGTGGTACGCGCGATCCACCAGGCGCCTGCTGACGCGCCGACCGAGTTTGCCTATTTCGAGAACCAGCTGATCAATGAGCCGGTCGTCATCGAGTCCGTCAGGCGCTCCGAACCTTAGCGCGCCCGGCCAGCAGCGGCTGCAGGAATTCGCCGGTAAATGACGCCTTGTTGGCCGCAACATCCTCGGGTGTGCCGGTGGCAATGATCCGGCCACCGCCGTCGCCGCCTTCCGGCCCGAGGTCGATGACCCAGTCGGCCGTCTTGATGACGTCGAGGTTGTGTTCGATGACTACCACCGTGTTGCCGCGGTCGCGCAGGCGGTGCAGCACGTGCAGCAACTGTTCGATGTCGTGGAAATGCAGGCCGGTCGTCGGCTCATCGAGAATGTAGATCGTGTTGCCGGTGTCCCGTTTCGACAGTTCCTTGGCCAGCTTGACGCGTTGCGCCTCGCCGCCGGACAACGTCGTCGCATTCTGGCCGAGGCGGATGTAGGTCAGCCCGACGTCGATCAGCGTCTGCAGTTTCTTGGATACGACGGGCACGTTCTGGAAAAACACGGCCGCGTCTTCGACAGTCATGTCGAGCACTTCGTGAATGTTCTTGCCCTTGTAGCGAATTTCTAGCGTTTCCCGGTTGTAGCGCTGACCGCGACAGACGTCGCAGGGCACGTACACATCGGGCAGGAAGTGCATCTCGACCTTGATCACGCCGTCGCCCTGGCAGGCTTCGCAGCGGCCGCCCTTGACGTTGAAACTGAAACGGCCCGGCATATAGCCGCGCGACCGCGCTTCCTGCGTGCCGGCGAACAATTCCCGGATGGGTGTAAACAGGCCGCTGTAGGTCGCCGGGTTCGAACGCGGTGTGCGGCCGATCGGGCTCTGGCTGATGTCGATGACGCGATCGACCTGGTCGAGGCCGCGGATGCCCTTGTGCGGCGCCGGATTGCGATTGCTGCGGTTCAGCAGGTCAGCGACGGCCTTGTAGAGTGTGTCATTGACGAGCGTGGACTTGCCCGAGCCGGACACGCCGGTGACACAGGTCATCAGGCCGACCGGGAAGACGGCGTCGACAGCCTGCAGGTTGTTGCCGCTGGCGCCGAGGATGCTGATCGTGCGGGACTCGTCAAACGGCGTGCGCTTGGCCGGCACGGTTATTGCCCTTGCGCCAGACAGGTACTGGCCGGTCAACGACTCCGTATTGGCCTGCACCTCGGCCGGGCTGCCGGCCACGACGACAGCGCCGCCGTGCACGCCGGCGCCGGGTCCCAGGTCAACGACGTGGTCGGCGGCGAGGATGGCTTCCTCGTCGTGTTCGACGACAATGACA
>JAUIDP010000016.1 GCA_030429005.1 Gammaproteobacteria bacterium | reverse complement strand
CGCGCAGGTCCTCGAGCACCTGTTGCGAGTGCGTGGCGGGCGCCACTTCCTCGTAATGCCGCGCGATGTTGCCGGACGGATCGATCAGGAAGGTCTGCCGCTTCGCAACCTTCATGCCAAACATCCGCGTGCTGACGCCATAGGCATCTGCCGCCTTGCCCTCGGTGTCGGCCAGCAGCGGAAACGGCAATTCGTGATTCTCGGAAAATTTCAGGTGCGACTCGACGTCGTCGAAACTCACGCCCAGGATTTGTGCATTCAGGTCGCGAAACGCGAAAATATTGTCCCGAAACTCGCAGGCTTCGGTTGTGCAACCGGGTGTATCGTCCTTCGGATAGAAATACAGGACGATCCACGTGTCCCGGTAGTCTTCCAGCGAATGCAGCTGCCCGGTCTGGTCGGGCAATTCGAATTCCGGCGCCGGCGCACCGACAGCGGGTTGATCCTGGGCGTTGGCACGCAGGTAAAACGCCAGCAAGGCGAGAATGAGGACTGTGATCACGTATTTCATAACGTTGACACTATAATGGAATTTCGTGGTCCCGTGGGCTGCAATTGAATAAAGTCTTCGCCATGAGTAATGTGTCCCGCAATTGCAAGACGGCCCTGGTACTGCCTGGTGGCGGGGCCCGCGGTGCATTCCAGGTCGGCGTGCTGAAGGCTGTCGGGGAGTTGATTCCGAAGGGCTCACCAAACCCGTTCGCCGTCCTCAGCGGCACGTCCGCCGGCGCCATCAATTCCGTGGTTCTTGCAAGCAAGGCGCACCGCTACCGCCTCGCGATCGCCGAGCTCGAACGAGTGTGGGGCAACTTTCACTGTCACCAGGTCTTCAAGACCGACAACGCAACGATGCTGAAGAGCAGCTTGCACTGGCTGGCATCGATTGTCTTCGGCGGCTGGCTGGTCGGTACGCCACGTTCGTTGCTCGACAACTCACCGTTGCGTGCGCTGCTGAGCCGTAACGTACGGTTTCCGCTCATCCAGGAAGCGATCAACAGAGGCTACCTGGACGCCGTGACGGTCACGGCGGCAGGCTACGCAACAGCCCGGTCAACGTCGTTCTACCAGTCCGGGCAGGCGCTTCAGGAGTGGTCGCGCACGCGGCGCATCGGCGTGCGCGGTGACCTGCACCTCGATCACCTGATGGCGAGCATTGCAGTGCCGATGATCTTTCCGCCGGTGCTGATCGAAGGCGAATATTTCGGTGACGGCGCCATGCGCCAGGCCACGCCGTTAAGCCCGGCAATCCATCTCGGCGCAGACCGCATCCTGGTAATCGGTGTGCGCGACGAAACAGCCGATCTGCCGCCGACTCCGGGCCAGCCGCAGGCGTTGCCGAGTTTTGCGCAGATTGCCGGCTATATGCTCGACACGCTGTTCATGGACGGGCTGTATTCCGACCTGGAGCGTATGACCCGCATCAATCAGCTCATTGATTCGGTGCAGCCGGAACACCGCAGCGGCTCGCTGGCCCGGTTGCGCCCCATTGACACGATGCTGGTCGTGCCGAGCCAGGACCTGCGCGAAATCGCACAGAAACACCGCCGGCAACTGCCGGTCGCGGTGCGCGCATTGCTGCGCGGCATCGGCGGCAAGCGGTCGAAAGAAACCCGGTTGTTAAGCTTCCTGCTGTTCGAGCAGGCCTATACGCGCGAGCTGATCGAGCTCGGCTATCACGACGCCATGCAGGTCAGGGACCAGCTGCGAGATTTTGTCACCGGAAAAGACGTGCCGCGCCTGTTTGCGCCCGGCTGGATTCAGCGCGACCTCAGCGCCATCGGCGCGCATTGAACCGCGCTACAGGAGCAGGGCGGCTCCGAGGCCGAGGAAAGCGGCGTAGCCGACAACATCGGTGACCGTTGTCAGCACGACGCCGCCGGCCAGGGCCGGATCGATATGCATGCGTTTCAGCGCCAGTGGAATCATGAATCCGGCGAGCGCGGCAACAAACAGGTTGATGATCATCGCGGCGCCGATGACGCCACCGATGCGCCAGTCGCCAAACCACAGGTAGGTTGCAATAGCGACGACCAGTGCCCATCCGGCACCATTCAGGATGCCAACCATGAGTTCCTTGCGCAGGATGCCCCGCGCATTCTTGCGATCGATCTGGCCGAGCGCGATAGCCCTTGTGATGATAGTCAGGGACTGGCTGCCGGCGACACCGCCCATGCTCGGTACGACCGGCATCAAAACGGCAAGCAGGACGATCTTGTCGAGCGTGGACTGGAACTGATCGACCACTGCCGCAGCAAGGAACGCGGTGCCCAGGTTGACACCGAGCCAGATGGCGCGGCGGGCTGCGCTCCTGGCCACGGGTGCAAACATGTCCTCTTCTTCGTCCAGGCCGGCGGCACTGCGAAGCGAATGTTCCGCCTCGTCACGAATCTCGTCGACAACGTCATCGACAGTAATACGCCCGAGTACCCGCTGGTCTTCGTCAACGACGGCGGCGGACAGCAGGTCGCGGTGCTCGAACTCCCAGACGACCTGCGATGACGGCGTCAGTGCGGGAATCGGCTGAATGTGCGTGGACATGACGGTTTCAACTGTTGCGTCGGGGTCGGCTGTCAGCAGGCGCGACAGGTACAGGGAGCCGATGTAGCGGTTGTCGCGATCGACGACGAAAATCGAATCAGTGCCGTCGGCCATTTCGCCGCGTGCACGCAAAAAGCGAACAACTACGTCCAGCGTGACGTCCGGCCGCACGGTGACGATGTCGACGTTCATCAAGCCGCCGGCGCAGTCCTCGTCATAGGCCAGTACCTGGCGCAGGCGCTCCTGGTCCTGCGCATTCAGCGAGCGCAGCACTTCCTGCGTAACGGGTTCGGGCAGGTCGACCAGCAGGTCGGCCAGGTCGTCCATTTGCATGCCATCCGTCGCAGCAATGAGCTCGTCGGGATGCATGTCCTTGATCAGGCCGTCGCGAACCTCGTCAATGACCTCGACAAGGATGTCGCCTTCTTCGTCGACATCCACCATTTCCCAGAGCGTGGCGCGCTCTTCGGGTGGCATGGACTCGAGCAGGTGGGCGATTTCGGAAGCGTGCAGGTTTTGCACGATTTCGCGCGCCTCGTGCAACTCCTCGTTTTCGAGGTGTTCCCGCAACTGCTGCGAAACCGGTTGAGTATTCTGGCGCGCTTCCATGGTGGTTGTCAGTTTACTGCTTTTGAATCGGGTGGCTACCGAGCTCATTGTGGCGGGTCAACACCGGCTCGTGCATGTCGCGCAGGGCCGCAGCCAGGCGTTCGACCATGTAGACCGAACGATGTTGTCCGCCGGTGCAGCCGAGCGCGACTGTCAGGTAGCTGCGATGTGCATCGTCGTAACGCGGGATCCAGCGGCCCAGGAACTGCAGAACGTCCTCGTACATCTGGTTGACAGCCGGTTGGGCGGCAAGAAATTCGGCGACTTCGGGGTCCTTACCCGTGAGTCCGCGCAGTTCGAGGGTCCAGTAGGGGTTCGGCAGGCTGCGCATGTCGAATACGAAGTCTGCATCGGCAGGAATGCCATTCTTGAAGCCAAACGATTCGATCAGCACCGACAGCTTGTCGATACCGCGGACGTTGATACGCTCGCGGATGGCTTCAGCCAGTTCGTAGATACTCGTGCGCGAAGTGTCGATTATGAGGTCGGCACAGTTGACCACTTCGGCGAGCAGTTCGCGTTCCGACTCGATCGCTGTGTGCAGCGATGAATCGGGAGAGGCGAGCGGATGGCGCCGGCGTGACTCGCTGTAGCGCTTCATCAGGACAGCGTTGCTGGCCTGCAGGAACAGCAATTCGGTGCTGATGCCGCCGTCCTGCAGTTTCGCGATGAGGTCGGGCAACGCGTTGAGGCCGCGCGAGCGATTGCGGGCGTCGATGCCGACGGCAAGCCGGCTTGTTGCCGGTTCGGTGCCAGACTGCACTTCGGCGATTACCGTGTCGAGCAGAGCGACAGGGAGGTTGTCGATGCAGTAGAAGCCCAGGTCCTCGAGCACATGCAGCGCGATGGACTTGCCGGAGCCGGACAGCCCGCTGACAATGATCAAGCGCATCTCTTCGGCCATGATCCGGCTGTGCGCTAAAGGTGTCCTGTGGTCAGGACCCGTCAGCCACCTTGAGGTCCATGACGACGGTTGCCACCGAGCTGTCGATCAGGGAGTCGTAGAGCTCCCGGCTGCTGTTGGCAGCACGCATCCGCTGCCGCAACTCGGCATCGCCGAGCAGGTCGGCGATGCTGCGAATGTTTGCCTGGTGGCTCTCATTGATGTCGGTCGGCACCATCATGCCAAACACGATGTCGACCAGTTCACCGTCGGCGGAATCGAAATCGACCGGTTCCGACAGCTTGATCAGGGCAGCCACGTTGGTGTCGAGGCCTTCGACCCGGCAATGCGGGAAGGCGACGCCCTTGTCCAGGCTGGTGCAGCCAAGACGTTCGCGCTCGATGAGACGCTCAAAGATGTCGTCGGCGGCCAGGTGTTCCACCTGGCGCACCAGCAATTCGCTGAGAATTTCGAGGCAGTGCTTTTTGCTGCGCGCCTGCGCATTGCACAGCACGCTGTCGGGCCGGATGATTTCTTCGAGCAACATGGGGCGGATCTTCTTGGTATTGGCTGGTAGGAACTGGCTAGCCGTATTGTCTCTTGTTGGAGTCCCGGGCGTGATGGTCGACCAGTTTTTCCTTGTACTTTCTGACGCGTCGATCCAGCTTGTCGATCAAGCCGTCGATCGCTGCATACATATCTTCTTCGGTAGCGTCGGCGTAGATCGTACCACCGTTTACGTTGACGGTGGCTTCCGCCTTGTGCCGTAACTTTTCGACGGTGAGAATACAGTGGACGTCCGAAACGATATCGAAATGACGTTCCACCTTCCTGATTTTGGTTTCCACGTACCCTCTCAGGGAATCGGTAACTTCTACGTGATGACCAGAAATACTCAATTGCATATTTGCCTCCCAGTTCTTTTGGCTTGACGGGTCAAATGGATTGCGCTGGCTCGTCTCCTCCTCGGTCCAGGTTGCTGCCGAAAAACCTACGTCGGGCGTTGCCTGCGGTCGCTCGACGAGGCGATATTCATAGCCTCACGGTACTTCGCCACCGTCCGTCTAGCAACCGTTATACCTTCGTTACCGAGCAGATTCGCGATTTTGCTGTCGCTCAGCGGCTTGGCCGGGTTTTCGGCGGCGATCAACTTGCGAATCTTTGCGCGTACCGAGGTCGAAGACTGGTCCTCGCCGGTCGCGGACGACAGGTGCGAGGAGAAAAAGTACTTGAACTCGAAGACGCCGCGCGGCGTGTGCATGTACTTGTTGGTGGTGACGCGGGAGATCGTCGACTCGTGCATGCCGATCTCCTCGGCAATATCGCGCAGCACCATCGGTTTCATGGCTTCGTCGCCATACTCCAGGAATTCCGTCTGCCGCGCGACGATGCTGGTTGCCACCTTGGTGACCGTTTCATTGCGAATTTCCAGGCTGCGAATCAGCCACCGGGCTTCCTGCAATTGCGTACGCAGGACCGCGTGATCGCCGCTGCCACGTAGCAGCCGCGCGTATTGCTGGTTGACGGAAAGGCGCGGTACTCCGGTCGGGCTGATTTCCACCTGCCAGCGATTGTCGACCTTGCGGACGAAGACATCGGGAATTACATACTCAGCCGCGCTTGAGCTGACGGCCAGGCCGGGTTTGGGATTGCAGCTCTTGACCAGCGCCACGGCGTCGTGGAGATCTTCTTCCGATGTTCGCAGGCAGCGGCGCAACTCGCCGTAGTCGCGGTCGGCAACCAGGTCGAGCTTGTTGGTGGCGAGTTCGATAGCCAGTTCCAGCCCGGGTGTATCGGCATCCAGTTGCTGCAGCTGCAGCACCAGGCATTCGGAGACGGAGCGGGCGCCAACGCCAATCGGGTCCAGTTTCTGTACCTTGGCCAGCGTTTCCTCGACCTCGGCCAGCGTAACCGCCGGGTCGTCGTCGATGTAATCCGCGACTTCCTCGAGTTCGACTGTCAGGTAACCATCGTCGTTTATCGAATCCACGATCGCTTCACCGATGACGGCCTGTCGCGGCGTGAAGTCCTCGATTTCGATCTGCCACAGCAGGTGTTCATGCAGGGACTGGCCCGACTCGTCCGCGAAATCGCTGATGGGCCGGCCTTCGCCGTTCCAGCCTCCGTCCTGCATTTGACGGGCCTGGCTGGTCTGCCAGTTATCTTCCGCCTGTATCGTCCGCACTTCCGCTGTTGTTTCGTTGCTCGTCTGCGGGACGTCCGGCAGGTCCTCCATTTCGAGCATGATGTTTTCTTCGAGCGCTTCCTGGATCTGTGCGTTGAGATCGAGCACGGGCAACTGCAACAGGCGAATCGCCTGCTGTAATTGCGGCGTCATTGCCAGGCTTTGTCCAAGTTTTAGCTGCAGCGAAGGTTTTAGCATTCGACGGAATATGCCTAGAGTTTGAACTCCTGTCCGAGATACACCTCTCGTACATGGTTATTTTCGAGTATCTCCTGGGGTGAGCCCGAAGCGATGAGGCTACCATCACTCAGTATATAGGCTCTGCCACAGATTCCGAGCGTTTCCCGGACATTATGATCAGTGATCAGCACGCCGATATCCCGTTCGCTCAAGTGCTTGATTATGCGTTGAATATCCAGCACCGAAATCGGGTCGACACCGGCAAACGGTTCGTCCAGCAACACGAACAGCGGGTTCGCCGCCAGTGCACGGGCAATTTCCACGCGGCGCCGTTCGCCACCCGACAGGCTGATACCGAGGCTCTTGCGCACGTGGCCGACATGCAACTCGTCGAGCAGGTCCTCAAGCTGTTGTTCGCGACCGGCACGGTCGAGATCGTCGCGAACTTCGAGAATGGCGAGAATGTTTTGCTCGACGGTGAGCTTGCGAAAAATCGACGCCTCCTGCGGCAGGTAACCGAGGCCGAGCTTGGAGCGGCGATGCATCGCCAGCGGCGTCAGGTCCTGGCCGTCAAGCAGAATCGTACCCTTGTCGGCGGCCACCAGGCCGACAATCATGTAGAAAGCGGTTGTTTTGCCGGCACCGTTCGGACCCAGCAATCCGACCACTTCGCCACTCCTGATTTCCAGTGACAGTCCCTTGACGACCTGGCGAAGTTTGTAGCTCTTGGATATGTCATGAGCACTGAGAATGCTCATGGAGTGGAATCCCCGGCGATATCGGCGCTTTCGTCCGCTTCGCCGTCACCCGGGTCGTCGTCCGGTTCCTGCGACAGTTCCTCGCTGAGGGCTTCGCGTGCGCCGTCGGCGGATTCCTCGACCGGCGTGTAGCGGATTTTCACCTTGTCATCGCCATCCGCGGACGACTGCGCATTGATGCGCTGTTCCTTGATGTTGTAGACGAGGAAGTTCGACGAAATCTGGTTGCCACCCTCTGTTATGACCGCGTCCCCGGAGAACTCGACGATGCCGGCTGCGAGGTCATACTCCAGTTTGCCCGCCTCGGCGTAGGTCGTGTCGTCGCTGCCGAGGCGCTGTAGTTCAAACGTTGCCGGCGAGCCCTGGATCGAGGCAATTTTTAGCGTATGGCCGACAAACTGCAGGTCGGCCGAATCACATTCGATGTGACCGTTCTCGACGTCAATCACGACATTGCCTTCGAAGTGCCAGACGCTGTCCTGGAAGTCCAGCTTGCTGGCCCGTCCTTCGTCTGCCTGCACACCAATCTGGCCCTGCGACAGCCGCAAGCCGCTGAACATCATCATCGAGTTCTTGCCGTCGTAGTCGGTAGAGTCGGCGTCCAGCGAGATCGGCAATTGCAAATTGACGTCCTGTGCCGGTGACACGGCCGGCAACAGCAGCAACAGACATATGAACTGGCGAATCAAGGCGCGAATTTCCCGCTGACGTTGGACTTCAGGCGAAGCTGGTTCTCTTTCAGTGATGCTAGCATGCCGGTCGCCGTCAGGCTGCGCGCTCCGACCCGGATTTGCACGCGTTCGTCGGTTTCCGCGACATAGCGGTCCGGGTCGAGTTCAAGATAGTCGGTACGAATTTCCGTATCGTTGCCGGAAAACCCCTCGCTGCTGCGCGCACGCACATGGCCCTGCAGCTTCAGGACGGACTCCGCCTGGTTGGCAACGGCCGTGTCCGCATCGACTGTCCACGGCACATCGCTGGCGGGCGAATAGTTGATCAGCACATCGGTAAACGCGACTTCCGTGTCGCTTCGCTGTTCTGCGTGCGCAGCCCGGATCTCGTACAGCAGGCTGCCGTCGGCGGCCGTGCCCAGGATGCGAGCTGATTTCAGGTAGTAACCGCGGCTGACCGCTTGCGTGCCGGTGTCGGTGTTTTCCCGGTCGTCATGCTGGTTCGCAAGGTACCAGCTGCCGAGCGCGGCTGCGCTCAGCAAGACCGTGACCAGTATATTGCGCGGACTCAATGGTTCGCCCGGGTACGCGCGTCGAGCAACAGGTCGCACACCTCGCGAACTGCGCCGAAGCCGCCGGACGCCGTCGTGACATAGTCACATCGTTGATGCAGTTCCGCGACAGCATTCTGCACGGCGATCGAGAAACCCACTTTTTCCAGCAACGGCAGGTCCGGGATGTCGTCGCCGACGTAGGCGCATTCGGCAGCCGTAATCTGCAACCTGGCCGTGATTTCGTCAAAAGCGGCGATCTTGTCGCCACAACCCAGCACGACGAAGGGCACCCCCAGTTCCTGCATGCGCTGTTCCACGGCGCGCGACTTGCGTCCGCTGATGACGGCTATCGCGACATCCGCCTCGAGCAGCCGCCGCACGCCGTAGCCGTCCTGTGTCGAGAAGGCCTTGGTCTCGACGCCGTCATTCGACAAGTAGAAGCGGCCGTCCGTGAATACGCCGTCGACGTCGAATGCGGCCAGGCGAATACGCGCCAGCGCTGCTTGCTGGTCCCTGGCGTTCACATGATGCCCGCGCGAAACAGGTCGTGGACGTTCAGTGCGCCCTGCAGGCGTTGCTTGTCATCGACGACAAGCAATGACGTGATCTTGTTTTCTTCCATCAGGCGCACCGCTTCAACGGCCAGGACGTCGGCGCTGATGGTCTTGCAGCCCTTGTGCATGATGTCCTGCATTCTCGTACTGCGCACATCGACGCCGGCGTCCAGCGCACGGCGCAGGTCGCCATCGGTAAATATCCCGGCGACCTGCTGCCCGGCATCGACAATCGCCGTCATACCGAGACCTTTTTCAGTCATTTCCATCAGGCCGTCGGACAGCGGCACGTCCGCCGTGACCGACGGAATCGCATCGCCGGTTTGCATGACGTCGGCGACGCGCAGCAACAGGCGCTTGCCGAGGCTGCCGCTGGGGTGCGACAGGGCAAAATCCTCGGCCGTAAAGCCACGCATTTGCAACAGCGCAACCGCGAGCGCATCGCCCATCGCGAGTGTGGCTGTCGTGCTTGCTGTCGGCGCGAGGTTTAACGGGCAGGCTTCCTCGGCAACGCTGACGTCAAGGTGCACATCCGCGGCCTTGCCGAGCGTTGAATTCGGCTTGCCGGACATCGCGATGAGCCCGGCACCCATGCGCCGCACGAGCGGCAGGATCGTGATGATTTCGTCGGTCTCGCCGGAGTATGAAATAGCCAGCAGGACGTCTTGCCGGGTGATCATGCCGAGGTCGCCGTGGCTGGCTTCGCCCGGGTGGACGAAAAAAGCCGGGGTGCCGGTGCTCGCCAGCGTTGCGGCGATTTTCCTGGCAATGTGCCCCGACTTGCCCATGCCCGCAACGACGATGCGCCCCGGTGTGTCCAGGCACATGTGGCAGGCTTCGAGAAAAGCACCGTCGAGGCGCGTACGCAGTTGTTCGACTGCCCGCGCCTCGATAGCCAGTACTTCGCTGGCCAGCGCGAGAATCTCGTCTTCTTTGATTTCAGCGGCCAAGCGGCGGTCCTCGCGTCGTTCGATCAGTCCATTCTAACGTTTTGCAGCACGACGTAGGAGTCGTAGGCGAGAAAAGCCACCAGCAGCGCGATGCCTTCGATTCGGGACAGTTCGCTTTTGCCGTCATAGTCGTGCGTCATGGCAAACAGGACCAGTGTGAACGCGACCATGACAAAGATGTGCAGTGACAGTACCGACTGCACGACCCCGATGGGTGCAATGGTTGCAGCAACCCCAATGACGCCCAGCAGGTTGAAAATGTTCGATCCGACAATGTTGCCGATAGCCAGTCCGTATTCGCCACGCAGCGCACTGACGAGCGAGACAGCGAGTTCCGGCAGGCTGGTGCCGAGCGCGACGAGCAGGATTCCGATGACCACGTCGCTGACACCGAAATAGACAGCGATCGAAATGGAACCTTGTACCAGCATGTGCGCACCGACCAGTAGCGCGGCCAGGCCGACGACCAGCCACATGATCGCATTGGGCATTGCAACGTTCTTCGGGATCTCGGCTTCGTAATCCTGCTGGATCGGGTCGCTCGGCGCCGAGCGAATACCGAGCCGCGCAAGCCAGATCATGACGATAACGAGCCCGGTTAACATAACCAGCCCGTCGATGCGGCTCAGGTAGGCGTCCAGGAACAGCGAGACGGTGAGCAATGTCACCGCGAGCAGGGCCGGCATCTCCCGGCGCAGCGTGGCGGATCGCAGCTTGATGGGCCGGACGAGCGCGACGCAGCCGAGTACGAGGCCGATATTGGCGATGTTCGACCCGATGGCATTGCCGAAAGCGAGCCCGGGCTGCCCTTTCAATGACGCAATCACGGACACGAGGATTTCGGGCGCCGACGTTGCGAATGCGACGATCGTCAGCCCGATCAGCAACGGTGCGACGCCGAGATTCCGGGCCGTGGCGGCGGCGCCATGCACGAATCGGTCTGCGCCCCAGATCAGGGCTACGAGGCCGGCAATGACTAGAATTAGGTTGCCTATCATTAATAAACTCGACCGGCCTAACGGCCGCGGGGCCGGATATCATACACAACCCGTACTTTATCGGTACACTGCGCGCGCTGGAACCAATCCTTTCATAGCAAGCCGGGAACGTGTTCGACAATGAACCCAACGGAAATCGAAAAACTGATCAATGCCGGATTCGACAACGCCGAGGTCCGGGTCATGAGCGACGACAATACGCACTTCGCTGCCGTCGTCATCGCTGCGGAATTTGAAGGCAAACGCTCGATCGCACGACACCAGATGGTCTACAGGACGCTGGGTACGCTGGTCGGCAACGAAATTCATGCCTTGTCCATTCGGGCGTTGACACCGGACGAAGCTGCGGTAGACGGGGACTAGGCGCCGGTGGACAAACTATTGATCACCGGCGGCGCCACACTGTCCGGCAAGATTGCCATCTCGGGTGCGAAGAACGCGGCCTTGCCGATCCTGGCCGGCACGCTGCTGGCTGCCCGGCCTGTCACGGTACGCAACGTGCCGCACCTGAAGGACGTCACGACGACCATCGCGTTGCTGCAGACCATGGGCGCCGAAGTCACGATCGATGACCAGATGAATGTCAGCGTCGATGCGAGCGACCTGACCCGGCTCGAGGCGCCGTATGAACTGGTCAAGACCATGCGTGCATCGATCCTGGTGCTGGGCCCGCTCCTGGCGCGGTTCGGTCGGGCCGATGTCTCGCTACCGGGCGGTTGCGCAATCGGTGCGCGGCCCGTCAACCTGCACGTTGCGGGCTTGCAGGCCATGGGTGCCGATGTCGTCGTCGAAAACGGTTTTATCAAGGCGCGTGCGAAGCGGCTCAAGGGTGCTCACATCGTATTCGACGTTGTCACGGTCACCGGTACGGAAAACCTGCTGATGGCAGCGGTGCTCGCCGACGGCGAGACGGTCTTGGAAAATGCGGCTCGTGAACCGGAAGTCGCCGACCTGGCGGAATTCCTGACGCGCATGGGTGCAAAGATCCACGGGGCCGGGACCGGTACGATCACCGTACAGGGTGTCGATGAACTCGGCGGCGCGGAACATTCAGTACTGCCGGACCGGATCGAGACCGGAACCTACCTGGTCGGGGCCGCCATGACCGGCGGCAGGATCCGGGTCGAGAACACGGCGCCGGAAACGCTCGAAGCCGTGCTGATCAAGCTGGCAGAAGCCGGCGCGGATATCTCGGACGGTGATGACTGGATTGAACTCGACATGCACGGCAAGCGCCCGCGTGCGGTTGATCTCAGAACAGCGCCTTACCCGGCGTTCCCGACCGACATGCAGGCGCAGTTCTGTGCAATGAACGCCGTCGCCGACGGCGTCGGTACCGTGACAGAGACCATCTTCGAGAACCGCTTTCAGCATGTCCTCGAATTGCAGCGAATGGGTGCGCGGATTCGCATCGAGGGCAACACGGCGATCTGTACCGGCGTGCCGCAGCTTACGGCGGCGCCGGTTATGGCCACCGACCTGCGAGCGTCCGCCAGCCTGGTGCTCGCAGGACTGGCGGCAAAAGGTGACACGCTGGTCGATCGTATTTACCACGTTGATCGCGGTTACGAACGCATCGAGGAAAAACTGCTGCAGTTGGGGGCGACCATCCGCCGGGTGGCCTAGAAAACCACCGCGGCTAGAGCTCGGGCGGCCGCTCCACGACCTCCAGCGTCGCGGTGAACTGCTGCTGGTCCCGCAGACCGAGGATTTCGATCTTGTCGCCGGGGCTCGTGCCCGCCACCAGCAAGCGCGCCTGGCGCTGGGAAAAAATCCGTTCGCCGTTGATCGCAAGGATAACGTCACCACGATTGAGCCCGGCGGCCGCAGCGGGGCTGTCCGGCAGGACCTCGTCCAGCAGTATGCCGATGTCGCCCTCGATACCCATGGCGGTGCGCTCCGCCGGGGTCAGGTCATCCGGGCGAAAACCCATCCAGCCACGCACGACCCGGCCATGGGTTTTCAACTCGTCGACGACGCCGCGGACCAGGTCCACCGGAATCGCGAAGCCGATGCCTTCGGTGCCGGTGTCCTGCTGCAACACAGCCGTGTTGATGCCGATCAGTTGACCGTTGACGTTGATCAGCGCACCGCCGGAGTTGCCTGCGTTGATCGCGGCGTCCGTCTGGATATAGTTCTCGAAGGTGTTGAGGTAGATATTGCCGCGCCCGGTTGCGCTGATGATGCCCTGTGTCACGGAGCGGCCCATGCCGTAGGGGTTGCCGATCGCCATGACGACATCGCCGACGCGCAACTGGTTCGAACTGCCGAGCGGGATAACCGGTAATTCGCCGAGGTTCACGCGCAATAGCGCGAGATCGGTTTCGGCGTCCACACCGACGATCTCGGGTTCTGCGATGCGGCCATCATTGAATTGCACGTTGATTTCGGCGACGGCGTCGACGACGTGGAAATTGGTAACGAGATAACCGTCCGGGTCGATGACGACGGCGGACGCGGCACTGGATTCGATCCGAAAACGCGGTCGCTCGTCGGCCGACGGGCGGTATTCGACCAGCCGCTTTGTGTAGATGGCGGCGACTGCCGGGGCGCTGATGTCCACTGCGTCGGCGTAACTCGCGGGTGCAAAACCGCTGGGTGCCGCAATCCTCGGCAACAAATCCGGACGGATCAGTACGACAAGAAATGCTGCCGCCAGCCCGACGACGATGGACTGCACGACAAACAACAGAATTGACTTACCCCGGGACAACAAAATTCCTTTGCGAATCAGTCTGTTTTGGGCGCCGCGCTGGCAAATTTCCTGCGGCCCCGTGTATAATGCGCGCTCATTTCAGCGGCGGTCTCGATATGACCTCATCCTGACGATTATTAATGACTGCTGCAAATCTAACAGTAACGACATAAAACAAGAAACGCGCTGAAATAAAGGACTAAAACCGACCCTTGATCAGCCGGGCGTATGGGAGTGCCTGATGAGCGAAGACGACGCGGATCGCATCGATCGTAACCGACGTCATTTTCTGACCGTAGCAACCGCGGTCACCGGAGCAGCCGGTGCCGGGGTTGCCTTGTATCCGTTCCTGGCGTCGCTACAGCCGAGCGCGCGTGCGCAGGCGCTGGGCGCACCCGTCGAGGTGCCGATTGGCTCGATGCAGCCGGGTGAGATGGTCAGGGTGTTGTGGCGCGGCAAACTGGTATTCGTCCTGCGCCGGTCGGAGGCGATGCTGGAGCGACTGCCGGAGGGCCTTGACGAGCTCCGCGACCCGAATTCGGAAGTGGCGGACCAGCAGCCCGATTACGCGGCAAATGCGACGCGGTCGGTGAAGCCCGAATACCTGGTCGTCGAAGGCTCCTGCACCCACCTGGGTTGCGCGCCGCTCGAAGATTTCGAGGTGCGTCCCAGCGAAAACTGGCATGGCGGATTTTTCTGTCCCTGTCACGGCTCGAAATTCGACCTGGCAGGACGGGTATTCAAAGGGGTCCCGGCGCCGACAAACCTGCGCATCCCGCCGTACCGGTTTGTTCGCGATGACTTGATCCTGATCGGCCAGGACACAGGAGCGGCGTAATGGCAAAAATCGAAGCAGAAGTCGGTCAGCCAAAAGGCGGTTTCATGAAGTGGATTGACGATCGTTTCCCGTTCACGGAGACGATGAAATACCACGCGACCGAGTACTACGCGTCCAAGAATTTCAATTTCTGGTACGTGTTCGGCGTGCTCGCCATGGTCGTGCTGGTTATCCAGCTGCTCACCGGCATTTTCCTGACGATGAACTACAAGCCGGCGGCCGAAGAGGCCTTTGCATCCGTCGAATACATCATGCGCGATGTGGAGTGGGGCTGGCTCATACGCTACATGCATTCAACCGGCGCATCCTTCTTTTTTATTGTCGTCTACCTGCACATGTTCCGGGCAATGCTGTATGGCTCGTACAAGAAGCCGCGGGAGTTGATCTGGATCATCGGCATGTTGATCTTCTTTGTGCTGATGGCAGAAGCGTTCGCCGGCTACCTGTTGCCCTGGGGGCAGATGTCCTACTGGGGAGCGCAGGTGATCATCTCATTGTTCGGTGCGATCCCGGGCATCGGCGAAGCGCTGGTGGAGATTATCCGCGGCGACTATTCGATTTCGGATATCACGCTGAACCGTTTCTTCGCCCTGCACGTTATCGCATTGCCGCTGGCATTGATCGGGCTCGTGTTCGTCCATATCGTCGCGTTGCACGAGGTTGGTTCCAACAACCCGGACGGCATCGAGATCAAGGAGCACAAGGGTCCGGATGGCGTACCGCTGGACGGCGTTGCGTTTCACCCGTACCACACCAGCAAGGACCTCGTTGCCATCATTGTCTTCCTGATGGTGTTTTCCTTCGTCTTGTTTTTCGCGCCGGAAATGGGCGGCTATTTCCTCGAGTACGCGAATTTCGAGCCGGCCAACATCAAGGCGACACCGGAGCATATTGCGCCGGTCTGGTACTTCACGCCGTTCTACGCCATTTTGCGTGCCGTACCGGACAAGCTGTGGGGTTTCATCCTGTTCGGCTTGTCGGTGGTGCTGCCGGTGTTCCTGCCGTGGCTGGACCGGGCGCGGGTCAAGTCCATTCGTTATCGTGGCTGGATTTACAAGTCTGCGTTGACGCTGTTTGTCATCAGCTTCATTTCGCTGGGCTGGCTGGGCGTGCAACCCGCGGAAGGCATTTATGTGCTGGCAGCCCGGATCTTTGCTGTCATCTATTTCGCGTTCTTCCTGTTGATGCCGTACTACACAACCATCGACAAGACCAAGCCGGTACCGGACAGGGTGGTTTAGCATGAACAACTATCTCAAGCGCATTGCTCATTACACTGTCGCCACGACGCTCGCCGGTTTGCTGGCAGCGCCGGTTTTCGCTGCAGGCGGAGGCGCGGAGCTGGAGAAAGCGGATATTGACCCCGGGCAGATTCCGTCATTGCAGCGCGGGGCAAGTAATTTCATGAATTACTGCTCGGGCTGTCATTCCGCGCAGTACGTCCGTTTCAATACGATTGGCAAGCACCTCGAGCTGTCCGAGGAGCAACTGGTCGACAACCTGATGTTTAACGCCGAGAAGACATTCGAGACGATTCGTTCGGCGATGCCGGCCGCTGACGCCGAGCGCTGGTACGGCACTGCGCCGCCGGACCTGTCATTGATGGCGCGCGCCAGGGGTGCAGACTACATTTACACCTTCCTGAAGAGTTTCTATGTACAGGAAGAAAGTCCGACCGGCGTGGATAATATCGTTATGCCGGCGACCAGCATGCCGCACGTCCTGTGGGAGTTGCAGGGCTACCAGCGCGCCGTGTTTTCCGAACACGAGGAAACCGACAGTGAGGGAAACGTTTCGACGACGGTCCATTTCGAACACTTCGAACAGGTATCGCCCGGGACGCTGGATGCCGAGGACTACGATATTTTCGTGCGCGATACCGTTAACTTCCTGGCCTATATCGCAGAGCCAATTCGGGGCGAACGTCGCAAGATCGGAACCTGGGTGATCATGTACCTGATCGTGTTCTTCATCATCGCGCTGATGCTGAAGAAGCAGATCTGGAAGGACGTGCACTGAACAAGCTGACGCAGTAACCAGATCAGCACCAAAAACACGCAATTCGAGGAATTCCAAAATGGCAGTTATCGCCAATAGACGTTCTGTAATGACTTTGTTTTCCAGGCCGACCGACATTCACAGTCACAGAACGCGGCTGGTGTTGGCCGAGAAAAATATCAACATCGAGATATCCAATGTACTCGGCAATGACCTGCCCGAGGACCTGATGGACCTGAACCCGTACCACACGGTGCCGACCCTCGTGGACCGGGACCTGACGCTGTACGACTCGCGGGTCATCATCGAGTATCTCGATGAGCGCTTCCCACACCCGCCGCTGATGCCGGTGGACCCGGTCATGCGTGCCCAGTTTCGCCTGGCCCTGTTTCGCATCGAGACCGACTGGTATTCGATTGCCGAGGAAGCGGAATCAACCGCCGACGGCAAGCTCAGCAGCAAGTCGCGCAAGCTGTTGCGCGAAAGTATTTTACAAAGCAACGAGTTGTTCGGTGCCCGGCCGTACTTTCTGAGCGACGAATTTTCGCTGGTTGACGCCAGTATTGCGCCAATTCTGTGGCGTTTGCCGGTCTATGGCATCGATCTCGGTGCCCAGGCAGAGGCGATCGAAGGCTATATGGAGCGTGTGTTTGCGCGCCATTCGTTCCAGCGCAGCATGACCGAACTCGAGCAGGAGATGCGCCTGTAACCAGCTTATGTCACCAACAGCCATTGCGGGCAAAACAATGCTAAGCTTGGCGCTGTTGGAGGAAACACCAGGCTTATAATAAATTGAATAATCCAAGCCGCTCAAAACGACCATACCTGATTCGCGCCATGCACGAGTGGATGGGCGACAATGTGCATACGCCGCATATTGTCGTCGATGCCGGTGTCGACGGTGTGACCGTGCCCCCGGAACACGTCAAGGACGGCAAGATCATCCTGAATATCAGCGAGACTGCCGCGCACAATCTCAAGCTGACCAATAGTGCGATCAGCTTTCGCGCACGCTTTTCCGGCGTTCCGTTCGATGTCTGGGTGCCGATGAAATCGGTACTCGGGATTTATGCCCGTGAAACCGGCCAGGGCATGATTTTCTCGCACGATGCCGAGACATCTGCAGAACAGGCTGTCCAGACGACGTCACTCGACGAACCGCCGCGCCAGCAGCGCCCGCACCTGCGCGTCGTCAAGTAATTACAGCCGCCCGTCAGCGGGCCGGAACGCGTCCTGTATCCAGCGTACCGAGCGCTTGCCGTCGGCATCGCTGTCAATCGCGACAACGTCAAATCGTAACGGCATCGTTGCATAGCGCTCATTCCATGCAAGAAACATGGCCGTCGTACGGATGATTTTTGCCTGCTTGCGCGTATCGACTGTCAGTTCGGCCGCGACCAGCGAGCGACTGCCACGGTAACGTACTTCGACGACCACCAGGCATTCGCCATCACGCATGATTAAATCGAGTTCACCGAGGCGGCAGGAAAAATTTCGCCGAACGGGTGCGAGACCGCGCTGCCTGAGATAACGAAACGCGAAGTTTTCGGCGCCGTCGCCTACAAGCCTGTTGTCTGCTCGTACCAAGATTCGTCATCGGCGCCGAGTGGCTGCTGGACCTCGGCATCCTTGCTGGTGTCCCGAATCGGCCCGCCCGGCTGTGCCGGTTCGGGCAACGGTACCGGTTCGCCGCCCTGGAATTGTGCCCAGGCCAGGCGACGGTGTACGCGGCCGTCGACATCGAGATACAGGTTGCCGGTAGCGCCGTCGATTTCGAGCATATCGCCGCTGTGCGCGGTGTAGAGCGAAGCAATCAGCTGGTAGGCGTCGTAGCCCATGGCATGTAGCCGGCTCAGGCGTCGTTCATCCGGAAACTGATCCGCATACAGCGATGGCAGGTGTCCGAGCCATAACTGCGGAGCGATCTGCCATGGCGCATCCGCGAACATGATGCCGTTCAGGTCGCTGTTCGACCGGCCGTCGCGCTCATAGATCGACGAGGTCGAGTAGGCCGGAATGTCGCCGGAGTAGTGGAACTTGAGTTGCGACTTCAGCAACCGGCCAGTGGCCGCGTCGGCAGCCAGGAATATAAAGTCGGTGTCCTGGCGGCGCCGCGGATCGAACTGCAGCGGGCCGCCGAGATTTGCGCGCAGACGCCGGTAACGCTGCACGCTGCCGGACAGGGACATCAGCTCTTCGATCGTGTTGGAAAAATCCGGGTTGGCGGGCGTGTAGCTGCGATAGTCGAGCAGCGTTCCGCCGAGTGATTCGTACTCGGTGGCGAACGCCGACAGGACACGTCGGCCCCAGTCGTTGTTCGGAACCAGCGCGACGCTGCGGACATGCCCGTCACTGATCGCGCGAAAAGCTGCGCTGCGTGCTTCGTCCTCCGGCGCCAGCGCGAACTGGTACAGGCCAGGCGGCGCGAGGATTTCATCGGGTAGATAGTTCAGCGTCAGGACCGGTACCGGTACGAGAATGTCGTTGGCCAGCTCGATGACGCTATCTTTCAGCAGCGGGCCAATAACGAACTCGGCACCGTCGGCGACGGCATTGCCATATGCAGCGCTGGCGCCGCCCTCGGCGCTGACGTCATAAACCCTGATGGACTGCGCCTCGTCCAAAGATTCCAGCGACGAGAAATACGCACCCATGAAGCCGTTCTGCACGGCGCGGCCGGCCCGCTCGGCACGGCCGGATAGCGGCAGCAACAGCGCAATTTTCTTCGGGTAGTCGAGGATGATCTCATCGGGCAGAGAGAGATCGTCGACGATCGTCATGGCCGGGTGCCCGGGGTGGGTGCTGCGCCAGCGCACGGCGCCGTTGGTCCAGCCGATGCCCTGCTGGCCGGTCGACGCGGCCAGCGAGCTCAGGCTCAGCCAGCCACGCGTGTTTTCGTCCAGCGTCAATTCGGCGCTTGCGCGGAGTACGGCGGGATCGCTACTCAACAGGGCCTGCCAGAGGTGTTGTCGGTTCCTGTCGATGTCCCGAGAGCTGGTCAGCATCGACTCGCGCTTGGTCATCAATTCCACCGCCCGGGCCGGGTCGTCTTTCTGCACCCAGGCATCGGCGCGCAAGGCATCGACGCGCAGGCGCCGTTTGCGGCTCAGCGGCTCCCGGCTCAGGCTTTCCAGCGTTTCCAGCGCGCCGTCGGCATCGCCGGCATACAGTTTCAGCGTCGCCGAGTTGGTGTCCCACAGGTGACGGGTTCCGGCATCAGCGGGCCGTGTAATGGCAGCGAACGCGTTGCCGGCGCGCGCCGCATCGCCGGCATTCAGCCACTGCTCGACGGCCAGCAGCGTCAGGCGGTCACGCTCGGCACCGACCGCGGTCGACGCAAGGTCGACGTAGGTCGCCGCCGCAGCATGATAGTCACCATTCTGTGCCTGGCGCTCGGCACGTCCTTCGCCCGAACTGCTGCTGAAGCCGCCACCGGTTGACCCGCAGGCTGACAGGATGAAGGCCATGCAGGCGAGGAGCAACAGCCTTGCCAAAGCCCGCAATCCGCGTGCAGGATGTCGCAGGGCGGGTACGTGAATCCCGTGTTCAACGGTCGTCTCTTCTGGTGTTGAGAAATTCATTGGCAATTCAAGTCGTCCTGAAATGAGCGGAACGTTGTTTGTGGTGGCAACGCCCATCGGTAACCGCGATGATCTGTCGCCGAGAGCCCGGCACACGCTTGAAAACGCGGGTCTTGTTGCCGCCGAGGATACCCGGCACACCGGTCGATTACTATCGTATTTCGGCGTGAAAACACCACTAATAGCGCTGCACGACCACAACGAGGACCAGGTCGTGGCGGTCCTTATCGAGGAAATTACCGCCGGCAAGGACGTCGCGCTGGTCAGCGATGCCGGTACGCCGCTGATCAGCGACCCGGGTTATCGTCTCGTCGCCGCGGCCCACGCCGCAGGTCTTCGTGTTGTGCCGGTGGCGGGCCCGAGCGCCGTCGTGGCGGCCCTGTCCGCGGCCGGTCTGCCGACGGACCGGTTCTGTTTCGAGGGCTTCCTGCCGGCCAAACCCCGGGCGCGCGCCGAGCGACTGCGTGCGCTTGGGGCGGAGCCCCGCAGCATGGTTTTCTACGAGTCGGTGCATCGCGTCCGCGACAGCCTCGTCGCCATGTGCGAGGCATTCGGCAACGACCGGCCGGCCTTTATCGGCCGCGAGTTGACGAAGCTGCACGAGCAATGCTTGCAGGCCCCACTGGCTGCGCTGCTGCAACAGCTGGACGAAGGCGATATCCCGTGCAAGGGCGAATTCGTTATCGTCGTTGCCGGTACGATCGCCGGGTCCGCGTCGTCCTGGGAGGAGGACGTCCTGCTGACCGAGCTTTCTGCGGTCATGTCCGCCAAAGACGCAGCCCGCGTCGCTGCGAGGATTACCGGCACCAAACGCAACGAACACTACGCGCGGATATTGGCGCTGAAAGATCGGGAGTAAGGGGTGCGTATGCCCGGTTGTTGGCGCTGAAAAGAGAAGGTAAGGGGCATCCGGTGGTCATTTGTCGGAATGGCTCGCTTCGCTGCGCTTTATTTCCGACAAATGACCACCGGATACCCCGCACCCGTGCCTCAAGTCAGTGTAGAATCCGCCGTCCGGGAAGGCCGGAGTCGGCGAGGCAATCGCTGCAGCGTTTTGCGCGGCAGAGGAAAGTCCGGGCTCCGTCGGACAGGGCGCCAGGTAACGCCTGGAGGGCGTGAGCCCATGGAAAGTGCCACAGAAAAGATACCGCCTGCCCCCGTTCGCGGTGGCCGGTAAGGGTGAAATGGTGCGGTAAGAGCGCACCGCGCGACTGGCAACAGCTCGCGGCACGGTAAACCCCGCCCGGTGCAAGACCAAATAGGGGAGTACGCAGCTTTGCTGCACCGTCGGTTCCGAACGGACTCCCGGGTAGGTTGCTAGAGGCAGTCGGCGACGGCTGTCCCAGATGAATGGTTGTCGAATACAGAACCCGGCTTATTGCCGGCTCCGACTTTCCCGAACCCAACCGTACGAAAAGGGGTCAGAGCCCTGAGCGAACAAAAGTGCCTGCGCCGCCAGCGCTGGCCGCTTGTCTTCGTTCAGGGTTTCGGTCCTGTCTGCCCTGTGTCCTTAGTATTCTTTTTAAAATCAATAAGTTATAATGTTTTCCGAGGTGGGTTCCAGCGTATTTGCGCAAGCCGCATCGGCACTTGCGTGAAACGCTGAAATCGAGGCCCTGTCTGCGTTTGGCGACTTGAAACTGAACGGATTTTTAGAAAATTGGCATAAGTTCATGATTTTCCTCGCGCCATCGCTGCCATAATTTGCCCGATTTGAGCCACCTCAACGCCTCTAAGTCTCTGTACAACAAACAATAATTGCCAGGGCCCATTGACGCTCCGCAAGATCCGACCTTATAGTGTCGAAAAGTGGATAAAAGTGGGAGGAAAGGGGCAATCTGCCCGGACTTTTGCGCGGTGAAGCGCGAAGCCTGAGCAGCCCCAGTCGCCGTGTTTCGAGGGGCCACCAAAGTCAATCTGGACGCCAAGGGGCGTATGGCAATACCGACCCGGTACCGGGAGCGGCTGTCGGCGCGTTGTGGTGGCGAAATCGTTGTCACGGTTGATAAGGACCATTGCCTGTTGATCTATCCGCTGCCGGACTGGGAAGAGCTGGAGCGCAAGCTGGTGCGGCTCCCCAGCATGAACAAGGTCGCACGCAACATCGTGCGCATTATGGTCGGTTACGCGACCGAGGTCGACATGGACAACAGTGGTCGCATCCTCCTGTCGCGTGAGCTACGCGAGTTCGCGGGCCTCGACAAGGCCGCGATGCTCATTGGACAAGGCAACAAATTTGAATTGTGGGATGAAGACTCCTGGACTGAAAAACGAGATGCATGGCTCGCCGAGGACGGTGACGGCGAGCTGCCTGCAGATCTTGAATCGATTTCATTCTAAGGGGTGTGACTCCCGATGAGCGGCAACGCGCATGTGCCGGTGCTGCTCGAACCGGTCCTCAACGGGCTGGCGATAAAACAAGACGGAATTTACGTCGACGGGACATTCGGACGAGGCGGGCACAGCAAGGCAATCCTCGAGCGATTAACAACAAGCGGCCAGCTCATCGCAATTGATCGCGACCCACAGGCGATCGCATCAGCACCGGCCGAATTGACGAATGATCCGCGCGTGACGCTGGTAAGGAGTGATTTTGCACAACTGTCGACATGCATCGGGGAGCGGGGCGTCTTGGGACAAGTCGACGGCCTGCTTTTTGACCTGGGCGTGTCGTCGCCGCAACTCGACACCGCGGAGCGCGGGTTCAGTTTTTTACGCGACGGACCGCTCGACATGCGCATGGATCCGGACACCGGTATCGCCGCGGCCGAGTGGTTGCAATCCGTGGAAGAAAAAGCGTTGAAGCAGGTTTTGTTCAAATATGGAGAGGAGCGCGACGCAGCGCGGATTGCACGGGCAATCGTCAGCGCACGTGCCGACGCGCGAATCGACAGCACGTTGCAGCTGGCGGACATCGTGGCGTCGGTGGTACCCGCGCACACACGGAAGAAGCACCCGGCGACCAGGACATTCCAGGCGATTCGCATCCATATCAACGACGAGCTCGGCCAGGTTGAAGCCGCGTTGCGCCAGTCTCTCGATGTCCTCAAAGCGGGCGGCAGGCTCTGCGTGATCAGCTTTCATTCGCTGGAGGACCGCATCGTGAAGCGATTCATGCGCGATGCGTCGCGTGAGTCCGAACAGTACCGCGGAATGCCCGACGTGCCGGCTGAATTCCGGCCCCGTCTGAAGCTGGTTGGCAAGGCCATTGCCGCCTCGGCAGCGGAAATCGCTGACAACGTGCGGGCGCGCAGTGCTCACCTCAGAATCGCGGAACGCTTGTGAAGGCGGCGGTCGAAAAACGCCAGCCGTTCCTGCTGGTCGTCGTGTTCGCAATCGTCTGCGTGTTGAGCGCAATTGCGTTGATCTACACCAAGCATGAATCGCGCAAACTCTTCGTCGAGCTGGAGTTGCTGACGCAGCAACGCGATCAACTCAATATCGAATGGGGCCAGCTGCAGATCGAGCAAAGCACCTGGGCTACGCACTCGCGCATCGAGAAGGTGGCGACGGACGACCTGTCACTGGTTCGGCCGACCAGTGCGGAAATTTTCGTGATCGAGCGGCAATGACACGCGGCGCTGAAACAAAGACGCAGACGGCCAGGCGTTTTGTCGGGCGAGTGACGCTCGTCAGTATCCTGTTCGTCGCTGCAGCAGGCACGCTGGTCGCGCGTGCCGTGCACCTGCAGGTGTTCAACAAGGACTTCCTGCTGGAGGAAGCGACGTCCCGGCACGTACGCACGGCAACGATCACTGCACATCGCGGCACCATTACCGATCGCAACGGCGAACCGCTGGCAATCAGCACACCCGTCGACAGTGTCTGGGCGAACCCGAAGGAACTTGCGCTGGCCGAGGACAAGATGCCGGCGCTGGCGCGGGCCCTGGATATCGACGAGCAGTCACTGCTGCGGCAGATCACGTTCAGCATGAACAAGGATTTCGTCTACCTGCGCCGGCACCTGAGCCCGGACCAGGCGGCGGACGTCATGGCGCTACAGCTGCCGGGCGTCAATATCCAACGCGAATACCGGCGTTTCTACCCGGCCGGCGAGGTGACCGGCCACCTGGTCGGATTTACGAACATCGACGACAAGGGCCTCGAGGGGCTGGAACTCGAGTACGACTACTGGCTGGCCGGCGAGTCCGGCGCCAAGCGCGTATTGAAAGACCGCCTCGGTCGCGCTGTCGAAAACGTCGAGAGCATTCGCCCGCCACGGCATGGCAAGGAGTTGCGCACCAGCATCGACCTGCGCATCCAGTACGTGGCCTACCGGGCCCTGAAACGTGCGATCAGCGAGAACAATGCGCGCTCGGGATCGATCGTCGTGCTGGATACCGAGACCGGCGAAGTCCTGGCGATGGCCAACCAGCCGAGCTACAACCCGAATGATCGTTCGCAATTCGTGGCCGAACGCTACCGCAATCGGGCGATTACCGACATTTTCGAGCCGGGCTCGAGCATCAAGCCGCTGGTCGTTACTGCCGCACTGGAAAGTGGCGAATATCGCTCGAGCAGCATCATCGACACTGCACCCGGGTCGATCACGATCGGCGCCAAGACCATCGAGGACAAGCGCAATCTCGGGCGCATCAGCCTCGCGACGATCCTGGCGCGCTCGAGCAACGTCGGCGCGACCAAGGTGGCGATGTCACTGAAGCCGCGCGAACTGTGGAACACGATGCAGAATTTCGGCCTGGGTACCGTGACCAGCAGCGGTTTCCCCGGTGAGTCGGCCGGCATGCTGACGCATCACGATCACTGGAAGCCGATCAGCCAGGCCACGCTGGCGTACGGCTACGGCCTGTCCGTAACACCGCTGCAGCTGGCGCAGGCGTACGCCATCATTGGCAACAACGGCGTTGGTCACCCGGTGACGCTGATCAAACAGGATGAACCCGGGTCCGGGCAGCAACTCGTGTCGGCCGAATCGGCGATTGCGGTACGTCGCATGCTCGAAGAAGTCGTACGTCCCGGCGGTACCGGGACCGGGGCAGCGGTTGACGGCTACCGCATCGCCGGCAAGACCGGCACCTCGTGGAAATTCGCGGCGGGGGGCTATTCGAAAGACAAGTACATCTCGGTGTTTGCCGGCATGGCGCCGGCCAGCGATCCGCGCCTGGCTACCGTCGTCGTGATCGATGAACCCAGCGGTGAGAAATACTACGGCGGCGATGTCGCTGCGCCGGTTTTCGCCGACATCATGTCGGAGTCGCTGCGGCTCCTGGCCGTGCCGCCCGATGCGCTGCCCGCGCGTGATCCAAACAGCACTATGCAGGCAATGGGTAGATGAGCATGCCGGCAGAACAGATGCAACGTGCGATGACACTGGCCAACCTGCTCGAAGGCTATGTCGCTGCGCCGGATATCGCCGTGTACGGGCTGTCGAGTGACAGCCGTACGCTGGCTGAAGGCGACCTGTTCCTGGCCTGCCAGGGGCTGAGTCATCATGGTATGGATTTCATAGACGACGCAATTCGAGCCGGCGTGGTTGCCATTGCATTCGACGCCAGCACAGCAGCGCTGCCGGAACGCGAACTGCCGGTGCCGGTGCTGCCAATCGAGCACCTGGATCGGCACCTCGGCAACATTGCCAACCGCTTTTTCGGTGCGCCGTCCGCAAGTGTCCACGTTATCGGTATCACCGGGACCAATGGCAAGACAACCGTTGCCTGGATGATCGCGCAATGCCTCGAAAGGCTGGGCGAACCCTGCGCCTATATCGGTACGCTCGGTGCCGGCCTCGCGGAAGTGGATTTGCAGGCCGGCATGACAACACCCGCCAGTGTCGATATTCATCGCATGCTGGCAGAGTTTCGTGACCAGGGTGCGAGGTCGGCCGCCCTCGAGGTCTCGTCGCATGCGCTGGACCAGAATCGCGTCGACGGCGTCGCGTTCGATGCTGTGCTGTTCACGAACCTCAGCCGGGACCATCTCGACTACCACGGCGACATGCAGAGTTACGGCGACGCCAAGGCACGCCTGTTCTTCGAGTACAGCGCGAAACAACGCGTTATCAACCTCGATGCCGAGTTCGGCGCGCACCTGGCCGCGCGTTGCGGTTCGGACCTGATCGAAGTCTCCATGAATCCACAGCGAGTCGCCGGTCTGCGCCCGTACGTATTCGTCGAGTCCATCACGACCAATGCGCTGGGCTCACAGATTCGCGTGCGCAGTTCCTGGGGCGAGTGTGAATTCCTGCTGCCGCTGCCGGGCGCCTTCAATATCGAAAATGCATTGCTGACACTGGCGCTGTTGCTTGGCCAGGGTGTCCCGATTGAGAAAGCCTGCGCGGTACTGGAAGAAATCGAAGCACCGCCCGGGCGTATGCAAAGGGTAGCTGCCGCGGTCGACTCGCCGGCGGTCTACGTCGACTATGCACATACGCCCAAAGCGCTGGCGCTGGCACTGCAGGCCCTTCGCGAGCACTGCGGTGGCAAATTGTGGTGCGTTTTCGGCTGCGGTGGAGATCGGGATCGCGGCAAGCGGCCGCAGATGGGCAAAGTGGCGGAAACGTACAGCGATGCGCCCGTCATTACGAGTGACAACCCGCGCAGCGAGTCACCTCACGACATCATCGCCGACATCGTCGCGGGCGTGACGAGCCCGTTCGACGTGACGATCATCGAAGATCGCGCGGCCGCCATCGCCTGGGCGATTGCCAACGCAGCCGACGAAGACGTCGTCCTGGTGGCCGGCAAAGGCCACGAAAATTACCAGCTCGTCGGCGACGAACGTCGCCAGTTCTCGGACCTGGGAACAGCGGCAGCGAGCCTTGCACATCGGGCGGAGGTGCGCCGATGAACTCGACCTTGTCGTCGGCGGCGACCTCGATGCAGGGCGTATTGCACGGCAGCGACCGCACTTTCGCCGGTGTCAGCACGGATACCCGCACTGTCAGGAGTGGTGAACTGTTCTTTGCATTGAGCGGGCCAAACTTCGACGGCGGTGAGTTCGTGGCAGAAGCAGCGGCGAAAGGTGCGGCGGGCGCCGTGGTTGCACACCGCGTCAATACGGCCCTTGCGCAGATCACCGTCGACGACACGCGCGCGGCGCTGGGCCGGCTTGGCGCCGCGTGGCGCCAGCAGCATGCTGCGACCATCGTCGGTGTGACCGGCAGCAACGGCAAGACGACATTGAAGGAAATGATCGCGGCGTGCCTGGCACAAACAGCAGCGACGATCGCGACGGCCGGGAACCTGAACAATGATATCGGCATGCCACTGATGCTGTTGCGCATCAACGCATCGCATCGTTTTGCCGTCATTGAAATGGGTGCGAATCATGTTGGTGAGATCGCCTACCTGACGTCGCTGGCCATGCCCGATGTTGTCGTCATTACGAATGCCGGGCCATCGCATCTTGAAGGCTTCGGCTCGTTGCAGGGCGTGGCCGAGGGCAAGGGCGAGATCCTGCAGGGCGCGCAGCGCCCGCGCTGCGCCGTATTGAATGCGGATGATGATTTTTTCGACTACTGGTCGTCACTGGCTGCAGACATCGAAGTCCTGAGCTTCGGCCTGGATGAGCGTGCTGCGGTACATGCCAGCCAGGTGGAACTCGACAAAGCGGGCAGTGCGTTCCGACTGAACCTGGAGGGCACGGCGGTCGATGTTCGCCTGCCGCTGGCCGGGCTGCACAACGTCCGCAACGCCTGCGCCGCAGCTGCGGTAGCGACCGTGCTTGGCGTCGGGGCGGACGACATCCGTGCGGCGCTGGAGTCGATTGTGCCGGTTGACGGACGCCTGCAGCCGGCGCCCGGACGCAACGGCGCTACGCTGTTCGATGACAGCTATAACGCCAATCCGGTCTCCGTAGCAGCCGCCGGCGAGTTCCTGGCAGCCCTGCCGGGTCAGAGCTGGATGGTCCTCGGCGACATGGGCGAACTGGGCGAAGATGCCGAGGCACTGCACCGGCAGACCGGCGAGTCCCTGCGCGAGATGGGCATCGACCGCCTGTTCGCTGTCGGTGAGCTCAGCAAGTCAACGGTCGCGGCGTTCGGCCATGCCGGCCAGTGGTTCGGGCACATGGACGAACTGGTCGATGCTGTGGGTGCGCAACTGGCGCCTGCCGTAAACGTGCTGGTCAAGGGTTCCCGATCGGCCCGCATGGAGCGCGCGGTGGCCGGGTTACGGGCACCGGAACCGGCGAGGATGGAGGCCTGACATGCTTCTCTACCTGACCCAGTACCTCGCGCAGTTTGAATCCGGTTTCAACGTATTCAATTACCTGACGATGCGGGCGATTCTCGGCGCACTGACAGCGCTGGTTTTGTCCTTCGTCATCGGACCGCGCATGATTCGCAAGCTGAGCAGCAACCAGCTCGGCCAGCCGGTGCGCGACGACGGTCCCGATACGCACCTGATCAAGGCCGGTACACCGACGATGGGTGGCGCGCTGATCCTGACATCGATTTCGGTCAGTACGCTGCTCTGGTCCGATCTCGAAAACCTGTTTGTCTGGGTCGTGCTGTTCGTCACACTGGCATTCGGCATCATTGGCTATGTCGATGACTACAAGAAGCTGGTGCTGCAAAACCCGGCGGGTATCTCGGCGCGGCAGAAAATATTCTGGCAGTCGCTGACCGCAATTGTCGCAGCCATAGCCCTGTATTACTGCGCAGAGCAGAACGGAACACTCGACACGGCGACGGCATTGCTGATTCCGTATTTCAAGGACTGGACCGTGCAGCTCGGCATGCTGCAGATCGTCGTCACCTTCCTGTTCATCGTGGGCTTCAGCAATGCGGTCAACCTGACTGACGGGCTGGATGGCCTCGCGATCATGCCAACGGTCCTGGTCGGCGGTGCGCTGGGCCTGTTTGCCTACGTGACCGGCAATGTGAATTTCTCGGAGTATCTTGGTATCCCGTATGTCGCGGGCACCGGCGAGGTCATGGTGTTCTGTGCAGCGATGGCGGGCGCCGGCCTGGGATTCCTCTGGTTCAACACGTACCCCGCGCAAGTGTTCATGGGCGACATTGGTGCACTGTCACTCGGTGCTGCGCTAGGCGTGGTTGCGGTTGTCGTGCGCCAGGAAATCGTCCTCGCCATCATGGGTGGCGTTTTCGTCGTCGAGACATTGTCGGTCATGATCCAGGTCGCGTCCTTCAAGCTGACCGGCAAACGCGTGTTCCGCATGGCGCCGTTGCACCACCACTTCGAACTGAAAGGCTGGGCGGAACCGAAGGTTATCGTCCGCTTCTGGATTATCACGGTCATCCTGGTACTGATCGGACTCGCGAGCCTGAAAATACGATGAGCGCTGCAAGCAGGCAAAAGTCGGTGAGCAAGGACCTGGTCGTCGGACTCGGCGCCACTGGCCTGTCGATCGCGCGTTACCTGCGACGAGCCGGGCTGGACGCAATGTTTGTCGACAGTCGCGACGAACCGCCGGGTATCGAACAGCTTGACGAGGTCTGGCCGGACGCAAATGTTGTGCTGGGCAAGATGACGCTGCCGGATGATGCCGGTCGCCTGATCGTATCCCCGGGCATCACCGACAAGGAGTCCTTGATCAAAAAGGCCCGCAAGGCGGGCCTCGAAGTGGTCTCGGATATCGAGCTGTTTGCGCGCGAGGCCAGCGCGCCGTATGTCGCAGTAACGGGATCGAACGGCAAGAGTACGGTTACGACGCTGCTGTATCACATGGGTCGCGCCGACGGCAGGAATACGCTGGCCGGCGGCAATCTCGGCGAGCCGGCGCTGGACCTGCTGAACAGCGCCGTCCCGGACCTGTATGTCCTCGAATTGTCGAGCTTCCAGTTGCTGCGAACCGAGTCACTGGCGCCTGCAGTTGCCGTGTTGCTCAATGTAACGCCGGACCACCTCGACTGGCATCGCAGTGAGAAGGAGTATCGCGATTCGAAGTACAGCATCTACCGCGGTGCCGCGGCAGCTGTAATCAATCGCGCCGACAAACGCGCCGCCAGGGAAACGAGCGGTATCGATGCGGTGATCAGTTTCGGCATGGACGCGCCGGCCGAAGGGCAATACGGCCTGCTTGAAGAAGACGGTGTCACGTACCTGGCTCGCGGTAACACGATGCTGATTGCGACGGCCGACATGGCGATGTATGGCCGGCACAACCAGGAAAACGCGCTCGCGGCCCTGGCCGCCGGCGAGTTGCTGGGTTTCAGCATGCCGGCCATGCTGCAGGTGCTGAACGAGTTTCCCGGGCTGCCACATCGCATGCAGTTCGTGGCGCGCAAGGCTGCGGTGGACTACATCAACGACTCCAAAGCCACCAATGTCGCGGCGGCAGTCGCCTCGGTAGAGTCCGTGGACGGCATGATCGTGTTGGTCGCCGGCGGCGACGGCAAGGGCGGTGACTTTGGCGACCTCGCGGCAGCACTGGAAACCCGGTTGCGCGCCGCCGTGCTGATCGGCACCGATGCCAGCCGCATTGCAGATGCGCTGGATACCGTCATGCCGGTGTACTTCGCACGCGACATGCAGGATGCGGTCGAGCAGGCAGCCGCCTACGCGGAATCGGCGGACACGGTATTGCTGGCGCCGGCCTGCGCCAGCCTCGATCAGTTTGCTAACTATGCGGAACGAGGCGATGCATTCGTCGCCGCGGTGGAGGCGTTGCCCCGATGAGCAACAGCGCGACAATGCCGTTCCCGGTCCGGATTCGCACACACCTGAAGCTCGACCCGGTGTTGCTGTTGATCGTCGGTGCGCTGTTCTTCGGCGGCCTCGTCGTGCTGGCGTCCGCATCGATCACCGTTTCCGACAATGCCGTCAGCGAGCCGTTCTACTATGTGCAACGGCAGCTGATCGCCGCGCTGCTCGGCGCACTCGCTGCAACCGCGTGCGTACTGGTACCGATGCGCGCATGGCAGACGCTGAGTCCGCTGATGCTCCTGGCCGGTATCGCATTGCTTTGCGTCGTTCTGGTGCCGGGTATCGGCTACGAAGTGAACGGCGCAACGCGCTGGGTGCGCATCGGCATCATGAATCTGCAGGTATCAGAGCCGGCGCGTTTGTGCCTGCTGATCTACCTCGCAGGTTATATCGTCCGCCAGCAAAAAACGTTGCGCGAGCGCTTTGTCGGTTTCCTGCGGCCGATGCTGGTGCTCAGCGTCAGTTGCGTACTGCTGTTGCAGCAGCCTGACTTTGGTGCGGCCATCGTTCTGCTGGCGACGGCACTGGTAATGTTGTTCGTCGGCGGCGCACGCATCCGCGACTTCGCGTTGTTCTTTTCCCTTGCGCTGGTCGCAATGACGGCGCTGGCGCTGACCTCGGCCTATCGCCTGAAACGCCTGACTGGTTTCCTCGACCCCTGGGCGGACCCGTACAACTCGGGCTTCCAGCTGACGCAATCGCTGATCGCTGTCGGCCGCGGTGAGTGGTTCGGTGTGGGCCTCGGTGAAAGCGTGCAAAAGCTCTTCTACCTGCCCGAGGCACACACGGACTTTGTTTTCGCCGTTTATGCCGAAGAATTCGGCCTGCTGGGCTCGCTGGTAATGATCGGCCTGTTCGCGGCGCTGTTGTGGCGCGTTTTCCAGCTGGCGCTGCGTGCATCAGACAGCGAGCGCTACTTCGAGGCCTATCTCGCGATCGGCATCGGCACGTGGCTCGGTTTGCAGGCGTTCATCAATATCGGCGTCAACATGGGCATTCTGCCAACCAAGGGCCTGACGCTGCCGCTGATCAGCTACGGCCGCAGCAGCCTGATCATCACGATGGCAGCTATCGGCCTGCTGCTCAGGATTCATCACGAACTCAAAGTCGACGCGGCCCCGGTCAACCGCAAGCGGCGGAAAAAACAATGAGCGCCGCCAGCATGAATCCGGCATTGAACAAGCCTGTCCTGGTCATGGCGGGCGGTACCGGCGGGCATGTGTATCCCGCGCTTGCCGTCGCCCGCGCGTTGCAGGCCGAAAACCAGTCGGTCGTCTGGCTCGGCACGCAGCGTGGGCTCGAGGCGCGGGTTATCCCCGCGGCCGGCATCGATATTGAATGGATCAGCATCAAGGGATTGCGGCGCAAGGGTGTCCTGGCGCTGCTGGTCGCACCGTTCCAGCTTGCATGGGCCGTCATGCAGGCACTCGCAGTTATCTGGCGTCGCCGCCCATCAGCCGTTCTCGGCATGGGTGGTTTCGTTGCAGGGCCCGGCGGTTTTGCCGCCTGGCTGACCCGCCGGCCGCTCGTGATCCACGAGCAGAATGCGGCCGCCGGCCTAACCAACCGTCTTCTGGCGCGTCTTGCCCGGGTTGTGCTGCAAGCCTTCCCGGGCAGTTTTAATTCCAGTGTCGTTGCGGAGACCGTGGGCAACCCGGTTCGCAAGGACATCGCTGCAGTGCCGGCCCCTGCCGCCCGCTATACCGGACGACAGGGGCCACTGCGTTTGCTGGTCGTAGGTGGCAGCCAGGGTGCCCTCGCACTGAACCTTGCGGTCCCGGCGGCGTTGGCGAAACTGCCAGCTTCCGAGCGGCCGCTGGTGCGGCACCAGTGCGGCGAACGGACGATTGACGAGGCGCGTGCGGCGTACGCGCGGTACAACGTTGACGTCGATCTGCATGCCTTTATCGAGGACATGGCGGCTGCCTATGCGTGGGCAGACCTGGTCGTGTGTCGCTCCGGCGCGCTGACTGTTGCCGAGCTATGTGCGGTTGGCTTGCCGGCGCTGTTCGTGCCGTTTCCGGGCGCCGTCGATGATCACCAGACTGCGAATGCGCGGCCACTGGCGGATGCCGGGGCTGCCGTCATTATCGACGAAAGCATGCTCAGTGCCGAGGTGCTGGCTGACCAGTTGCGCGCATGGCTGAGCTCGCGCGAACAACTGCAGGCAAAAGCGGAAGCTGCCCGCAAACTGGCGCGGCCGGGGGCGCTCGCCCGGATAACCGAGATATGCCTGCAACAGGCGGGGGTCGCAGCATGATCAAGCGGATGCGCAGAATTCATTGTGTTCATTTCATCGGAATCGGTGGCTCCGGCATGTCCGGTATAGCCGAGGTAATGCTGAACCTCGGCTACAACGTACAGGGTTCCGACCTGAAGCCGAACAAGCAAACAAGGCGCCTGGAACAGCAGGGCGCGACTGTATTCATCGGCCACGCTGCCGAGAACATTGCCAACGCAGATGCCGTTGTCGTCTCCAGCGCGGTCGATGAAACCAATGCCGAGGTTGTTGCTGCGCGCAAGAAACTGATGCCCGTCGTACAGCGTGCCGAAATGCTGGCGGAACTGATGCGGTTTCGCTACTCGATCGCGGTTGCCGGCACGCACGGCAAGACGACCACGACGAGCCTGGTCGCCAGCGTGCTGGCCGAAGGCGGTCTCGATCCAACCTTCGTGATTGGCGGGCGGCTGAAGAGTGCGGATGCCAATGCGCGCCTGGGCCAGGGCGACTACCTGGTCGCAGAGGCTGACGAGAGCGATGCATCGTTCGTGCATCTGAAGCCGATGCTGGCCGTAGTCACCAATATCGATGCGGATCACATGTCGACCTACGACGGCGATATCGAAAAACTGCGCTCCAGTTTTGTTGAGTTCCTGCACAACCTGCCATTTTACGGCCTGGCGGTCGTTTGCAGCGACGACGATGGTGTCAACCAGGTCCTGGGTGACATCGGCCGTTCTGTCGTGACCTACGGTGTCAACGAGACGGCCGACGTACGTGCGACCAATATTGAATTCGCATCCGGCGTGTCGTCATTCGACGTGATTCGTCCGGGCGATCGCGATGCGCTGCGAATTTCACTGCGCCTTCCGGGCCTGCACAACGTGCGCAATGCGCTCGCCGCGATCGCCGTCGCCGACGAACTGCAGATTGCCGACGACGCCGTTGTCGGCGCGCTCGAAAAATTCGAAGGCATCGACCGCCGCTTCCAGTCGCATGGCGAGATCGAAACCGCGGCTGGCAAGATCATGATGATCGACGACTACGGGCACCACCCGACCGAGATCGCTGCGACGTTGGCCGCGGCCCGCTCCGGCTGGCCGGAGCGGCGTATCGTGCTGGTCTTCCAGCCGCATCGCTATTCGCGCACACGCGACCTGATGGACGACTTTGCCGTCGTGCTGTCCGAAGCCGATGTTGCCATTGTGCTTGACGTGTACGCCGCGGGCGAAGCACCGATCGCCGGGGCGGATGGCAGGGCGATTGCGCGGGCCGTGCGTTCGCGCGGTGCCGTGGAGCCGGTGTTCGTCGAATCGCTGGATGATTTGCTGCCGGTTCTCGATGGCCTCGTCGAGGACGGCGACCTGGTACTGACCATGGGTGCCGGCGATATCGGAGCCTATGCTGCAGGCCTGCCCGAGATGCTGCGCAAAAAACCGAACCTGAAGGTGCACTCATGATGGCGGCCGAGAAACCCGCAATGGAGCTCGGAGAACTGCGTGAGAACGAGCCGATGAGCCGGCACACGTCCTGGCGTACCGGTGGCCCCGCCGAACTGTTTTTCCGGCCGGCCAGCATCGAGGGCCTGTCGCAGTTCCTGGCGGAACTCGATCCGGCCATCGATGTTTTCTGGCACGGCGCCGGCAGCAACCTGTTGGTTCGCGACGGCGGAATTCGCGGCGTCGTGATCTCGGCCGGAAGGATTCTGCGCGATATCGAGCGCGTCGAGACCTATCTCGTGAAGGCAGGCAGCGGCGTTCCGTGCACACAACTGGCACGTCATTGCCTGCGCTGGGAGATCGGGCCTTCCGAGTTCTTCGCCGGCATACCGGGGACGGTCGGCGGTGCTCTGGCGATGAACGCCGGCGCACACGGCGGTGAGACCTGGGAACGCGTCGAGTCGGTGCGCAGCATCGACCGGCAAGGCGAAATCCATGAACGCGCACCTGCCGAGTACAGCGTCGGCTATCGCAGCGTGAAAGGCCCATCAAACGAGTGGTTTATCGAGGGCACGTTCCGCTTTGAACCGGATGTGAAAGCGAGCAGGCAAAACCTCGACGCGATGCTGGAGCGACGCAAGACGACGCAACCTTTGGGGCTGCCGAGTTGCGGCTCGGTGTTCCGCAATCCGCCGGGCGACCACGCGGCTCGGCTGATCGAAGCAGCGGGACTGAAAGGCTTTCGTATCGGCGGCGCGGAGGTTTCGTCAAAACACGCCAATTTCATCATCAACAGTGACGGCGCGACTGCGACCGATATCGAGGCGCTCATCGAACATGTCCGCCATACGGTACGCGAGGAACACGGCGTCGAGTTGCTGCACGAAGTACGGATTGTCGGCGAGGTATCGCAATGACCGATTTCATTTCCCTGCGCGAACAGCGTCAGCACGTGCGGTCTGCACGCGACTTCGGCCGTGTCGCCGTGATGTACGGCGGCTTTTCCAGCGAGCGCGAGGTATCGCTCGAAACCGGCAACGCGGTCCTGCAGGCGCTGCAGAGCCGCGGTGTCGATGCAGAGGGCTGGGATCCGGCCACGCGTTCGTTGACCGACTTTGCCGCCGCCGGCTTTGAGCGTGCCTGGATCGCCCTGCACGGGCCGGGTGGCGAAGATGGCACGCTGCAGGGTGCGCTGGAGTGGCTGGATACGCCGTACACCGGCAGCGGTGTCATGGCGTCGGCGATCGCGATGGACAAGGTGCGCAGTAAGCACCTGTTCGAGGCCGCCGGTATACCTACGCCCGACTACACGGTGATTCGCCAGCCCGGTGATGCGGCCAGGGCAATGGAGGAAATCGGTCTGCCGATGATCCTGAAGCCGGCCGGGCAGGGTTCGAGCGTTGGCATGAGCAAGGTCACGCGGCAGGACGAACTCGATGCGGCCGTGGCGCTCGCACTGCAGTTCGGTAGCGAGGCGCTGGCCGAGCGCTGCATCGATGGCGACGAAGTCACGGTGTCGGTGCTGCAGGGTGAGGCACTACCGAGCATCCGCATCGAGACACCGCGCGTCTTCTACGACTATGCGGCGAAGTACGAAGCCGACAGTACGCAGTATCACTGCCCGGGTACCAGCGACCCGGCGATGGAGCAACGCTATGCCGAAATCGCCGTTGCGGCGTTTGCCGAGCTCGGCTGCAGCGGCTGGGGTCGGGTTGATTTCATGACCGGCGCGGACGGACAACCGATGGTTCTCGAAGTCAACACGGTGCCGGGCATGACCAGTCACAGCCTGGTCCCGATGGCGGCGAAGCAGGCAGGCATCGACTTTGCGGAGCTGTGTTGGCGGATCCTCGAAACGAGCGTCCGGGCCGACACCCGTGCAACACCTACCGAGGTAGCAGCGAATGGCGCGTAAACAGGCGAAACGGCGCAAGCCGAAAAAGACAGTGCAATGGCGCATGCCGCAGATCCGGGCGAGTCTCGTGCTCGGGCCGCTGGCAGCGGTTGCCGTCGTCATCGGTACCTACCAGTTGAGTTCCAGCATGCTGGATCGGCAGATTCGCTCGATCGAGATCAACGGTCCGTTCCAGCGGGTGACGGCCCTGCAGATCGAGGAAGCGATCGCGGATGAGCTGGAAGACGGTTTTGTCAGCGCCGACCTCGCACGTATCCAGCAACGCATTGTCGCAATGCCGTGGATCGATTCGGCAACGGTGGCGCGGCGTTGGCCCAGCCGGCTGCGCATCACGGTGACCGAACAGGTGCCGGCCGCGATCTGGGGTGAGAGCGGATTGCTCAACGTGCGTGGCGAGCTCTTCGTCAACAGCGTCCGGCACGTGCCGGCGGAGTTGCCGCGACTGAGCGGGCCGGAGGGGCGTTCGGGCGATGTCGCGCGGCGCTACCTGGCCGTGCGTGACCGCCTGATCCCGGTCGGCCTCGACCTTCGGCGGGTCTACCTGGACCCGCGCGGCGCCTGGGAAATGACGTTGCAAAACGGAGTCGAGATACGCCTCGGCCGACGCAATATTGAAGACCGCACGGAACTGTTTCTCGACATCGTCGCGGACATCATCACCAGCCGCGCCGAGGATATCGAGTACGTCGACATGCGTTACAGCAACGGTTTCACCATTGGCTGGATGAACGGCTCCAACACGCCGGTCTCCGATCCGGAAAACGAAGCCCAGAACATGCTGGCATTGCGAGGCAAGCCCTAGGATGTCCAAACGCGGTGACAAAAACCTGATCGTAGGTCTCGACATTGGAACGTCCAAGGTCGTCGCGATCGTGGGCGAGATCAACGATGACGGCGGCATCGAAGTCGTGGGCATCGGCTCGCACCCGTCCCGCGGACTCAAACGCGGCGTTGTCGTCAACATCGAGTCGACCGTGCACTCGATCCAGCGTGCCGTGGAAGAAGCAGAACTGATGGCAGGTTGCGATATTCACTCGGTGACCACCGGCATCGCTGGCAGTCATGTCCGCAGTCTGAATTCACACGGAATTGTCGGCGTGCGCGACAGCGAAGTGAGTGCCGGTGACGTTGACCGGGTGATCGATGCGGCGCGCGCCGTGGCGATCCCGGCCGACCAGAAGATCCTGCACATTCTGCCGCAGGAATTTCTTATCGATAACCAGGGCGGTATTCGCGAACCGGTCGGCATGTCCGGTGTGCGTCTCGAGGCAAAGGTCCACATGGTGACCGGTGCAGAGAGCGCAGCACAGAACATCGTCAAGTGTGTGCAGCGCTGCGGCCTGGAAGTCGACGACATCGTTCTCGAACAGCTGGCGTCGAGCTACTCGGTGCTAACGGATGACGAGAAGGAACTGGGGTCCTGCATCGTCGATATCGGTGGCGGCACGACCGACATTGCCGTGTTCCTCGGAGGCGCGATCCAGCACACGGCCGTCATCCCGATTGCGGGTGACCAGGTAACCAATGACATCGCCGTGTCGATGCGAACGCCGACGCAGTACGCCGAAGAGATCAAGATCAAGTACGCCTGCGCGCTGTCGCAATTGGCCAATCCGGACGAGACCATCGAGGTGCCGAGCGTCGGCGACCGGCCCTCACGCCGGCTGGCGCGACAAACGCTCGCGGAGATCGTCGAACCGCGCTACGAGGAACTCTTCGGCCTGATCCGCGATGAGTTGCGGCGTTCAGGCTTCGAGGAGCTGATCGCGGCGGGCATCGTAATTACCGGTGGCAGCGCCAAGATGGAAGGCGCCGTCGAGCTTGCAGAGGAAGTGTTTCATATGCCGGTGCGCCTGGGTGCACCGCAGTATGTCGAAGGACTCATGGACGTGGTTCGCAATCCGATCCACGCCACGGGGGTTGGATTGTTGTTGTACGGCTTCGAAAGCCTGTCGCGCAGAACTACACGCAGTACGCCGATCAGCAGCAATTTGGGCGATGTCTGGGACCGCATGAAAGCGTGGTTCAACGGACAATTCTAAAAGTAACTTGGAAGAGATTTACAAGCGGAGGAAGACTAAATGTTTGAACTAATGGACGCGCACAGCCAGAGCGCTGTGATAAAAGTCATCGGTGTCGGTGGCGGCGGCGGGAATGCCGTGGCACACATGGTCGATACAGGGATCGAGGGTGTCGACTTTATTTGCGCCAATACCGATGCGCAGGCACTCAAGACTGCCAAGGTACGGACGGCATTGCAGATCGGCTGCAATATCACGAAGGGCCTCGGTGCGGGTGCCGATCCGGATATCGGCCGCCAGGCAGCCATGGAAGATCGCGACCGGATACTCGAAGTCATCGAGGGTGCGGATATGTTGTTCATTACGGCGGGCATGGGCGGCGGTACCGGTACCGGCGCGGCGCCGGTTGTTGCACAGGTCGCCAAGGAACTCGGCATCCTGACGGTTGCCGTTGTGACCAAGCCGTTTGAAATGGAAGGTGGCAAACGCCTCTCGATCGCCGACCAGGGTATCAGCGAACTCGGCAAGTACGTGGATTCGCTGATTACCATCCCGAATGAAAAGCTGCTGGCGGTGCTGGGTGGCGAGACGACTCTGCTGGATGCATTCCGGTCTGCGAACCAGGTACTGCAGGGCGCGGTGCAGGGTATTGCCGAACTGATCACCCGGCCGGGACTGATCAACGTCGACTTTGCCGACGTACGCACAGTCATGTCGGAAATGGGCATGGCGATGATGGGCTCCGGCGAGTCGGCCGGCGAAGGCCGCGCGCGCGAGGCAGCAGAAGCTGCAATCTCGAGCCCGCTGCTCGAAGACATCAACCTCGCCGGCGCGAACGGCATCCTGGCCAACGTCACAGCGGGCATGGACCTGTCGATCGGCGAGTTCCAGGAAGTTGGCAGTACGATCAAGGAGTTTGCATCGGACAATGCGACGGTCGTCGTCGGTACCGTAATCGACCCGAACATGACCGACCGCATTCGGGTGACTGTCGTTGCGACGGGCCTGGGCAAGAACGCGACCAGCGCCGAGTCGCCGATGCGCATCGTCAAGCGCCCGATCGCGGCAGCTGCCGAGCCGAATTACCATGGTCTCGAAAAGCCGACCGTGCAACGGCAACGTGCTGTCGGTGATGGTCTCGAGGATGCCGGGTTGCAGGAAGACCTGCTCGATATTCCGGCGTTTCTGAGGCGCCAGGCAGACTGACGACTCGCGACGTCGTTACTGCAAGTTCTCCGCTTGGCCGGCCCGGTTCAACCCGGGCCGGCACCTTCACTGCCCCTGTCGGGCGACAGTTGAAAAAACACTTGCAGAATACGTCTAAGGGTTTGAATTCGTGGCGGGTTTTAGGGCTTTATGCTAGTCTTCCCGGCACAAATCTTTGACATAGATACTTCATGTTGCGCCAAAGAACTTTGAAGACCGCGATTCGTGCCACCGGTGTGGGATTGCACACGGGCGAAAAGGTCTACATGACACTGCGTCCCGCCGCAGAAAATTCCGGAATTACCTTCAGACGCGTTGATCTCGACCAGCCGGTGGATATCGAGGCAGACCCGCGGCTGGTTGGTGAAACGATGCTGGGAACGACACTGATCAAGGACGGCGTCAAGGTTGCGACGGTGGAGCACCTGATGTCCGCACTCGCCGGTCTCGGTATCGACAATGTGCACGTCGACCTGTCCGCGCCGGAAGTCCCGATCATGGACGGCAGCGCCGGCCCGTTTGTCTTCCTGCTGCAGTCAGCCGGCATCGAAGAACAGAACGCCGCCAAGAAGTTTATTCGTATCCGCAAAACGATCCGCGTCGAGGACGGCGACAAGTGGGCCGAGTTGCACCCGTTCAACGGGTTCAAGGTGAACTTCGAGGTGTATTTCAATCACCCGGTGTTCAACAAGTTATCGCAACACGCAACCATCGATTTTTCATCGACATCTTTTTTGAAGGAAGTCAGCAGGGCGCGTACATTCTGTTTCCTGCGCGATGTCGAGGCGTTACGCGAGCGCAACCTCACGCTCGGCGGCAGCATGGACAATGCCATCGTGCTCGACGACTACCGCATACTGAACGAAGACGGCTTGCGCTACGGCAACGAGTTCGTCATTCACAAGATTCTCGATGCCATCGGCGATGTTTACCTGCTGGGTCACCCGATCATCGGCGAATTTCGCGCCTACAAGTCCGGGCATGACCTCAACAACAAGCTGTTGCGCGCAATGCTCGAGCAGGAAGCGTCCTGGGAAGAAGTCACGTTCAGTGACCCGGAAAAAGCGCCGGTTTCCTACGTCACGCCGGCGTACGCCTGACCGAATCACCCACCCCGCGAGCCGGCGAAAAATCGAACGGATTTTGCGCAGCCTAGCCGCGCGCGACCCGCACTGAGACCTTGTCGACCCGGCGGCCGACAGCGCGTACAGCGGCGGCCAGCGTGTCGGCTTCGTAGCGCAGCCGTGACGCCCAGGCCGATGAGCTCGCCAGCACGACGAGCTCGCCATCGTCGCGTAAATTGGCCGCGGAAACGGCAGAGCGTTGCTCCCTGGGCAGTGCATCCTGCAGTATTTGCGCAAGATCGCCCATATCCCGCGCCCGTTCGACGACTCGCGCCAGGCTCTTGTCGGTGCCGGATTTCAGGAGATTTTCGAGGCTTTTCATCGGTATAAAACTGTGACGGAGTTGGCGATTTTCGGCGCTTTGGCCGGAGTTTCCTTCCGGTGTGTGAAGCGAATTCTTGTAATGAAATTCGACATTATGCATATTGTGCCTTCGACAAGGGCAAACCCGTTGAAAGGCGGGGGCGCAAATCCACCGGTCTAAGGGATCAAATCCTACGACAGCGGGGCTACCGAAGTGAATAAAAATAGCGTGTTTAGAACAAATGAAGCACGTCTGTGTCACACAGGTGCTCAACTGACGTCAACGAGGTCGCAAGGTCTCGCGAGGCACTCTCGATGAACGTAGTCATTTTTGGCAAGGGCTTTGGCAAGCCCAGACAGCTTAATTTGTCAGGCCCCGTGGCCTGGACCGCCGTAGCCGTGTTCGCATCGATTGTGACGGTTGCGGGTTTTGCCGGTGGCTACTTCTACTCCACGCAGACCGGTTCCGGTGTCAGCCAGGACCATGCACTCGTGCTTGCGGATGAGTTGCAACAGCAGAAACAGGAAATCGAGACGATTCGCCAGGCCAACGAAGATACGCTGGATGCACTGGCAATTCGCATTGCGCAGATGAATGCGCGGGTCATTCGTCTCGATGCGCTTGGCCGGCGCCTGACCGGCATGGCCGACCTCGAGGATGGCGAATTTGATTTCGATTCGGACCCGGCAGTCGGTGGTCCGGAAGAGCCGGTCCTGACGGGCTCCAACATTGCTGTACCGGATGTCGTCGACCAGATGCAGTCACTGAACTATCAACTGGACAACCGGGAAGCGCAGTTGTGGGCGCTCGAAGGTGTCCTGATGAACCAGGACCTGAGCGAGCGGGTCTATCCGCAGGGCCGACCGGTCAAATCGGGCTGGATTTCATCGTATTTCGGCAAGCGCACCGACCCGTTCACCGGCAAGCCGGCCAACCACACCGGCATCGATTTCGCTGGCAAGCACGGCGCGGAAGTGCTGGCCGTAGCAGATGGCGTCGTCACCTGGTCGGCTGATCGCTATGGCTACGGCATCATGGTCGAAATCAATCATGGCAATGGCTATGCCACACGCTATGCACACAATTCCGAGAATCTCGTGGCGGTTGGCGACGAGGTCAAGAAAGGCCAGGCCGTTGCCCTGATGGGCGATACCGGTCGCGCCACCGGCCCGAACCTGCATTTCGAAGTGCTCAAGGGCGGCCGCCGGGTCAACCCGGTGAACTTCATCCGCGAAGCGGCCAAGTAGCCGGCCCGCCTGGCACATCCGCGACATTCCTGACCCGGTCATTGATATCCGGGAAATCACCCATACATCGCGAGATTCGATAGAATACCGGGCTTTGTGTGCCCAGAAGAATCAGGAGCCCAGGTGGCCAATTTCTTGACCCGCATTTTCGGCAGCCGCAACCAGCGCTTGCTGCGGCAATACTCGAAAATCGTTAATCGAATCAATGCACTGGAAGAGGGCCTGCAGGCGCTGGACGACGCCGCGCTACGGGCGAAGACCGCGGAATTCCAGTCTCGTTATGCTGACGGCGAAAGCCTGCATGATCTCCTGCCCGAAGCGTTCGCGGTGGCTCGCGAAGCGGCGGTCCGGACACTCGGCATGCGGCCGTTCGACGTGCAGTTGATCGGCGGAATGGTCCTCAATGACGGCAATATCGCCGAAATGCGCACCGGTGAGGGCAAGACGCTGGTCGCGACGCTGCCGGCCTACCTGAACGCGATCAGCGGTGATGGCGTTCACATCGTGACTGTCAACGAATACCTGGCACAGCGCGATGCCGACTGGATGCGGCCCGTATACGAGTTTCTCGGCCTGACGGTTGGCGTGACGCGCAGTGGCCAGTCGCAGGAGGAAAAACGCGAGGCTTACAACAGCGACATTACCTATGCGACCAATAACGAACTGGGGTTCGATTACCTGCGTGACAATCTCGCTTTCTCCCTGCAGCAGAAAACGCAGCGCAAACTGAATTTTGCGATCGTCGACGAGGTCGACTCGATCCTGATCGACGAAGCGCGTACGCCGCTGATCATTTCCGGGCCCGCCGAGTCGAGCACGGACCTGTATACGCACATCAACAAGCTCATTCCGCGGCTTACACCGCACGAGGAAACGGAAGCACCGCTCAACTACGAAATTACGGCGCGGCAGGTCACGCTGCGGGATGACAAGGGCTCCGCCGTCCGGGTCAGCGCGGAAGACGGTACGCAGTCCGAGGTGATGAGTCTCGAGGAGGCCGTCGATATTGCCGAGTCGCGCGGCATGGACGTCGTCGCTGTCGATGAGAAAGACAAGGTTGTTGCCTGCAAGCTGGTCAATCGAGGGGATTACACGATTGACGAAAAAGCCAAGCAGGCGCACATGACCGATGACGGCCACCAGAAAGTCGAGGAGTTGATGGTGCGTGCCGGCTTGCTGGGTGAAGGCGAGAGTCTTTACGATGCGGCCAACATCCGGCTGCTGCATCACCTGAATGCGGCTCTTCGCGCGCATGCGATTTACCAGCGCGATGTCGACTACATCGTCAAGGACGGCGAAGTCGTCATCGTCGATGAATTCACCGGTCGTACGATGCCGGGACGGCGCTGGTCGGATGGCCTGCACCAGGCGATCGAGGCGAAAGAAGGCGTTGCGATCCGGCAGGAAAACCAGACCGTCGCATCGATTACCTTCCAGAACTATTTTCGCCTGTACAACAATTTGTCAGGCATGACGGGTACGGCGGATACCGAGGCGTTCGAGTTCCAGCAGATCTATGGTCTCGAGGTTGTCGTCATTCCGACGCACCGGCCGATGGTGCGCGACGACGCCGCGGATCTCGTCTACCTGACCGCGGACGACAAGTTCGAAGCAATCATCGAGGACATCACGGAGTGCCGGGAGCGGGGCCAGCCGGTTTTGGTTGGCACAACGTCGATCGAAACATCGGAGTTGCTGTCGTCGCTGCTGAAGAAGCGCAATATCGAGCACGAAGTTCTGAACGCGAAGCAGCACGAGCGTGAAGCGACTGTGGTTCAACAGGCCGGACGCCCGGGCGCCATTACGATCGCAACCAACATGGCGGGACGTGGTACCGACATCGTGCTCGGTGGCAATCTCGAAGCCGAGCTGGCCGAGGCCGGTGAGGGCGCGGACCAGGAGCAGATTCGTGCCGACTGGCAGCAACGCCACGATGCCGTGCTCGCGGCAGGCGGGCTGCATATTGTCGGCACCGAACGCCATGAATCGAGGCGCATCGACAACCAGTTGCGCGGCCGTGCCGGCCGGCAGGGTGACGCCGGTTCATCGCGCTTCTACCTGTCCATGGAAGATACGCTGATGCGCATATTCGGTGATCCCGAGCGCACCAAGAGCCTGTTGTCGCGTGCTGGCATGCGGCCTGGCGAAGCCATCGAAAGCAAGCTGTTGTCGCGCCAGATCGAGCGCGCCCAGCGCAAGGTTGAAGCGCACAACTTCGATATTCGCAAGAACCTGCTCGAATACGACGACGTCGCCAACGACCAGCGCAAGGTCGTCTATCACCAGCGCTCGGAACTGATGGCGGCTGACGACATCGGCGAGTCCGTCGCGGCAATTCGCGACGAGGTCATCGGCGAAGTCGTCATGCAGCATATACCGCCGGGCAGCCTCGACGAACAGTGGAATGCCGAAGGCCTGTCGCAGGCGCTGGATGCGGAGTTCGGCCTCGACGTGGATGTCGCGCGCTGGATTCGCGACGACAAGACGCTGAACGACGAAGCCATATTGCAGCGCTGTGTGGACGAAGCGGCCGAGGTGTACGAGAAACGGGTCGGTGAGTACGGCAAGGACATCATGCGCACGATCGAGAAGCAGATCATGTTGCAGCAGCTGGACCATCACTGGAAAGAGCACCTGGCCGCAATGGACCACCTTCGGCAGGGTATCGGCCTGCGTTCCTACGCGCAGAAAAACCCGAAACAGGAATACAAGCGCGAGGCTTTCGAGATGTTTGGCATGATGCTGGACCAGGTCAAGCACGACACGATCAGCATGCTGTGCCGCGTGCAGATCAAGGGTGCCGACGACCTGGATGACAGCGCGGAGCGTCGCCGTGCAGCCGCCGCACTGAAATATCAGCACGCCGAAGCCTCAGCGCTCGGCGGTGACGCAGCGCCCGCGGCGCCCGCAGGGCAGGCGCAGGCGCGCCAGGCACAACAACCGGGCAACCCGCCGAACGTGGAAACCTACAAGCGCTCATCAGCCAAGGTCGGCCGCAACGAACCATGTCCTTGCGGGTCCGGTAAAAAATACAAGCAGTGTCACGGCAAGCTCAACTGACGTTGCAGGTGGCTGCCGGGATCCTGCGCAACCCGGCCGGCCAGGTGCTGGTCACCGAGCGCATCGAAGACGGCCCGTTCCATGGCCTTTGGGAGTTCCCGGGTGGCAAGATTGCTGCAGGCGAAACAGCCGTGCAGGCGTTGCGCCGCGAGCTGCGCGAGGAGCTGGGGATCGATGTCCTGGCGCAAGCACATTTTCGTAGAATCACGCACGACTACCCGGATCGCAGTGTCGAACTTGAATTTTTCGTTGTCGATAAATGGCGTGGGGAACCGGCGGGACTGGATGGTCAGCGGTTGCGCTGGGTCGACGTAGCGCGACTGGATACGGTCGAATTATTGCCGGCGGATGCGCCGCTGGTGTCGGCGTTGCGCGCGGACGAATCCCGGTACTAGCAGATGCTGAGCTGGAAGGGGACGTCGTGGCCTGTCTGCACGGCGCGGCTCTCCAGCGTGGACCATTCGAGGAAGCGCACGGTGAAGCGGTGCTGGCTGCCGCTGATTTCCGGATACAACGAGCTGTCCTGCAACAGGCACACGCGCAGCAGCCGGCAATGCGCATCCTTTTGCATGCTGTGCTGGTACATGCCATTGATGGCCAGCTTGTCAGCCGGCTGGGCATTCTGGCGAATCAGCCAAAGGACTTCGGTGACCGCATCGCAGAGCGGCCGGATGGCGCTGATCCACACTTCCATGTCTTCGCTGCGGCGCGCGAAGGACTGCCGCAGCCAGTGGCTGTACTCGGGCAAGTCGAACTCGCAGGTGCCGCCCGGAATTGCGCTGCGATTCTTGATGGCATTCAGGAAGTCCGAATCCTTCAGCGGCTGCAGGAAGGATGTGCCAACGCTGCTTAGCTCGGCACGGCTGTCGATCAGGTTTCTCACCAGGCTGTCGAGCCGCCGCGTGTCAACACCGGGCTGGCTCTGGAAGCGCTGCAGGACCTTGAGCTGCTGGTCGAGTTCCTTGTGCACTTCGCTGCGGACATCGCCGCGCGACAGGATGGCCATGATCTCCAGCAGGCTGGAAATGGTTGCCCGGGTTGCCCAGTCGCTCTTGTGTTCGCGGTTGTACAGCAGCTGCTGGTAGAGAAACTCGAGCCGCATGAAGGTGCGCATACGCTCCGAAACCGGCTGCTCGTAATACGTTGCCTTGTCAGCTTCGGTCTGCGCGGTGATCTCTTCTGCGGGTTTTGCCATCCGCGTATTCTGCGCTACCGCTGGCTGACAGGCAAATTCGCGAGCGCGAGGTACCTGTCGTGAAATGCCGACACCTGCTCGTCGAGTGCCGCCAGTGACGCATTGTTTTCGATGACATCATCGGCGATCGCAAGGCGTTCATCGCGGCTGGCCTGGGCTGCGAGGATGCGGCGCGCCTGTTCTTCGGAGCCGTCATCGCGCGCCAGCAGGCGCCGGATTTGTGTTTCTTCGTCGCAGTCGACCACCAGTACCCGGTCAACATGCTCACGCAACGGCGAACCCGCCAGCAGCGGCACCACGACAATGGTGTACGGGCCGACCGCAGCCCGGGCCTGGCGCAGCGTTTCTGCCTGGATCTTCGGGTGCAGAATAGCTTCGAGCTGTTTGCGCGACGCGTCGTCAGCAAACACCAGTTGGCGCATGGCGCCGCGATCGAGCGCGCCGTCGTCGTTGAACACGTCGTCGCCAAACGCAGCACGAATCTCTGCAAGTGCCGGCTGGCCGCTCGCGACAACCTGTCGGGCGATGACATCGGTGTCGATAACGGTCGCCCCGAGCTCGGCGAAGCGGTCGGAAACCGCAGTCTTGCCGCTGGCTATTCCGCCGGTCAGTCCAATGCGGAGCGGTCGTGACATTCAGGCAAACTTGTCGAGGTAGGCATTCCAGATCTGCCCACCCCACAGCATCGTGACCCAGCCGGCAGCCGCCAGGTAGGGCCCAAACGGGATCGGCAATTGCCGGTCCCGGCCGCGAAACAGGATCATCGCAATGCCGAATACGGCACCGACTACAGCGGACAACAGGATGATGAGGTGCAGTGACTGCCAGCCCAGCCAGGCGCCAAGCGCCGCGAGCAACTTGAAGTCGCCGTAGCCCATGCCTTCCTTGCCGGTCACCAGCTTGAACAGCTGGTAGACAGACCAGAGGCTCAGGTAGCCGGCGATCGCTCCGATGATGGCGTCCCGCGGCGCGACAAACATTACCGTGCCGGGGACGTCGCCGTGAAACAGGCTCATGCCGAGGCCCGCCCACAACAGCGGCAGGACGATCGAGTCCGGAATGAGTTGATGGTCGTAGTCGATCAGGCTGATCGCAACCAGGGCGAAGGTCAGGCCGATTCCCATGATCGCTTCGAGCGAAAAACCAAAGCGCAGGGCAACGATTGTTGCCAGGACGGCGGTCAGCGTTTCCACGAGCGGGTAGCGGGAAGAAATGCGCTGTTTGCAACTCGCGCAGCGTCCACCGAGCAGCAGGTAGCTGAATACCGGTATGTTCTGCCAGGCGCTGATTTGTGCACCGCACCCCGGGCAGGCGGAGCGCGGTACGACGAGATTAAACGGTGCGTCGGGAATCTCTGGCGTTTCGGCCGACTGCAATTCCTGGCACTGCTCCTGCCATTCCCGGTACATCATGATCGGCAGCCGGTAAATGACCACGTTCAGGAAGCTGCCGACCAAGAGGGCGAACAGGAATGCAACAAGGGCGAAAATCAGTGGTGATTGTGCCAGCAGCTCAGCCATGCTCACGCTCCAATGCGAAAAATTTCAATTCTGTGTTTCTCAATTCCCGCGTACCTGCCAAGCAAAAACGGCGTCCGGAGTGTCCTCCGAACGCCGCTCGTTTGCAAACGGGCGCCTGGCTCGCGTCCTAGATAACCGATCCCATCTTGAAGATCGGCAGGTACATCGCGACGACGAGGCCACCGACGAGTACACCCAGGATCGCCATGATCATCGGCTCCAGCAGGCTGGACAGGTTGTCCACGGCGTTGTCGACATCTTCTTCGTAGAAATCGGCGACTTTCGCGGACATTTCATCCAGCGAACCGGACTCCTCGCCGACAGCGATCATCTGGATCACCATGTTCGGAAACAGGTCAGTGTTTTCCATGGCCTGTTGCAGCCGTTGTCCGGTCGCGACTTCGTCGCGCATCTGCAGCACGCCAACCTCGTAGACGATATTGCCGGTTGCCCCAGCGACCGATTCGAGCGCTTCGACCAGCGGCACGCCGGCGGCGAACATCGTCGAAAGCGTCCGCGCATAACGTGCGATCGAGGCTTTTTGCAGGATTGGACCGATGACCGGGATCTTCAAAGTCATGCGGTCGAGGAAGTGCCGCATCGAGCGCGAGCGCTTCTTGAAGTAGAAAAACGTGAATATCGCCAAGCCCATCATGACAGCGATATAGACACCCTTTGCGCGCACGAATACCGACAGGTCGATCACCATGCGGGTAAAGGTTGGCAGGTCGGCACCGAAGCCCTGGAACAGGTCCTCGAAAGCCGGGATGACGAAAATCAACAGGATCGTTGTAACGATGAAGGCCACGACCAGTACCGCGGCAGGGTAGGTCAGGGCTTTCTTGATCTTTTTCTTCAGTGCCTCGGTCTTTTCCTTGTAGGTCGCGATCTTGTCGAGCAATGTTTCGAGCGCACCGGCCTGCTCACCGGCTTCGACGAGATTGATGACGAGGTCGTCGAAGTACAGCGGGTGCTTGGCAAAAGCTTCGGCCAGCGCGGTACCGCCTTCAACATCGGCCTTGATCGCCAGGATCAGCTTCTGCATCGCCGGGTTTTCATGGCCATTGCCGACGATCTCGAAGGACTGCACCAGCGGGATACCGGCCGCCAGCATCGTGGCGAGCTGGCGCATGAAAATTGCAATATCACCCGGCGTAATTTTGCCGCTGCCGCTGAGCAACCCCTTGCTCTGCTTGCGGATACGCGTTGGCACGACGCCCTGGCGGCGCAGGTCGGCGCGGACCGCGGCTTCGTTCGCCGCCATCGCCTTGCCCTTGATTTTCTGGCCCTTACGGTCTGTGCCTTCCCAGATAAAGGGTACGGTGCTTACTGTTGCTGCTTCAGCCATGTTCTTCGTCCATTCCTGCGAGGTCGAAAACTACTCAATTGTAACCCGGTTGACTTCGTCAAGGCTGGTAATCCCTTCCTTGACTTTGTTCAATCCGGCACGTCGTAAATCGATGACCCCCTCGTTTGCCGCCTGCTCGGCGATCTGCATGGCGTTGCCGCCTTCCATGATTATTCTGCCCATCGCTTCGGAAACTTCCATGACCTGGAAAAGACCGACCCGGCCCTTGTAGCCATCGTTGCAGCTCTTGCAGCCGACCGGTCCGAACACGGTCAGGTCTTCGAGATCCTCTGCCTCGAAGCCTTCTTTCTCCAGGGCTTCGCGCGGGATGTCCTTGGTCTCCTTACAGTTATCGCACAGCTTGCGCGCGAGGCGCTGCGCGATAATCAGGCTGACCGAGGTCGCTATTGCATAGGGTTTGACGCCCATGTCAACGAGCCGAGTCAGCGTCCTGGGCGCGTCGTTTGTATGCAGTGTCGAGAGCACCAGGTGACCGGTCTGTGCCGCCTTGATCGCAATTTCAGCGGTTTCGAGGTCACGTATCTCGCCCACCATGATGATATCCGGATCCTGGCGCAGGAACGCTTTCAGCGACGAGGCAAAAGTCAGACCGACTTTCGGGTTGACGTTGACCTGGTTGATGCCGGGCAGGTTGATTTCCGCCGGGTCTTCCGCCGTCGAAATGTTGCGGTCGTCGGTGTTCAGGATATTCAGGCCGGTATACAGCGAGACCGTCTTACCGGAACCGGTCGGGCCGGTGACAAGGATCATGCCGTAGGGTTTGTTCAGGTGCTTCAGGTACAGTTCTTTCTGCTGTTCCTCGTAGCCGAGTACGTCGATGCCGAGTTTCGCGCTGGACGGGTCGAGAATACGCAATACGATCTTCTCGCCAAACAGCGTCGGGCAGGTGTTGACACGAAAGTCGATGGCGCGGTTCTTGGACAGGCGCATCTTGATGCGGCCGTCCTGTGGCACGCGCCGCTCGGCAATGTCCATGCGTGACATTACCTTCAGGCGGGCACAAAGCTTGGTAGCCAGCGCAACCGGTGGCGTCGCTACCTCAGCCAGTACACCGTCCAGGCGGGTGCGAACGCGGAAATACTTTTCGTACGGCTCAAAGTGAATATCGGATGCGCCACGCTTGATCGCATCCAGGAGGATCTTGTTGACGAACTTGACGACCGGCGCATCGTCGACGTCGCTGCTGACGTCCTCGGCTTCATCTTCATCATTGCCGACGTCGAGATTTTCGAGATCGAAGTCGTCGTCGCCGAGGTCGGCCATCGTCGTGTCGACTGCCTCGATTGCCTTGACGATGCGCTCTTCGAGTTTGTCCTGCTCGACAACGACCGGGTCGATTCGCAGGCTAGTCTGGAACTTGATGTCGTCGATGGCCGCCAGGTTGGTCGGGTCGGCAATGCCGACGAACAGGCGCTGGCCACGTTTGACGAGCGGCAGGACCCGGTGCTTGTTGACCAGCTTCTGGTCAACTGCACGAATGACATCGAGATCGATTTCCAGTGCATCGAGGTCCATCAGCGGGACGCCAAATTCGTGCGAGGCAGCTACTGCGATGGCACGGGCATTGGCGAGGTCTTCATTGACGAGGTAGGCGACCAGGCTGACCTTTTCTTTCTTGGCCAGCTCAGAGGCTTCCAGCAACTTCTCCTCGCTGACCAGTCCGTCCTGGACAAGACGCCTGGGAAGCCCTGCGAGAGCGGTCTGTGTTGCCGTAGCTGCCATTTTTTATCGCTGTTGAATCGATCCTTGGAGCATCACAGTCTCACTGATCTAAGTCCCCGGATCAACTCGATTTTGTGCGCCTTGTCACAGTTACAGAATTTGATTAAGTCAAACCTCGGAAACCGGCGCCTGTCGAGGATTCATGCGGCCTGCAGCCGCTCAGCTGCGGCAGCTGCTGGGCAGGTAGCGGCTGTCGATCGTGGGTGCAACATGTGCGCTGGTTACGCCACCGCCAGTGAGCAAAACGGTGCCGGCTGGAGCAGGTGCGGCCGCGCAGCGCCAGACGATGCTGCCACTCGGCGCCATGTAGGGTGTGAACGAGACCGTGCCGCCGTGGATGTCCTGGTGTGCGTCGTTGCCGAATGTGATGTCGACCCTGCCATCGTCGATATCGACGGAAGCGACGTACTTGCCCTGGGTGTCAGTGGCCAGCGCGGTCATGCCAGCTGCCGTGCGGTCCGCCGGCGGCGAGCCGGTCGTATTGAAAGCGTCGACGACCGGGGCCTTCGCGCCGGCAGCCATGTTCAGCGCTTCGGCAACCTGTGCCCGGACGGTATACGTCTGGTAGGCAGAGACGGCAATGGATGCGAGGATGCCGATGATGGCGACTACGATCATCAGTTCGATGAGCGTGAAACCCTGATTCTGTTTTTTCATCGTCGTGACCTTTCGTTGCTTCACTGTAACTGTGGCTGGCCTCAAAAAAAAGCCCCGGCGGACCGGGGCTTTTTGACTTGCTGCTCAGGCAAGAAGCCCTAAGCGAGTAGTCTTAGGTGCGGCAAGCAGCCGGCAGGTGCTTGTTTGCAATCGCAGCACCGGCGCTGGCGCAGTTCCATTCAACCGAACCTGCGTTCGACGTGTCCGGGCTCAGCTGCAGCGTCTGCGTGCTGATGACTGCGTGTGCGTCGCCGCCGTAGGTTACCGTGATTACGCCAGCTGCGCCGACGCCAACACTTGTAACGTACTTACCGGTGATGCTGCCTGCAGCGGCAAGACCAGCTTCGTTGTTCGAAGTCGGCAGTGCGCCACGATCCTGGAAGTACTCTGTAACAGCAGCTTTAGCGCCACCGGACAGGTTCAGGCCTTCCGATACCTGGGCGCGAATCGTGTAGTCCTGGTAAGCAGGAATAGCGATAGCCGCGAGAATGCCGATGATGGCGACTACGATCATCAGTTCGATCAATGTAAAACCTTGTTGCTTCTTCATTTGTCTGTCTCCGTGAAAATGAAAGTGTTTTAAAA
>JAUIDP010000104.1 GCA_030429005.1 Gammaproteobacteria bacterium | reverse complement strand
GTTCAATGCAGCGCATGACAAGCGCGGTATCGACCTGGTCGACCGGCAGATGCCCGAAGACCGGGCCTGCCAGTTTCTTCAGCGTACTGCGCCACTGATCGACATGCTTGGGATTGCTCCATCCGGGCGCCTGCGCATCGACATAGCGTTCAGCACATTCGGCGAAGCTCAACACATTATCTACGGTAGTGCGGACATCACGGCGAGCTGCGCGTTTTTCGGCCAGCGGGTCGATGCCGCGGAGCAGTTTTTTTCGCTCGACGGTGGCGAGCTCGCGGGCTTCGGCCAGGCTGACATCAGGGTAGGGGCCCAGCCCCATCCACGTCTGCCTGCCGTTTCGCACATAGCGAAATATCCAGGACTTGGTGACAGCACCCTTCGGAACCTTGCGGTTTCGTTTTCGTACCTGCAGATACAGATTGCCGCCATCGCTGTATCGTCCTGGGCGGTTCATATGCCGGACAAATAGCGCCGTCATTTTCTCTTTCATACTCAGCGTCTCGTTGTGGGCCTCAAATCGGGCCTACTTTCGTGTGTAGGCTGTACCCGGATTTCTTAGGTTCAACCTAGCCGCTGAGTTTGCTAAGTGCAAGACTCTAAAGGAGTTTTGAACTTTATCGGATGTCTTCGTATGTCAGTTTTTGGCCTCTCTCTCCGCCACCAACCCGACTCCGGGTCTACGACCTGCAATCAATCGGCAGATACTTGTTCGCCAGGTCGAGGCTGGCGCAGGCCCAGTTGATGACAGCAGATGTGGCGTCCGGACTCCATGCCAGGGTCTCTCCACTCAGGACGGCCGGCGCATCGTTGCCAAACGTGATCGTGATCTGGCCGAATTCAGAGACGGTCAGCTCGCTGATGAACTTTCCCTGGTACGCGCTCGGATGCGCCAGCCCCGCTTGAACGTTGTCTGACGGAAAGGCGCCATTTAGTGCGTAGTAGTCCTCAACCGCCTGTTGCGCGTTCGATTTTTCCAGCATGTCCAGCGCCGTCAGGACGATTTGTCGAAATCGATACATTGGCTGTGGCGGCAGGTCGGAGAATGCGCAATCCAGCTCGGCCACGTACGGATCGGTGACGCCATCGCCGGTGCAGTCAAACCACACTGCGCCGGAGCCCGGATCTGTTGGTGTCAGGAAAACTTGCCGGCCGGCAAGCTGCTCCGCAGCATTGCCCCCAAAATCGATTGCGATGGCACCGTTGACGACAGATGCGCTGCTGACGAAGCGGTTTTGCCACGCGTTTGCCGGCTCGGCACCCGCGGAGGCGTTGTCTGGCGGAAAAATCCCCTGGTTGACATAGAAGTCCGCAATCAGCCACCTCAGGCCCGAGGTCAGATCCAGGGCTGTCTGGATCTGCGCCGCTTCGGGCGAGAGACCGGCCAGGCCCTGGACTGCCAGGATGTCGGCCGCATTTTGCGCGATGCCGGCGGCGTTCTGGCCTATTCCGGCAGCATTGGCCTCAACAGCGGACGAGTTCTGGTCAATGCCGGCCGCATTCTGGTCGATCGCTGTTTCCAGGGTATCGAAGTTTTCATTCACTTCTGCAGCGCGCGCAGGTTGTCCCGCCTGAAATTCGTTCGGTACCTGGGTCTGTGCGCTGGAGTCGCCGGGGAAGACAAGCGCGGCTGCAAGCAAAGCAGTTATGATTCTGATTGTATTCATTGCCACTCCTTTTCATCCCAGTTGGCATCGTCCCAGCTCAACTCGTCGCTCACCGGCGGGCTGGGCGGGTCAGCTTCAGGGCCGCTGCCACTTGCGCCACAAGCGATGAGCAGCAGGCAGGCGAAAACGCTCACGGCGAGTGAGCCAGTTCGTGTTGACATAGTCGATTTCCTGCAAGGATAGTTGTTGTGGTTGGCGAAACTTTACAGGCGCACGATGCCGAGTTGCAGGGTGTGCGTCACACTTGAATGTGTGCGTCACGCATGCTGACTGCGGGAATCGGCGCTACAATGAATTGACAATAATACCAATAAGGCAGGATTCGTGACCGCACAAGACCAAATCAAGCAACTACAGAGCCGCATGGCCGAATCCATAATCGGCCAGGACGATGTCGTTGAACGCATCGTTATCGGCCTCCTGGCCAACGGCAACATCCTTGTCGAGGGCCTGCCGGGACTCGCAAAGACGCGCGCGATCAAGGCGTTGGCGAAGAACATGGAGGCTGACTTCAGTCGCATCCAGTTCACGCCGGACCTGCTTCCCGCCGACGTGACCGGTACCGAGGTGTACTACCAGAAGGACGGTGCCGGCGAATTTCGCTTCGAGGCGGGGCCCATCTTTGCGAACATCGTGCTCGGCGACGAGATCAATCGCGCACCGGCCAAAGTGCAGGCAGCCATGCTCGAGGCGATGGAAGAACGCCAGGTGACCGTGTCAGGCACGACGCACACAATGCCGCCGCTGTTCATGGTGATGGCAACGCAAAACCCGGTCGAACAGGAAGGCACCTACCCGCTGCCCGAGGCACAGCTCGACCGCTTCCTGTTGCACATCAATATTCACTACACGTCGGTCGAGGACGAGGTGCGCATCATTTCGCTGGTCCGCGACGAGGAGTCGGAGAAAGCCGACGACACCGGCGAGGAGAAACCCAAAGAGCGCGAGCGTATTCCGCAGGAAGCGGTCTTTGCAGCGCGCAGAGAGATTGCCGCGATCCATGTCTCCGACGCGGTGCAGCGCTACATGGCCGATCTCGTTTATGCGACGCGCACACCTGAAAAGTACAGCGAAGACCTGGACCGCTGGATCGATGTCGGTGGCAGTCCCCGTGCGTCGCTGGCGCTGGACAAGTGCAGCCGTGCGCACGCCTGGCTGAATGGCAACGACTTTGTCGACCCCGGCAACGTCCGGGCCGTTGTGCACGATGTCCTGCGGCACCGGCTGATGCTGTCCTACGAGGCACAGAGCGAGGGCGTCACGGCTGACAAGGTTATCGATACGCTGGTGGAGCTGGTGGCATTGCCCTAGACAATGACGGACCCACGCATTCATGTCTCGCTCGCACATCTTCGCCGGTTGCAGGGGCGATCGCGCGGCCTGAGCTTTTTGCCGAAGCAGCCGTCCGCCAGCGTGCTGAACGGTCGCCATGCATCGCGGCTGCGCGGCAGGGGACTGAACTTCGAGGAAATGCGGGACTACCTGCCGGGCGACGACATTCGTTCAATCGACTGGAAGGCAACTGCGCGGACCGGCTCGCCGCACGTGCGCGTTTTCACCGAGGAGCGTGACCGGCCGGCGCTGCTGGTCGTTGACCAGCGAATGTCGATGTTCTTCGGCTCGCGCCTGAACATGAAGTCGGTCAGTGCGGCCGAAGCCGCTGCCATCGCTGCGTTCCAGATCCTCGGCGCGGGTGACCGTGTCGGCGGTGTGGTCTTTGACGACGAAGAACGCGTGGATTTCAAACCACAGCGCAGCCGGCGTGCCGTCTACGCGCTGCTCGAAACCATCGCGCGACTGAACAACGGTTTGCACGCAGATCGGCTGGTCACCAACCAGCCGGGCAAGCTGAACGATGTGATGAAGAATGCGGCGCGGCTCGCGCACCATGACCATCTGATCATCGTCCTGAGCGACTTCGAAGGCATCGACGAACAAACGCGCCAGCACGTCAGCAACATGGCGGAGCACAACGACGTTATCCTGATGCATGTCTACGATCCGGCAGCGCTGGAGGTGCCGGTGGCCGCGAAGGCGGTGCTCGGCGATGCGCAGGAGCAGGCCCAGGTCGACCTGCAGTCCGGCGCGGTGCGCGAATCGTTGCAGGCAGTTGGCGATCGCCGCCTGCAGCGGATTCGGGTCTGGCAGTCTGAAGTCCAGCTGTCGGTGGTGCCGCTCAGCGCCGGGGAGGAAACCTTGCCGCAGATCCGGCGCATGCTGGCGAGCGCCGCACCGAGGCGACGCGTGCGATGAACCCGTACGAAGGGCTACAGCTTTCGCAGCTGCTGGACCGCATGCACGACCTTGTGCGGCCGGAACCCATCGCCTGGACGCCGCAGACAGTCGGTTGGGCCGTGGTCGCCCTGTGGCTGCTGGCAGTCGTATTGCTGGTGACCTGGCACCGCATCCAGGTCTGGCGTCGCAATCGTTACCGGCGCGAGGCCCTGGCCGAGCTGCGCCGTATCCGCGCGCAGCAGGACCTTGACCCGCAATCGCTGGCCTCGCAGGTTGCCGGTTTGCTGAAGCGCACCGCACTTGCCGCGTATCCGCGCAACGAGGTCGCCGACCTGTACGGGAGCGCCTGGGCAGAGTTCCTCTGCGAGTCGTCAGCGAACGACAAGCTCGTCAATGACAATGCCGAAGCGCTCGGCAGTGCGGCCTATCGTCGCGATGCCAATGGCGCGGAACTCCTGGCGCCGGCCCGGCGCTGGATCAAGGTGCATCGTGTTTGAGCTGGCCTACCCGTGGGCGCTGCTGGCATTGCCATTGCCGCTCCTGGTCTGGTGGCTGGTGCCGCCGCATCGCGAAAAAGTCAGCGCACTGCGAATTCCGTTTTTCGCGGAGACCGTTGAAGCAGCCGGCGCGACACCGCAAAGCGGCGCGATGGTGCTGCGGTTGCGCTGGCTGCAGCGCATCGCTGCGGTGCTGATCTGGTGCCTGTTGGTTGTCGGCCTGACCAAGCCGCAACTCGTGGGTGACCCGATTGTGCGGACCGAGGCGTCACGGGATGTCATGCTGGCGATCGACCTCTCGGGCTCGATGGGCTACAAGGACTTTCCGGACGTCAATGACACGATGTCGCGGCGCCTGGACGGCGTGCAGCGCGTCGTCGACAACTTTGTCGCCGAGCGCAGCGAAGACCGGATCGGGCTGATCGTTTTTGGCGATGCAGCATACCTGCAGCTGCCGTTCACGCGGGACCTTGCGAGTGCCCGCGCGCTGGTTGCCCTGATGGACGTCGGTATGGCCGGGCCGCGTACGGCGATCGGCGACGCCATCGGGCTCGCGATCAAGAATTTTGAAAACAGCACGCTCGAAAAAAAGCTGCTGATCCTGCTGACCGATGGCAATGACACGGCCAGCAAGATGACGCCGATCAACGCCGCGGCGATCGCGAAGGAAAACGGCATCGAAATCTACACGATTGGCGTCGGTGACGAAAAAGCGACCGGTGAGGACCGGGTGGATTTTGAAACGCTGCAAGCCGTTGCCGAGCGCACCGGCGGCGAGTTCTTCAGGGCTACCGACGAGAGTTCGCTGGCGGATGTGTACGAACGCATCGACCAGCTGGCCGTGGCCGATGTCAAGACCAGCGAGTGGCGGCCGCGCGAGTCCCTGATGCACTGGCCAGTGGGTGCGGCGCTCGGGCTGGCACTCTTTATGTATGCAGCGTTACTGATCGGTGCCTGGCGGCGGGGTCGGCGCAGGGTGGTGGCGACGTGATCGACCTGTCGCTGTTTCATTTCCTGCGGCCGCTGTGGTTGTTGCTGATTCCCGCCGTCGCGTTGACCTGGTGGCTGGTACGCCGCCGCGGTGCGCATGCTGAATTGCCGGATGGCATCGTGGAACCGCACTTGCAGGCGGCATTGACCATTGGCCAGGCATCGCGATCGCGGATCAAGCCGGTCGATGGCTTCGCGGTCGGACTGCTGGCCGCCGTGATCGCAGCCGCGGGGCCAACCTGGAGCAAACAACCCAGTCCGTGGTTCAGCGAAACCGCGCCGCTGGTTATCGCGATCGAGGTGACCGACTCGATGCGCAGCAACGACCTGCAGCCGACACGGCTGGACCGTGCCCGGTTCAAGGTGCTGGACCTGCTGGAACAGCGCACCGGCTCGCGGACGGCGCTGATTGCATACGCGGGCAGCGCGCACATAGTCATGCCGCCCAGCACCGATGCCGCCGTGTTGAAGCTGTTTCTCGATAGCCTGGACCCGGCCATCATGCCGAACCCCGGCACCAATGCGGCGTCGGTGCTGCCGCTGGCCGACCAGGTACTGGCGGATGAGACGGCAATCGGCACGATCCTGTTCGTGACCGACGGATTTGCTACGCAGGACATACCGGCGCTCGCCGAGTATTCCGGCAAAGGGGACGGCGCGAGCCTGGTCGCGCTGGTCGTTGGCAAGGATGAAGGTGGCGTGGCATTGCTGCCGGACGGTTCGGCCGTCATGGATCCGGCTGGCGGGCGCCTGGATACGTCGATCGACACCGGCCTGTTGCAGCGCGCCGAGAGCGAAGCGGGTGTCGCGGTTGTCCGGGCAGAAACCGGTGACAACGACGTGCGCGGCCTCATTCGTGAAATCAATTCGAATCTGCAACCGGCGGACGACCCGAATGCCCAGTGGCTGGATGAGGCCTGGTGGTTTGTGCTGCTGGCAACCGTGCTGGCATTGCCCGTGTTTCGTCGCGGCTGGACGATGCAATGGTGATGCGGCTCGGCATCGTGACGCTCGCTGCGCTGTTGGCGCTGGTATACCTGAGTGTGCGAGCCGAACACCCGGTTGATATCTGGATGACGGCGGATCAACAGGGACGCCGCGCCGTCGAACAACGCGACTGGGCACGGGCGATGGAGCTGTTCGAGGACCCGATGTGGAGCGGTGTGGCGGCTTATTCGGGCGGAAAGTACCCGGCGGCTGCCGAAAGCTTCGGGCGAATTCCGTCGGCCACGGGTTTTTACAATCGCGGCAATGCCTTCATGAAGAACTTCGACTACGCCAAGGCCGTTTCCGCGTACGAGCAGGCAGTAGCGGAGGCGCCGGACTGGCAGGATGCACAGGATAACCTGGCGCTGGCGAAGTACACGCTACAGTACGTTACCGACACGCGCGAAGCATCGGACACCGGCGAGCAGTCGGAACTGGACGCCGATGGTTACAAGTTCGACAACAATGAAGAGCGCGGCAAGGACATGACCATCACGAAGCAGAGCACGATGGACCTTGCTGCGAAAGAGAAATGGATGCGTTCGGTGGACACCGAGACGCGCGACTTCCTGCGCTCGCGCTTCGAACTGGAAGTCGCGCGTGCGGAGGCC
>JAUIDP010000015.1 GCA_030429005.1 Gammaproteobacteria bacterium | reverse complement strand
CTCCCGTAGGAGTCTGGGCCGTGTCTCAGTCCCAGTGTGGCTGATCGTCCTCTCAGACCAGCTACGGATCGTCGCCTTGGTGAGCCTTTACCTCACCAACAAGCTAATCCGACTTAGGCTCATCCAATAGTGCAAGGTCCGAAGATCCCCTGCTTTCCTCCGTAGAGCGTATGCGGTATTAGCTCGAGTTTCCCCGAGTTGTCCCCCGCTACTGGGTAGATTCCTAAGTATTACTCACCCGTCCGCCACTCGACGCCTGGGAGCAAGCTCCCATCGTTTCCGTTCGACTTGCATGTGTTAGGCATGCCGCCAGCGTTCAATCTGAGCCAGGATCAAACTCTTCAGTTTAAAGCTTTGAGCTTTATCTAAAGACGTAATCCCCAACTTAATTACTCGAATTAAACATGGTTCTTACGTTTGATTTTGCCAATGCAAATTCCAACGCAAGCACCCACACAAATTATCTGATTCAATTTTTAAAGAACGTCCCCGGTATTTCGGGGGAACCCACAATTATACAGGCCTAACGCGCCGCTTGAACAGCCCGGGCCTGTTTTGTACTGCTAATTGGAGGTTTGCTGCAGGACACCGTACCTGCAGCGGACGGGCATTATAGCGACGATCGTCGGCCCGTCAACACCTATTTGCAACATTTCTGCAAATAACTTGCACCGGTCGCCGGCGGGAGCGGTTTTTCCTTGATTTTCAGCCCCTTCTAACCCGAGCGGCGAGCCATGCCGGTGTCCCGGCGGGCGTAATCCGAATGCCCGGGGCACGCAACGAGCCGGAAACCCGCGCCGTCGTACATTTTCAGGGCCTGATCCAGGCTGCTGTGCGATTCCGGGTGCAGCGCTCGACCGCCGATCTCAGCAAACCCGCGGATCGCCGCGCACCGGCGGGTCGCAGCTCAGCGCGCCTCGGACCAGCGGCTGAATTCGTCCGAAGCCAGCAGCGGCGCAAAAGACTTGTCTGACGCGAGTTGCTCGGCCCGCAGCGTGTGGCCGTGCTGGTCTTCCAGTTGCGTCAGCGCCTCGACGGCGCCGGCGAAATCCCCGGTTGCCACGCGTGCGCGCAGGGCCGACCACCAGCCAAGCTCGAGGCCCGGCTCGAACAAGAGCGCCCGCTCGGCATAGGCCGCGGCATCGTCGGCATTGCCTTTCGCCAGTTCAATGGCCGATATTCGGGCTTCCATTGCGGCATCGTCGAAGCCGAACTTGTCGTAGGTCCGGCGCAAACCGGCAATCGCCTCGTCGTACTGGCGCGTCGGCACGTAGAAGTCGAGCAACATCAGCGAAAACAACGGCTCTTCAGGGAAGTACTCCGCCATCACGACCAGCGCCTCCCGGAGAAAGCGGCGATTGTTCACGGCCCTGCTCAGCAGGACATTCTGCAACACGACTATTCGTTGTTTGCGCAGAACCGGGTCCAGCTGCGCGTAAATATCGGAGTAGCGCCGGGTCTGCCGGTCACGCGCCGCTTTCAGGAGCTCGCGCAATTGAAACAGCTCGGCCTCCTTGACGTTCTGTATGTCGATCAGTTTCCGAACCGCTGCCTCGCTCGGCGCCGCCATGACCAGCGAGGTGCCGATGGCATCGGTGAACCGCTGACCCTCGAGCCAGTCGACCCAGTCGACGACGTAGAACTTGTCATTCTCGTCGAGCCGCAGTTCATAGTCGTGATAACTGAATTGCAGGTCGGGCAGGTCGTAGCGCACCAGTGCGCGGCCACGGTCGCCGCTGGACTCAACACCCAGCAGCGTTGCCCGGATCTCGCCGTTGCTTGCACGAAAGCCGTCCTTGACCAGGCCTTCGAACTGGAACTCCATGCTGTCGTTGAAGTCCCGTTTCAGCCGCTGGTCGATCAGGCGCAATCCGTAGATCCGGTTGAGAAAATCCTGGCGGTCGATCGAAGCCATGAACATCTCGAAAGAACCATGGTTCAGCGTCTCGACCAGCAACTCGGCCTGCGTCCGGAAAATTTCCTGACGGTGCATTTCCAGCTTTTCCGCCTCGGCATACGAGTCTTCAGCGGCAGCCCGCGCAGGCAGCGCCAGCGTCAGCAGCAAAAGGGTGGCCAAGGCCGTGTGTGTCATTAACCGGATACTCATGGCCTGCTTAGACGCCGTTGCTGTCGCGAGATTCCCACTATTTCAGGTGCACGCGGGCAAACTTGCGTTTGCCGACCTGGTAGACGTCTGCGCTTCCGGCCGGAATTTGCAATCCGCGATCTTCCACGCGGGCGCCATCGATTTTTACGGCACCCTGCTGGATCATGCGGAAGGCCTCGGACGTACTGGCGACCAGGCCGGCGCCTTTTAACAGGTGAGCGATGCCCAGCTGGCCGTCGTCACTTTGCAACGTCACATCGGGGATGTCCTCGGGCATGGCTCCCTGCTGGAAGCGGGATACGAACTCCTGCTGCGCGGCAGCGCCCGCCGCCTCGCCGTGGAAGCGCGCAACGATTTCAACCGCGAGTTCGAACTTGGCATCGCGCGGGTTGCGTCCGTCTTCGACGCTCTTTTTGATGCCTGCAATGTCCTCGATAGAGCGAAAACTCAGCAACTCGAAGTAGCGCCACATCAGGTCGTCCGAGATCGACATGATCTTGCCGAACATCTCGCCCGGCGCGTCGGTGATACCGATATAGTTGCCCAGAGACTTGGACATCTTCTGTACACCGTCGAGCCCCTCGAGCAACGGCATCGTCAGGACGACCTGTGGCTCCTGGCCGAAATCCTGCTGCAGCTGCCGGCCAACCAGCAGATTGAACTTCTGGTCGGTACCGCCCAGTTCCACGTCAGCCCGTAACGCAACAGAATCGTAACCCTGCACGATCGGGTACAGGAATTCGTGGATCGAAATCGGCTGGCCGCCGGTGTAGCGCTTGTTGAAGTCATCGCGCTCCAGCATTCGCGCCACCGTGTGATGGGAGGACAGCTTGATCAGCCCTGCCGCATCCATCTTGCCCATCCAGTTGGAGTTGAATTCGATGCGCGTCGAGTTCTCGTCCAGGATCTTGTAGATCTGCGACTCGTAGGTCCGGGCATTCGCCTGGATTTCTTCGGGCGTGAGCGGCGGGCGCGTCGCGTTCTTGCCGGATGGGTCGCCAATCATGCCGGTGAAGTCGCCGATGAGGAAGATCACTTCGTGGCCAAACTCCTGGAATTGCCGCATCTTGTTGATCAATACGGTATGTCCCAGGTGCAGGTCCGGAGCTGTCGGATCAAACCCGGTCTTGACGACCAGGGGCTTGCCTTTTTTCAGTTTTGCAGCGAGTCCGCCATCCGGCAAGACCTCGTCCGCGCCGCGGACCAGTTCCTGCAATTGTTGCTCGAAATCAGTCATGAATTACTGTTGTGTCCCGAATTTGCTGCCGAACTTTAGCATTGTTTTAAGACTATGACTTATAACACCTTTCTTTGACCTGTACGAAGCCTCACGGTAGAGTAGCCGCATCCATAATCCAGGGGACGCCGACTTGCGTCGTTCGAGCAGTCAACTGCTACACGATTACAAACCGACGGCCGCAAAATCGCCCAAAAAAATAAAGGCGATGCAATGGTTCGTCGTCGGTCTCGGCATCCCGCTTCTCGGCCTTGCGCTGCTCTCCACCGTCGACAGATCCGACGAGTCATCCGTCGCCAGCGTGCCGGCACCAGGCATGAGCGCGGCACCGGGTGAACCGTTCCCCGCGGAAGAAATCGCTGCCAGTGAATTCCCCGTCAGCGACGTACCGCTGGTACTGCTGCCCGAGCCCGAATACGAGACGCTGACACTGGAAATCAAATCCGGCGACACGCTGGACAAGTTGTTCCGGAGCCATCATTTGAACCTCGGCGACCTGTCAAGCATTGCCCGCCTCGAAGAAGCCAGGGCGCAGCTGCGCAGGATACAGCCCGGCGATATTTTCGAGATTACGCACGCGGACGGCCAGCTGATCAGCATGTATTCCGTGCTGGACCTGACCAGTGCCCTGCTGGTCGAGCGCGGCGACGCCGGTTACAGTGCGACAATCGTCGAGCGCCCGATCGAAAAGCGCAAGCGCATGGCCTATGGCGTAATCCAGACGTCACTGTATGAAAGTGGTGCCGATGCGGGCCTGTCGGACAAGCTGATCATGAACCTGGCCGGTATCTTTGCCTGGGACGTCGACTTCGTGCTGGACATCCGCAGCGGCGACAACTACTACGTGCAATGGGAAGAGATCTGGCAGGACGGCGAGTTCGTCACCGACGGTGAAATCATCGCGGCAGAATTCAACAACAACGGCAGAACCAACCGGGCCATCCGTTTCGTTGACGAAACCGGCCACAGTGACTATTTCACACCCGACGGCCACAGCGTGCGCAAAGCCTTCCTGCGCTCGCCAGTCGACTTTCGTGTCAGTTCGCCGTTCAACCCGAACCGGCGTCACCCGGTACTGAAGACCGTTCGGCCACACCGCGGCGTCGACTACGCGGCGCCACACGGCACACCGATCAAGGCAGCCGGCGACGGCAAGGTGATTTTCCGCGGTAAGAAAAGCGGCTACGGCAATGTCGTGATACTGCAGCACGGCGGCAACATCACGACGTTGTATGCACACATGTCGCGCTTCGCCAGCAAGGCAGGTAACGGGGCCAGGGTTCGACAGGGACAAACCATCGGCTACGTCGGCGCGACCGGCCTCGTGACCGGCGCCCACCTGCATTACGAATACCGTTTGAACGGCGTGCACCGAAATCCGCGCACCGTCGAACTGCCACAGGCGGACCCCATCGCCGACAAGTACCGGCAGGAATTCCTGGCCGAATCCGCACCCATCCTGGAAGAACTCGACAAGTTCAAGCGTACCCAGCTCGCCTCGATTGCTGTTGCGGCGCCATAGGCACCGGCGGCCGATGAACAAGCTCTTTGTCGGCCTGATGTCCGGTACCAGCATGGACGGCATCGATGCGGCGCTGGTCGAATTCGGTTCTGCTTCACTGCAGATCCTCGGTACCGCCAGCGTCGCGTATCCGCCCGCGTTGCGCAGGCAATTGCTGGCCGCAATCGATGTACCGCTGAGCGAAGAGATCGGCAATCTCGCCGAGCTCGACCGGCAAACCGGTGTCGCATTTCGCGATGCGGCCCTGGCCCTGCTGGCCAGCAGCGGCGTCGATGCCGCAGAAGTTGCCGCCATCGGCAGCCACGGCCAGACGCTGCGCCACCAGCCCGATGCAGACCGTCCGTTCTCGCTGCAGATTGGTGACCCGCAAATTATTGCCGACGGTACCGGCCGGCCAACCGTCTGTGATTTTCGCACCGCGGACATCAGCGCTGGCGGCCAGGGCGCTCCGCTCGCCCCTTATTTCCACGAATGGCTGTTTCGCGCACCCGGGACGACCCGCTGTGTGCTCAATATCGGCGGCGTGGCCAACGTCACGGTACTCACCGACGACCGCAATACCATCGGATTTGACACCGGCCCCGGCAACTCGCTGATGGATGCCTGGATACGCCGGCAAAAAGGCGAGTCTTTCGACCGCGACGGTCACTGGGCCGCCGCGGGGACCGTGCAGCAGGACCTGTTGCAGCAGTTTCTCACCGAGCCCTATTTCGCGGCCGCGCCGCCAAAGAGCACCGGCTTCGAACACTTCAACCTGGCGTGGATCGAACGATTCCCGGTTGCGGCGATCAGCCCCGTGGATGTGCAGGCAACCTTGTGCCAGCTTAGCGCCCGGACGATCGCCGATGCCATTGCCGCTCATGCACCTGGAACGTCTGAATTGCTGATCTGTGGTGGCGGCGTGCACAACCCGGTACTCGTGCAGGCAATTCGGGAACTGCTGCCAGGGGTCGCGGTAGGCTCCACGGCCAGTGCCGGGCTTGACCCGGACTGGGTCGAAGCGGTCGCGTTTGCCTGGCTGGCCATGCGCCACCTGCAAGGCCTTCCCGGCAACCTGCCATCGGTCACCGGCGCCAGCGAAGCGGTCGTCCTGGGCGAACTCGTGCAACCCGGCTGAAGCGGAATGCGCTTAACATTTTCGTAACCGGCCCGTTGCTATACTGACCGGCCCGGACGTTTCGAGAGGCCGATGGAAGCGCTAGCCCGCCCCGCTACAGACCTGTACATCAATCGCGAACTGAGCCAGCTCGAGTTCAACAAGCGCGTATTCGCACAGGCCCTGGACCAGGCGATTCCGCTGCTCGAGCGGCTGCGATTCCTGTGCATTACGTGTACGAATCTCGACGAGTTTTTCGAAATCCGGGTCGCCGCCCTGAAGCAACACGTCGAGATCGGCGCGCCGGCGCCGGGGCCGGAGAAATTGCCGGCCAGCGTCGTACTCGAGGCGCTGCACCAGGAATTGCTCGGGCTGGTCAAACAGCAGTACCAGTTGCTGAATGACGTACTGCTGCCCGAACTCGCCGAGGCCGGCATCAATTTCTTGCGGCCCGGCGACCAGACGGCGGAACAGAAAACCTGGCTGCGCCGGTATTTTCTCGAGCAGGTCGTGCCGGTACTCAGTCCGCTCACCTTTGATCCGTCCCGGCCGTTTCCGAAGATCCTGAACAAGAGCCTGAACTTCATTATTCGCCTGCACGGCGAGGATGCCTTCGGCCGCATGCGACACCGGGGAATGGTGCAGGCGCCCCGATCGCTGCCACGCATCATCCGGCTGCCGGAAGAATTGAGCAGCCCCGGCGCACATGACTATGTTTTCCTGTCTTCGATCATCAAGGACCACATCGACGAATTGTTCCCCGGCCTGGACGTCAGTGGCTGCTACCAGTTCCGCGTAACCCGCAACAGCAACCTGTATGTCGACGACGAAGAAGTCCAGGACCTTGTCCATGCACTGGAAGGCCAGCTCGAAGCCAGCCGCTACGGCGCCGCGGTACGCATCGAGGTCAGCCACGAGTGCCCGGAGGACCTGCAGGAATTCCTGCTGGACCATTTTCAGCTCGATCGCAACGACATGTATCTCGTCGAAGGGCCCGTCAACCTGAACCGGCTGGCCACGATCTGTGACATTGAAGACCAGCCGGACCTGTCCTACCCGCTGTTCACGCAGGGCCGTCCGCCGGAGTTACGCAGCAAGGAGAACATTTTCGAGTTGCTGGCAAAAAAGAACGTATTGCTGCACCACCCGTACCATTCGTTCTCACCGACCATCGACTTCATCAAGGCGGCATCGAGAGACCCGAATGTGCTCGCCATCAAGATAACGCTGTACCGCACCGGGCCGGGGTCACCCATCGTCGATCACCTGGTAGCTGCCGCCCGCTCCGGCAAGGAAGTTACCGTGATCATCGAATTGATGGCACGGTTTGACGAAGCGGCGAACATTTCACTCGCCAATCGCCTGCAGGAAGCCGGCGCGCAGGTGGTCTATGGGCTCGTGGGTTACAAGACCCACGCCAAGATGGCCCTGGTCGTGCGCCGTGAAGGCGACGAGCTGAAGCGTTACGTACACCTCGGTACCGGCAATTATCATCACGCCACTTCGCGTGTGTATACCGATTACGGCTACCTGAGCAGCAGCCAGCGGCTGGGCGAAGACGTGCACAAGATGTTCCTGCAACTGACCAGCCTGACGGAAGCCCGCGGACTCAAGCGCATGCTTGCTTCGCCTTTCAGCCTGTACGATGCATTGATTCGGAAAATTCAGCGGGAAACCGAGATTGCCCGCTCCGGCGATGATGGCCGGATCATCGTCAAGGTCAATTCACTGAATGAAGTCGGCATTGTCGATGCGTTGTACGAGGCCTCCGCTGCTGGCGTGCAAGTCGACCTGATCATCCGCGGCATCTGTACATTGCGCCCCGGTGTCCCGGGCCTGTCCGAGAACATCCGGGTGCGTTCGATTGTCGGACGCTTTCTCGAGCACTCGCGGGTCTACTATTTTGGCAACAATGGCGACGGCGAGTTCTATTGCTCGAGCGCCGACTGGATGGAACGCAACCTGTTTCATCGCAATGAGTCCTGCTTCCAGATCAGCCAGAAGGCGATGAAGAAGCAGATCATGAGCGACCTCGAGCTGTTCCTGGCCGACAACTGCCAGGCATGGGTCCTGCACGGCGACGGCAGCTACGAACGGTTGCAGCCTGGCAAGGCAGCACCGGTCAGGGCGCAGGCCGAGTTTCTGCGGCAACTGGCCGCACCGTCCTAGGGCGAAAACCCGACGGAATTCGCTGAGCAGGACCCGTGCGACGGCCCTGGTCCGGACCCGGATCGGCACTCGGGAATCAGAAGCTCAGGCTGTACTTGCTGTTTGCCAGGTGTTCCTGTTCCTGCGTCAGGTCCGCAACTGTCAGCGGGTTTGCCGCAAGCCAGTCAGGATCGAACCGCAACTGGATTTTGGCCCCGTGAACTTCGATCTCGAGCCGCTCGAGGCCGAGCGAACCGCGGCTGCGGTTGATCAGCACGCCGAGTCGCAGCAGCAGGGCCAGCCGCATTGCAGCACGCCGCCAGCCGCGCGGCAGCGAACTCTTCAGCCGGCTCGTGAACGACCGCCGCTGATTTTCGATCAGGTAAGCAAGCAGTCTTTGCTCTGCCCGCGGGAAACCGGGCATATCTGCATTCTCCGCGATGTACGCACCGTGCCGCTGGTAGCCGTCATGCGCAATATCGAGACCGATTTCGTGCAGGCATGCGGCCCACCTGAGAATCTGCGCGTACAGCGGGTCCTCGAGTCCCCAGCTTGCCGCGCATTGCTCGAGTAGCCCGGCTGCCGTTTCGGCGACTCGCTCGGCCTGCTGCCGGTCGACCTGGTACCGCGCCATCATCGCCTGCACCGTCTGCTCGCGCGCGTCATCGTGCTGCATGCGTCCGATGAGGTCATGCAGCAATCCTTCGCGCATGGCACCGTCTGCAACGGTCATGCGCTGGATACGCAGGACGGCAAGCAGTTCCGCCAGGATCGCCAGCCCGCCCGGCCATACCTGGGCACGGCGTTCGGAGAGGCCCGGCAAACTGAGCTGGTTGATCGAATCAAACTCCAGGACCCGGGCAATCAGCGCTTCGAGAACCTCGCTCGACAGCGTATGTGTGTCAGTCAGGCCAAGCGCGGTCGCGACCTGTTCCGCCGAACGAATCGTGCCGGACGCACCGATCGCTTCGACATCGCCGGAACCTCGAAAAAATGCCTTGACCGGCCGCAGTTCCAGCCGCGCCGCGTTGCGCGCACTGTCGAATGCAGCACTGTTGATGCTGCCGGCACCGAAGAATCGCTCGGTCATGCGCACGCAACCCAGGTGCAGGCTTTCCAGCCTGGTCGGCTGCCGCCCGCGACCCTGGATCAACTCGGTACTGCCGCCACCGATATCCACGACCAGGCGCTCACCGTCGTTCGGCGGCAGGCTGCTGATGACGCCGGCATAAATGAGGCGCGCCTCTTCGCGCCCGGAGACAATGTCGATGGGGTGGCCCAGCGCCGCCTCCGCTTCGCGCATGAAACCGGATTTTTCCTGCGCCCGGCGGAACGTACTGGTGCCGGCGGCACGTACGCTGCCGGCGCGCATGTCGCGCAGGCGCTCGCCGAAGCGTGACAGGCAGTCGAGTGCCCGGCTGCGTGCCTCGGCGGACAGCTCACCGGAGTCGGAGAACCCCTCGGCCAGGCGCACGCTCTCGCGGATGCGATCGAGCACGACGATCTGCCCGTGGCGCAGTTCGCCGACGATCATGTGAAAACTGTTGGATCCGAGGTCGACGGCCGCGATGACCTCGGCGGGCGCTTCAGACGGTAAAGGAGGAACCACAACCGCAGGTAGTTGCTGCATTCGGATTACGAATAATGAATTGCGCGCCCTGCAGGTCTTCCTTGTAATCAATCTCGGCGCCCATCAGGTACTGCACGCTCATCGGGTCGATGACAAGTGTCACGCCCTGGTTCTCGACCTGGCTGTCGCCATCCTCTATTTTCTCATCGAAGGTAAAACCGTACTGGAATCCGGAACAGCCGCCGCCGGAGATGAACACGCGCAACTTCAGGTCCGGGTTGTCTTCTTCCCGGATCAGCTCGCTGACCTTGTGCGCCGCAGCGTCGGTAAAGACGATCGGTGGCGGCGGCGCGGTGGTGCCTATGACGGGTGTTTGCGTATTCATAAGAAAATCTGTGCGGTTCGTTAGTGCCTATGCAGCCGACTCGTCAATTCGCGTGGTCTGTTCGAGCAATGCCACCTGACCTTCCGGCTGGTGTACCAGTTTACCGTTAATTTCTGCTCCAATCGCCATTTCTATCAGGTTGTAGTAAACATTGCCGATGACCCGTGCAGTGGGCCCCAGTTCGACCCGCCGCGTGGCGTAGACATCACCGCGAACGATACCGTGCAACACGACATAAGGTACCGTCACGCCGCCTTCGACAGTACCCTGCTCGCTGATACTCAGCGCAGAGTTGCTGTCTTCGTCGGCACTGACGCTGCCTTCTACTATTCCATCAATATGGCAGCCACCCTCAAAATTCAAGTCCCCGTGGATCTTGCTGTTCGCACCGACGAGCGTGTCAACAACGGTGTGCCTGCGGTCTTTCTTTTTGCCAAACATCTGATACTCCTGCGTTAACCCGAACTCGCAGCCCAGGCGTAACGTTCTTCAATACTGGAAATCGATCGCGTCTTCGAACGCACTTCGATCCGGATGCTCTCCGGCGTAAACCCATCCGGCAAGACGATTTCGCGGTCGAAATCCTGGAAATAGCGAAACTTGAATGCCCACTGACTTTCGGCGTCGCTGCTGAGAAGCTGTGAGTAAGGGTAGCTGACATCGCTGCCGTCCTGCACGCCTTCGACGAACAACCCGACATCACCGGACACCGTGCGGTCGTGCTTCAATGACTGCACCAAGACCAGCCGCACGTTGTAGGCGCGCTCCGTCGCCGAGCGGGTCAGGCGCAAATCCTGCACGCGCAGCCCGGCTTTGCCATCGGCCGGCGAAATTATGCCGCGGTAGAACGCGATTTCGTTGGTCTGTTCCTGGATCCTGGCTTGCAACTCGACCAGGCTTGCCTCGACCTGCTGGTATGCAGCCCGGTCGATGTCGCGATTGGTCTCGAGAATCGCGATCGCCTCTTTCAACTCGGCAATCTCGTCATCGAGCTCGTCAATATGGTCTTCGTAAGCCTGCCGCTCGCGCCCGGCCTCGACGATATTGTAATTGGCCTGGATACGGCCGAATTCGAAGACGAGGTAGGCACACACCAGCACCAGCGCGGCGATCAGCAGTCGTGTCAGCACGACCCGTCCCGGGCTGTGGGAATGAAACGGCGAGTGTCTGGACACCAGGGCGTTCTCGAGCAAGCTAAAGACGTTATGTTACGCGGCAGCAACGCCAGTGAAAAGTGCGTCAGGACAGTAAGTTGGCGCTCATACGTGACGAGTTTCACAGGTTTAGGCATGATTGGGCGATGGCGGCACACTATCTCTGGCTCAAGGGCCTGCACATCGTCTTCATGGTGACCTGGTTTGCCGGGCTGTTTTACCTGCCGCGCCTGTTCATTTACCACTCTGCGGCAACCGACCAGGCCAGCCGCGAGCGTTTCGCCGTCATGGAAGTGCGGCTGTTCGCCATCATGACGATCGGCGCCGTTCTGACGGCGTTGTTCGGCATCGCGATGTTGCTGATCAACCACGCTTTGCTGCGGGTCGGCTGGTTCCAGGTAAAGCTGTTGCTGCTGCTTGGGCTGGTGATATTCCACTACCGCTGTTTCAGCTGGATCGGGCGACTGCGCGATGCGGCGCCCAGCGACGATACGCGCTGGCTGCGCTGGTTCAACGAAATCCCGACCGTGTTCCTGGTTTCGATCGTGCTACTGGCGGTCGTCAAGCCTTTTTAGCCTGCCGGATATCCTTGTCGAGGGCGACATGCCAACGCTTTGGCCACCAGCGCGGCCTCGGCGGCATCTCGTGCGGATAAGCGGTTCTGCCCAGTTCGTGCAGCGCCTGGGCATAGACACGCCGTTTGAAGTAGATCACCTCGTTGACCGGTCGCCAGTAGTCGACCCAGCGCACCCGGTCGAACTCGGCCTGTTCGCCGCGGTCGAAGCGCAGCCGGTCATGGCTGGCGAGCAGGCGCAGCATGAACCAGCGCTGCTTCTGGCCGATACAAAGCGGTTTGCTGTGACGCCGAATGTATTTCCTCGGCAGGCGGTAGCGAATCCAGTCCGTCGTACTGCCGAGCAGTTCGACGTCCTCCCGGTTCAACCCCACTTCCTCGTGCAGTTCGCGAAACATCGCCTCGCCCGGGTCTTCGCCATGCAGGATGCCGCCTTGCGGAAACTGCCAGCCCTTGTTGCTGACGCGGCCTCCCAGCAGCAGCTTGCCGGCACCATCTACCAGGATGATGCCGACGTTGGCACGGAATCCTTCGTCGTCTATCCAATCGTTGCTCATGGCAACCGGTATCAAACCTTCACTGACGACTACTTTACACCAATCAACAGTTCCCGCTAGCGATACCGTGCACGTTCTGCCAGCCTGACGGCTTCTTCCAGTCCTTCCGCCACAAGCATGATGCTCTGCAGGTCGGGCACCGGCCCGGTGGCCGGCAGCGCTGCGGTTTGCGCGGCATGTTGTGCGAGGATTTCCGGCGTCAGCAGCCAGTCGACCAACGCGGCGGCGGCCTCGGGATTCCGTGCATGCCGCGTCACGCCAATGGCCTCGATGTCAAAATACAGCTCGGCGGGTGCATGCACGCCGAGTCGAGACCCGGTCACGGCCGAGCTCGATACGATGCCGAGCGCACACTCGCCACGACTGATCGCGCCCAGCAACTGCGCTTGCGTGTCAAACGGTGGCTGCGCCAGGTTGGCCACCCAGCCACGGACGGCGAGTTCGGCGTCACGTTTGCCGAGCTTGTGAATCAGCATGGCGACGACAGCGCGGTTGATGGCCAGCGATGACGTTGACAGGCACAGCTTGCGTCGCAAGTCCGCCGCGGCCAGGTCCTCGTAGGCATGCAGCGCCGCCGGGTCAACCGCGTCTTCATCATAGGCAATCACTGCCGTGCGATAACTGAGCGCGGTCCAGTACCGGTCCGGGTCCGTCAGCGGTACCGGCATGGCGGCGACCACGGTGGAGAAATTGGGCCGCAATTCGCCTTCTTCGGCGACGCGCCACGCGCCTGCTACCGAAGGTGTTATCAGGATATCGGCCGGCGGCGTCGCGCGCTTCAGCAGAATGTCGTCGATAATCTCCGGCGCTTCGCCATTGCGCACGATCGTCACCGTGCCGGTCTCCTGCGTAAAGCCGTTCAGCAGCGCGGGCAGGTAGGTCTTGTCTTCGTACGCTGCATAAACGACGACAGCATCCGCTTCGGCCGGTGTTTGCTGCGGCTCCGGTTGCGGCGGCGCATCGCGTGAACAGGCAATGGCCAGGCCACAGAGCGCCAGCAGCGCGGCCGGTCGCCACAGTCCCGGTTCAGCCACGGGTCGCAATGTAGTCCCGGCCCTTGTGCATGAGCTCGACGAAGCCATCCTCGTCTCCGCGGGAGACGGCATCGCGTATCCGTTCCGCCGCTTCGCAGAGCGCATCGAGGGGGCCGAGACCGAACTTGTTCAGATTCTGGATCTCGAAATACATGCGCGGATTGTCCTGTGCGACCGCAGCCGATACGAGAAGCTGTGCGTCGAAGGTCGTCGAGGACATCTGGGCGAGCTTCGGCGCTGCCTCACCGCTTTCTGCCAGCGCCGTAAAAAACGCAATGTTCAGGGCGTGCGACAGACCCAGTACGTAGGCGATCAACCGGTCATGATCGTCGAGACTCATGTCGATTTTCTCGACCATCGTCGCCGAGAACAGCTCCTTCGCGGCGTCGACGGCTTCGGCATTGCCCGCATCCATGAAGATCAGGTGCCGCCCGGACAACAGGCGGGTATTCGGCCCATACATCGGGTGCAGCGATGCGACCCGGCACCCGGCAGCTGCCAGTTCCCGCAATCCGTCCAGCAACGGCGTCTTCAGTGAGCCGATATCGAAGACCAGGCCGGCAGGTTTGAGCACGGCCAGCTGGGCGAGAATCCGGCCGGATATCCCGAGCGGCGCCGCGACGACAATGACGTCGTAGTCGATGCCCGCATCCGTCCAGTTTGAAAACTGGCCGTCGCCGTCGGCGACACCCGGATCGGCGATTACCGTCTCGAAACCCTGCGAGCGAAAAAAATCGGCAAACCAGTTGCCCATCTTGCCGGCCCCGCCGATCACGAGGACCCGGCGACCGTTGCCCTTGCCCTCGGAGATTACGCGGTCACGTTCCTGGCTGGCGAGTGACGAGCGAATCAGCTCGCGCAACACGTTCTCGGCCAGTTCCGGGTCGAGACCGGCGGCCTGGGCCTCTGCACGCGCCATGTCCAGAACATCCTTTTCGCGTGCATAGTCGCGCGTACCGGTGCCGCTGGCCTGCTTGTTGCGACCGATCTTGCCGACCAGGCGCTGCCGCTCGGCGATCAGCTTTACCAGCTGCCGGTCCACGGCAGACAGTTCGCCGCGAAGCTCTTCAAGTGTCATGCTGTTCTTCTGTTGCGCCCTCGCGGGCAGGACACTGCCAGTTGTACAGGACACCGGCGAGCATGGGCAAGCGTTGCCGCGTTGTCCGCGGGCGGCCAATCGTGCGAATATCCCCGCTCGCAAAACGAAAAATAAATACCGGAGCCGAATCGCGATGAAGACACGTGCCGCCGTCGCCTGGGAAGCAGGCAAACCCCTCGAAATCGAAACCATCGACCTGGATGGCCCGAAAGCCGGCGAAGTGTTGCTGCGCAACGTTGCTACCGGTGTCTGCCACACCGACGCGTTTACGCTGTCCGGCGAGGACCCGGAGGGCATTTTCCCGGCCGTCCTGGGTCACGAAGGCGGCGCCATCGTTGAGGAAATCGGGGACGGCGTGACATCGCTGGCGGTCGGGGACCACGTCATTCCGCTGTACACGCCGGAGTGCGGTGAGTGCAACTTCTGCACATCGGGAAAAACCAACCTGTGCCAGGCAATTCGCGTCACCCAGGGCCAGGGACTGATGCCGGACGGCACCTCGCGATTTTCATCGAACGGCAAGACCGTCTATCACTACATGGGCACATCGACTTTCAGCGAGTACACGGTGCTGCCGGAAATCGCCGTCGCAAAAATCAGCAAGGAAGCGCCGCTCGAAAAAGTGTGCCTGCTCGGTTGCGGCATCACGACCGGCATCGGCGCGGTGCTGAATACCGCCAAGGTGCAGCCCGGCGATACGGTTGCCGTGTTCGGTCTCGGCGGCGTCGGCCTCAGCGCCATCCAGGGCGCACAGATGGCCAGGGCCGGCCGCATCATTGCGATCGACATCAATGAGGACAAGTTCGAACTGGCGCGGCAGTTCGGTGCGACCGATACCGTCAATCCGAAAGACCACAGCAATCCGATCCAGGAAGTCATCGTCGACCTGACCGACGGCGGCGTCGACTATTCGTTTGAATGCGTCGGCAACGTTGACCTGATGCGTGCGGCACTGGAATGCTGCCACAAGGGCTGGGGTGAGTCGGTTATCGTCGGTGTAGCCGGTGCCGGCCAGGAAATCTCCACACGTCCGTTCCAGCTGGTCACCGGCCGGGTCTGGCGCGGCACGGCGTTCGGCGGCTGCCGCGGCCGCTCGCAGTTGCCCGGTATGGTCGAGCAGTACATGAACGACGAAATCAAGATCGACGAGTGCATTACCTACACGATGCCGCTGGAAGACATCAACAAGGCCTTCGACCTGATGCACGAAGGCAAGAGCATTCGATCGGTCATTCATTTCTAGATCGAATGTTGGACAGCGTGGCGCGCAAGGCCGGACGAACCGTTTCGCAGCAGGTCAGATGACCCGGATCGGCGTCGCCACAACCTCCGGGCTGGCCGCCGAGGCAGCCCGGTATGTTGCGGACCGCGGTGGCAATGCCGTTGACTGTGCGCTTGCCGCGGCACTCCTGACAATGAATACCGAACCCGGCGTTTGCGCGCTGGCCGGCAGCGCGTACATAACCGTCTGGCCGGCTAACGGTGAGCCGCTTACGATCGACGGCAACACGGCGATTCCCGGCCTCGGCCTGGAAGCCGGCCGTGGCGGCCGTGGCGCGACCAGCCTGACACTCGACTATGGCGGCGGTATCACAACACTCATCGGGGCAGGTGCGGTTGCCGTTCCGGGTTCGCTGAAGGCCGTCGAGCGGGCCTGGCAATTGTTCGGCAGGTCGCCGTGGCAGGACCTGTTCGCCCCGAGCATCGCCGCGGCTCGCGATGGTTTTCCGTTGTCGGCGGCCTGTCACTATTATCTCGGCTACTCGGGGGAACCGATTTTCGGCCGCAGCGACGACGGTTTTTTTGCGCTGCACGATGACAACCGCGAGCTGCGTCCGGCGGGCAGCCTGGTTCGCGTTCCGCACCTGGCAGACTCCCTTGGCAGCATCGCCGAAGACGGTGCGCGAGTTTTTTACGAAGGCGATCTCGCTGCCGCAATGGTCAATCACGTACGCGACGCCGGCGGTTCACTGACGCGACAGGACCTCGCTGCGTTCGTTGCGATCGAAAGGCCCTCGTTGCGTGTACCCCTGGGCGACTGGTCGATCGCCAGCAACCCGCCACCGGCGGTCGGCGGCAGCGTGCTCGCGGCGATGCTGATGGCCTGTGGCGACCTGCAGACCAGGACATGGACCCGCGACGCACTCGCGCAACTGGTTCGGGTGCAGCGCGCCTGCCTCGGCTTCAGGAAACAGCGCCTCGACCTGGCAGCCGACATTGGTGCTGAAGCCGCGACGCTGCTCGAGACAGCGAAGAACGGCCGCCTGCTCAGTGACTGGGCTTCGGCCTCCACGGTGCACACGTCCGCCGTGGATTCGGATGGCCTGGCGTGTGCCGTCACGGCTTCGTCCGGCTATGGCTCCGGCGAGATGCCGGCCGGTACCGGCTTGTGGCTGAACAACTGTCTCGGCGAACTGGAGTTGAACCGGCGCGGCCTCGACGCCGCGCCGGCCGGAGACCGCCTGCCGTCCAACATGGCCCCCAGCGTCGCGCGCAATGCCGATTCCGTCGTCGCCATCGGCTCACCCGGTGCTGACCGCATTACCACGGCGTTGCAACAATTCCTGCTCAACTACCTGCACCTGCAAATGCCGCTCGAAGATGCGGTTGCCCACCCGCGCGTGCACGTTGACACCAGCGGCGACGCTGAGCGGCTGATGGCGGAACCCGGGCTCGACCTGCCCGACGTCGACATACCACTGCACGTGACTTCGCGCATCGGCATGTACTTTGGCGGCGTGGGTGTCGCGCGCTATTCGCCGGCGGACGGAATCGCGGTCGCTGCCGACCCCCGGCGCGAAGGCGGCACCCTGGTCACCGGCTAGTGCTCGCATGCTTTGGCTTTGATAGTCTGCGCCTGTGAACGACCCTTACCTGAATGACCGGCTTCCGGACAACTTGCCCGACGATCCCATGCACTGGGTCGCCGCATGGATCGCTGATGCCACCGACAAGGCGGTCAAGCGCAATCCGAATGCGATGGCGCTGGTCACTGTCAGCGACGATGCACTGCCGAGCGCGCGCATGGTGTTGTGCAAGGACTTTCACGCCGACCCGGGCTACCTGGTCTTCTATACGAATTATCGCTCGGTGAAAGCCCGGCAGATTGCCGGCAATCCGAATGTCGCGGTGCTGTTTCACTGGGACCAGCTGGGCCGGCAGGTGCGCATCGGCGGCCAGGCCGTACGTTCGCCAGCCGCCGAGAGCGACGCCTATTTCGCGTCCCGGGACTGGGGCAGCCAGCTCGGGGCCTGGGGCAGCGACCAGAGCGAGCCGCTCGAATCGCGTGGCGCACTGATTCGGCAGGTCGGCAAGCGCGCCATGAAACTCGGCGTCAATGTCGCGAAGAACCTGCAGTCCATCATCGGCTCCGAACGGCCGGTGTTGCAGCGACCCGAGCACTGGGGCGGCTACCGCGTCTGGGCCAGCAGCGTCGAACTCTGGATCGAAGGCAAGGATCGTATTCACGACCGGGCGCGCTGGGAAAGACAGCTGGTACGCCAGGACGATGATGCCTTTGTCACCGGCGCCTGGACCGGCACCCGGTTGCAACCCTAAGCCCGGCGGAATTGAGAGCACTACTCGCAGTCCTTTTTTTGCTGGCCGTCGCAGGTCCGGCCGGCGCGCAGCAAACGCTGACGAGCGGCAGCAACCTGTCTGTCGACGCCGCAACGGACGGCCGCCTGGTCTTCGACCTGCAGGAGTCCATCTGGGTCCTGCCGGAGGACGGGGTGTCGGCAGAGAAGATCACGGCCATTGATACGCCCGCGAGGCGACCGCGCTGGGCGCCACTCGACGACGCGATTCTTTACCAGGCACGCATCGATGGCCTCGATCAGATCGGGCTGTACCGGTTTGCAAGCGATGTCGCGCTTTCACTGGGCAACAGCCAGTACCTCAATCAGCACCCGAGCTGGCACCCATTCGGTGAACGCATCCTGTTTTCGTCCGATCGCCAGCAGAGCGGGTTCGATGTCTGGGAATACGACCTGGCAACCGGATTGAGCTGGCGGATTACGTTTCGCGCCGGCGATGAACTCGAACCCGCCTGGTCGCCCGACGGACGTGACCTGTTGTACATACATCAGATCGACCAGCAGTGGTCGTTGATGATGCGCCGTTTTGGCCAGCCCGATCGCGCTCTCGTGACTTCCCGGACAAGACTGTCGTCACCCGGCTGGCGGCCTGATGGCAGCCTGGTCACTTTCATGCGTCATGACGAGTCCGGCCCCCGTATCGACATGATCATCCTGTCCGAGCCACCGCTCGTGCGTCCGCTGGTTGAGGGCGAAGCCTTTGTCGCAGCACCCGTCAGCTGGCAGGACCGGCAGACGATGCTGTACACCGTCGATGGCGCCATACGACGGCGCAATTTCAACTCGTGGACATCGGCCGGCATTCCATTCCGTGCATCGGTCGCGCCGTCGGTCGCGGCCGCACCGACCGCCCAACCTGCACGAGAACTGTCGACGATCGATGAGCCGGCCGGACGGCTGGTCATTCGTACCGACCGGCTTTTTGACGGCATCGGCGGTGGCTACCAGGACAATATCGACATCGTTATTGACGGCGGCCGGATTACGGCGCTCGAACCGCGCGGCGAGCGACCGGGCGAAGTCATCGTCGACCTCGGCCCGGTCACGGCGCTCCCGGGATTTATCGACAGCTTCGCGGCCCTGCCCGACGGTTTCGGCGATGAGCTGGGCGCGCTGCTGTTGTCGCTCGGGGTAACAACGATCGTTGCCGAGACTTCCGAAGCTGCCGGGCAGGATGCCACCTGGTCCGGCAAGGCGACGCCCGGCCCGCGGCTCCTCGATGCCGGGGACGCCGCAACCGTCGCAGCATTGCAGCAGGGCACTGTCTCTTTCGCCGACGCGAACACGCCGGGCATCAGCAAACTGCTGCAGGCTCGCCAGGCCGAGTGGCTGCCGCGGGCTGCGCCGAGGCGGCGCTACGCAGAAATGTCGGACCTCAAGGCAAAGGCCGGCAAGCTGGTTATCGGCAGCCGGCCAAATGACCTGCCACCGGGCCTGGCGCTGCATGCCGAGTTTCTCGCGCTGGCCGCATCCGGCCTGACCGGCGAGCAGGTATTGCGGTCTGCCGGTGTCAATGCAGCGACCTACCTGAAGCTGGGCCTGGCGCTGGGTCGAATCGCGCCGGGGAGCCGGGCGGACCTCGTGCTCGTTGATGGCGACCCGCTGCAAAACGTTGCGGACCTGCAAAAAGTCGTTGGCGTCGTGCGTAATGGCCGCTTCTTCAGCGCCATCGGCCTGATCGAGCAGGCCACCGCAGCCTCTGACGTCGAATAATTTGACAGCCTGGACGTCGGAATCGCCGTACCTGTAGCCAAATCGCGACAGGGCGGATTGCGGGCCGGTATAACAGAAATAAATTCAACCAGTTAGAGAATGGCGCAAGAATGCCCTGTAGCATCGGCGCCCAATAACCCGTCGGTTTTTTTTACAAAACAAAGCGCGCTGCCGACGTCGGCGAAATCGCAAAGCGCTGAAAGGTTGATATTCCGGTGCCTTTTCGGGGGTTGGCACAGTAATTGCTTTTATTACCTTGCCCAAGCGAAGTGTAGCTTCGGCAGGTATATCAACGGACACTTAAAGGATTTAGACGCCAGAAGAATAACAATTATAAAAACAACAAGATCCAGATCCCATAACAATAAATAGTTCGAGTATCCGCATACCTGTTTCGTAGTTACCTCTCTTATAAAAGAGAAATTAGCCCCGCCGCTTCCAGCCGCGGGGTTTTTTATTGGCGTTGCACTTTGCGTCGCTGTGCCGGTCTGAGTATCGGTATCATTGGCACAGCAACGGACGGGGGATCAGGTCATGAAACAAACGATTTTGCTGCTGGCGCTCGGCGCGCTCTCACTCGGCGGCCCACAGCCGGCCGAGTCCGCGGACGCCGACTCGGCAGTCTACGCCCAGGCACTGGCCAGCGATGCGCGGCCCGAAGGCGATGCTGCGCGCGACGCGGGCCGCAAGCCGGCCGAAGTTCTTGCCTTCCTCGGTATCCGGCCAGGAATGTCAGTCCTCGACATGTTCTCCGGCGGCGGCTACTACAGTGAAATCCTGGCCGGTGTCGTCGGCGACGACGGCCATGTTGTCGCGCATTCCAACAAGGCCTACCTGAGTTTTGTCGGCGAGGAGTTTGTCGCGCGTTACGCCGGCGGGCGACTGCCCAACGTAGACATCCTGATGGCAGAGAACAACAAGCTGCGGCTGGATGCCAACCAGTTCGACGCTGTTTTCATGGGCCTGTCATTTCACGATACCTACTGGGTCAATCCGGAAGCGGGCTGGCCGGCATTCGATCGTAAGCAACTGAACGCAACGCTGTACGAGGCTCTGAAACCCGGTGGCATCCTGGGTATCACGGACCACTACGCGGTCAAGGGCTCCGGGACAACGGCCGTGCCGGATCTGCACCGCATCGACAAGGCTGTCGTCATCGCCGACCTCGAAGCCGCCGGCTTCGAGCTGGAATCCGAGAGCGACGTCCTCAGGAACCCGGACGACGATCACAGCCAGAGCGTTTTCGCGCCGGGGATACGTGGCCAGTCCGACCGCTTCGTTCTGAAATTCCGGAAGCCGCAATGATGCGACGCCGGCTCTGGGCCACAGCGGCCGCATTGATTCTCGCCGGGCAGGTGTGCGCCGCCGGCCTGGCAGAACTCGACATCACCGCTTTGCAGGCGCGCATGCAGGACGGCGAGCTCAGCTCGGAGCAGCTGGTCAGCTGGTATCTCGACCGTATCGATGCAGTCGATCGCGCCGGGCCGCAGCTGAATTCGATCATCGAGCTGAACCCCGACGCGCTGACAATCGCCCGCGCGCTCGACGAGGAACGGCAGGCTTCCGGGCCGCGCGGTCCGCTGCACGGCATTCCCGTCGTGCTGAAAGCCAATATCGACACGGGCGACCGCATGCATACGACAGCCGGGTCGCTCGCGTTGCGAGACCACAGAGCTGCGACCGACGCTTTCGTCGTGCAGCGCCTGCGGGCCGCAGGAGCCGTCATCCTGGGCAAGGCCAACCTGTCGGAGTGGGCCAACTTCCGCTCCAGCAGTTCGTCCAGCGGCTGGAGCAGTCTCGGCGGCCAGACCCGAAACCCGTACGACCCGGCGCGTAACCCCTGCGGGTCGTCCAGCGGGTCCGCCGTCGCCGTCGCTGCAAACCTTGCGACCGTTGCCGTCGGTACCGAGACCGACGGTTCCGTCGTTTGCCCGGCAGGCGTTAACGGCATTGTCGGTATAAAACCCAGTCTCGGCCTGCTCAGTCGCAGCGGCATCATTCCGATCGCCCACAGCCAGGACACTGCGGGACCCATGGGACGCACAGTACGCGACGCCGCGCTGCTGCTCGGCGCCATGACCGGCACTGACGACACCGATCCGGCCAGCGCAAAATACCCGTCACCGCCGGCGAGTTTCGTCGACGGCTTGTCCGCTGACGCACTGGACGGCAAACGTATCGGCATCATCCGCTCGTACTACGGTGCCGGCAGCAACCGCGATGTCGAGAAAATCCTCAGCGACAGCATCGAGGCGATGCGACGCAACGGCGCGACGATCGTGGACGAACTTGAAGTCGACTTTGACGGCGTTGGCGCTGCGGAAGGCATCGTGCTGAATTACGAATTCAAAGCGGACCTTGCCAGCTACCTTGAGAGCTCCGACGCGCCGTTCGATACGCTGGCGGAAATCATCGCATTCAACGAGGCCAACGCTGCGACCGTCATGCCCATTTTCGGCCAGGAGCGCATGCTGCAGTCAAATGCGTCCGGCGATCTCTCCGACCCTGCCTACCTGGACGCGTTGAAACTCAGCAAGGAGCGCTCGCGCGACGCAATCGACAGCCTGTTGCGCGAACACGATCTCGATGTGCTGGTCGCACCCACAAACGGCCCGGCGTGGCTGACCGACCACATCAATGGCGATGCCTTCCACATCGGCAGTTCGTCCTACGCGGCCGTATCCGGCTACCCGAATGTCACGGTACCTGCGGGTTTTGTGACCGGGCTCCCGGTCGGATTGTCGTTTATCGGTACTATGAACAGCGACAAGGCCGTGATCGAAATCGCGTATGCATTTGAACAAGCCACCAGGGTGCGCAAGCCCCCGGAATTCTGACCTGCCGGGAATCGCCCGTGTTTAAGGCGATCCGTGTTGCCATCCTGCTGTTCATCCTGTTCTTCGTCGCAACCAGCACCTGGCTGACGCAGGCGCGAAGCACCGACTGGAACAACAGCCTGTGGGTCAAGATCTACCCGATCAACGCCGATGGCAGCGAGGCCAGCGCCCGTTATATAGACGCCCTTCGCGTCGACGACTTCGCCGACATTGAAAAGTTTATTGCGACCGAAGTCCACCGCTACGGCAAGACCGTGCCGCGGCCACTGCGCATTGAACTCGGTGAACCGATTGCCGAGCAGCCGCCACAATTGGCGACGGACAGCATGCCGGGCGTCATTCTCTGGTCCTTGAAAATGCGTTGGTGGGCGTCCAGCACTGCCGGCGCGCAGGATTCGATCGATCCGGACGTGCGGGTCTTCGTCCGCTACCACGAACCGGAAAACACGATCTCGCTGGAGAACTCGGTCGGCCTGCAAAAGGGCATGATCGGCATCGTCAACGCCTATGCCAGCCGCCGGCAGCGCGGCATCAACAACGTCATCATTGCCCATGAGTTCCTGCACACGCTGGGTGCCACGGACAAGTACGAAGGACCCAACGGCCAGCCCAGCTTTCCGGATGGCCTGGCCGATCCGGAGCGCAAACCGTTGTACCCGCAGAAGCTGGCCGAGATCATGGGTGGCCGGATCGCTTTGTCGGAAATCGACGCGGTCATTCCGAAAAACCTGTCCTACGCCGTTATCGGTCCGCTGACCGCCAGCGAAATCAATCTCAGCGACTGATCGTCAGGGCCTGCTGTGCTGCGCCGGGATACCGGCGCCAGCAAGAGTTTCCAGGTAGTAGGCATGCAGCGCCTGGTTGCCTGCCAGCACCGAGCGCGTTTCCAGCCCCGGCGGCTCGCCGGCAAGGTCCGTAAAAATGCCGCCGGCTTCGCGAACGATGACTGACAAGGCGGCAATATCGAGAATGTTCACGTCCGACTCGATAACCGCTTCAATCTTTCCGGCCGCCAGCAGGTGATAGTGATAGAAGTCGCCGTAACCGCGCGTGCGGTCGGCCTGGCCAAGGATGTTGCCCAGCTTTTGCCAGCCCGCGCTCGTGGCGAGTGATTTAAGATTGCCGGTGGAGACGGCCGCCCGCTCGGGATCCGCAATATCACTGACCTGCAGCGGCGTACCATTCAGCCACGCTCCGTGGCCGCGCTCCGCCCACGCCAGTTCGTCGAGCATTGTTCCGGACGATACGCCGAGAATGATTTCGCCGGCATGCAGCAGCGCGATCTGCGTGGAGAAGAACGGGTACTGCCTGACGAAGGCTTTCGTGCCGTCGATCGGGTCGACCAGCCACAGGTATTCGGCATCCTCCTGCGACGTCCCGGTCTCCTCACCGTAGAATCCGTGCTCCGGAAAACGGCCGAGAATGATCTCGCGAATGGCTTGCTCGCACTCGATATCCGCCTGTGTTACGGGCGTCCGGTCTGCTTTTGTCGTGACCGTGAAGTTGCCTTTGAAATAGCTGCGACTGATCTCTGCAGCCGCACGGGCGGCGTCGAGCGCAACACAGAGGAATTCGGATTTATTGCCAGCGTCCACGCGCGAACTATGGCGATATCGGTTCCGATAGACAAGTCAATGTTCGCCCGCTGGCCGGAATCCGGTGCTCTGGCATGGAATCGATTAAGATAGCCCGCCCGACCAACGGCAACAGCCAGGACCAGCGCATGGGCAAGCGACTCAGCAAGATCTATACACGCACCGGTGATGACGGAACCACCGGGCTCGGCGATGGCTCGCGTGTCGCGAAGAACAGCCTGCGGGTTGAGGCCTATGGCACGGTCGACGAGGCAAACAGCGCCATCGGCTTGATCCTGGCCAATGCTTCGGTGCCCGAAAACGTCGCTGCGATTCTGACCGACGTGCAACACGACCTGTTCGAGCTCGGTGGCGAACTTTGCATCCCGGGTTACAGCGCAATCGAGGACCACTTCATCGATCGTCTCGAGAACGAACTGGACGAACTGAACCGGGACCTGCCGGCGCTCGAGAATTTTATCCTGCCCGGCGGTGGTCCGGCCGCGGCGGCCTGTCACCTGGCTCGTACGATTGTGCGTCGCGCCGAGCGCTCCGCGATCACGCTGGGAGCCGATGAAACCGTGCGGCCGGAAGTCATTCGCTACCTCAACCGGCTGTCCGACCTGCTATTCGTCATCGCCCGCGTGCTGGCACGCGCTGAAAACGGCCAGGAAGTACTCTGGAATCGCGCGCGTTAGGCCGCATCCGTTTGCAGCGACATGCACACCAGGACAGCGTCCGCCAGGCCCCGGATCGGCCTCACTGCGTCCAGCCATACAGCGTCATTGCGGAAATGATGACGAACCAGATGATCAGGGACCGGAATACGAGCTGGTTGGCCGCTGTTGCGCCGCGCACGCCGCGCTGCATCAGGTCTTCGTCGTCTTCATCCTGCAACGCCAGCGCCGCGACACCGACACGCGCCAGCAGGTTTTCGTTGTATTCGGGCAGGTTTGCCTGCAGCTGTTCCGACGGTGCCCGCCAGGCGCCGAGTGCTGCATCGAAGTGACCGGCGGCGGCGTAACCCAGCGCCGTCAGGCGCGCAGGAATCCAGGCAAGCCAGCCGTGTAGCAGGATGGCCGCATCGCGCAGCAGGGCCGCAGTGCTGTCCGGGTCGTCGGTTTCCTGCACCGTTGCTACAGCACGGCGTCGAATCAGGTCGGTCGTGCGGTAAGCCCAGGCCCCCAGCGGACCCAGCGGGCCGAGAACAACGAACCAGAAGATCACGGCAAACAGGCGGTTGTTTGCGTGGACGAAAACCGCTTGCTCGACCTCGCGAATGCATTGCAGCTGGTCCTCCGGCACGCGACCTTCGACGATTGCCTGCGCTGTCTCGTCGATCCGGTCCTTGTCGCCAACCTCGAGCGCGCTGCAATATTCATCGACGTCTTCACCAATGTCTTTCGGGCCGAACGAGAAAAACAGGACAAACACGGCGAACGCGACATACGGCAGCCCTGCGAGACTGTCGCCAAGCAGCCAGGCGATAGCGGCAACGGGTAAAACCAGGACCAGTGCCAGCAGGATTACCGGCACGAGCGCCGGCCAGGTCGCCAGCTTCTGCGACTGCCGGAACCCCGAATCGATCAGGCTCTCGAGCCACGGCAGTCGCCGCAGGTGAAAAAACCTGGTCGCCAGGCGCTCGACGATCAAGCCCAATAACAAGGCAATGAAATTCATGCGTTTTTCGACCCGTCCAGTGAAAGTTCGCGGCTAAGGCCATCATACAAGCGAAGCCAGTCGAAAGCAGGGCCCGGATCGGTTTTTCGTCCCGGCGCAATATCCGAATGCGCCGCGATGCGTCGCGCGGACAGGCCGGGATAGGTACGCAACATGGCCGCCAGCAGCGGGATGAGCTTCGCGTACTGGCGATCGTCATACGGCACATCGTCCTCGCCTTCGAGTTCGATGCCGATCGAGTAGTCGTTGCAGGTGGCCTGGCCACGAAAACTGGACGCGCCGGCATGCCATGCCCGCTGCGTCAATGGTACGAACTGAACGAGTTCACCGTCGCGCCGCAGCAGCAGGTGCGCGGACACTTCGAGGTCCCGGATTGCGGCGAAATAGGGATGACTGTCCCAGTCCAGGCAGTTGCAAAACAACTGCTCGATCTCGGGGCCGCCGAACTTTCCCGGTGGCAGGCTGATGCTGTGCAGGACCACCAGGCTGGTCTCGACACCCGGTGGGCGCGCATCGAAATTCGGGCTGTTGCACTGGCGTGCGGGCTCGACCAGGCCCGAGCCCCTGTCGATTTTCATCACTCCATCGGTTTGTGCTTGCCCTGTCACGATGGAACAACGATAGTCACCTTTCATGGCATTCACCAGACTTTTTATACGCTCGGAACTGCGCAGCGGGCAGGAACTCGCGCTCGACCGCGAGCAGGCGCATTACATCGGCCGGGCGCTACGACTGCGTGTCGGCGATGCGCTGGCGGTCTTCAGCGCGGAATCCGGCGAGTTCGACGCAACGGTCACAAGCATCAGCAAGAATGGCGCGACCCTGGCGGTTGGTGCCGCAGTTGCAACGGCGACAGAGTCGGCGCTGAAGGTGCACCTTGTCCAGGGCGTTTCCCGCGGCGAACGCATGGATCTGGTCGTGCAGAAATCGACCGAACTCGGCGTCAAACGCATCACCCCGGTACTGACGGAGTACGGAGTCGTCAGGCTGGACAGCGACCGCGCCGAAAAACGCCGTGATCACTGGCAGAAAATTGCCGAAAGCGCCGCCGAGCAATGCGGCAGAACACGGCCGCCGCTGATCGACGCACCGCTGCCGCTAAAGTCCTGGTTTGGGGAAAAGCCGGGCGATGCCGATGTCGACCTGGTCCTCCAGCCCGGGTCTTCGACGGCGCTGGCCTCGCTGCCTGCGCCGAAAACCAAGGTTTGCCTGTTGATTGGTCCGGAGGGCGGCTTCAGCGACAACGAGTACGACGATGCCGGGGTTTCCGGCTTTCAGCCCGTGTCGCTCGGACCACGCATTCTGCGTACAGAAACCGCGGCGATTGCCGCGGTTTCCGTTGCACAGTCTCTGTGGGGCGACCTCGCCGCCCCCGGCGCTACAGCGTCCAGGAAAAACTGATCGCGTACAGCGTGCCCGGGTCGCGTTCGAACGTGGTCGCACCGTTGCGTTCGATCCGAACGCTGTCGCCAAGCAGGTTCTGGCCCTTGAGTTTCACGGTGATCCGATCGGTCGGATACCAGAAGTAGGTGAAATCCAGTGACTCGAATGGCTGTTCGAAACCATCCGGCGAACCGTTGCGGCCGGCAACGTAGAGGCGCTCGCCAAAGACGTTGTAAATCAGCGATGCCGTGTGCTTGGCATTGGGGGAATCGTAGCCAACCATCATGTTGAGCACGTAGTCAGACGCACCGGTCAGCTCACGAACCGGGTTGGTCGGAACATTGGCATCGGGTCCGGCGACCAGTTCAGAGTCCTGCAATGTCAGGTTGCCCTGTACGAACAGCGTGTCAAAGAACCCACCGAGAAAACTCAGTTCCTTCAGGACTTCGAACTCGACACCCTCAACTTCTGCCGACTCGGCGTTGATGATTTCCCGGGCGATGGTCGTATCACTGGCCGGGATTTCAAAGAACTCGATCGGGTTGGTGATTTCTTTCTTGAACAGCGTGATCGTAAACGTGTCGCCATTGCCGAAGAACCACTCGGCGCGCAGGTCCAGGTTTTCGACATCCGACGGGACGACGCCCGGGTTGCCGCGCACCAGTTCGTCGGTGATTGGATCGATATAACCCGAGTCGGTAATTTCGCGAAGGTCCGGGCGGATGGCTGTCTCACTGTAGTTCAGGCGCAGCTGGAAGGTATCCGCCCACAGATCACCCATGTAGGTGATACCGACAGATGGGTAGATCTGGTCCTCGGCAAATGCGCCTTGTTCCAGTACATCCGGGTCCGTCGTCACCTGTGGATTGTCTTCGGAAAAACCCCAGGGATTCCAGTCAACGGCTACCTGGCGGTAGTCCTCCCAGCGGACGCCGGCGGCGATGCGCCAGGTGTCGCGGAAGGTCCAGTCGACCTTGCCCCAGACAGCATCGGTCATCGTGCCGGCAAGGTAACTGTTCGTGTTGGCGCCCTGGCGGTCGAAAACCGCGTTGTTTACAAAGGTCTCGGCACCGGGAATCGGGCTGCCCGGGTCCGGGACACTGGCCATGATATTGGCGTCGGAGAACACTTCATCGAGCGAACCTTCGAGTACCGACGGGTCGTCAACGTCCAGGTAGCCCAGGCTGAACTGGCTCTGCTGGTAGGTCCGGGCTTTCTCGGCGTGATTGTAGCCGCCGCTCAGCTCCCAATAGGAAGAACTTGTTTCGATCGGCACCAGCAGGCTGTAGCCGTAGTTGTCGACCTGGTCGTCCAGGTCGGTGAAGCGGTAGTCGGCCGCCGATGACAACAGGCGCACGTTTTCGCTGAGCACGGCGCCGGTATCACGATCGGTGAACGTTTCCGATGCCACCTTGACCTGGTTGGGAATCCCGGTCTCGGCGTCCGATGTCGAATAGAACCAGTCGAAGTGGGTCTCTTCCGGCAACCAGCCCAGCAGTGAATCGACGATGCTGAAGCGGTCCCGCGTGTCCGCACCGATGTAGTGTGTGCCCTGGACCTGGTGCACGAGCATTTCGCGCTCTTCGAACTGCAGGCGATAGTCACGGAAACCACGGCCTCCCGACTTGGGCCGGTTCTCATTGAAGAAATCGAATATCTCGGTTTCGTCATCGGTATTGCGCAAGAACAGGCTGGTCGTCGCGATCTCGTGGTCTGCCGTGAAGCTCAGGCCCAGGTTCAGGCTACCCGCGATATTGACGCTTTCGGTCGCCAGCTCGCGGACACCGTTTTCCTCCTCCGGACGCCCGAAACTTGCCGTATTCGTGCGCGTGTAACGCCACTCGGTGTCATAGGAACCGCCGACGGAGAACCCGGCCTCCCAGTCGTCGCCCAGTTCGAAGCGATTGCCGACGCTGGCCCGGAAACTGTAATCCGGATTCGTGCTTTCGCGCTTCAGGCCGATGTCGCGATTCAGGGCCAGCGCCAGCTGGCGGTTTTCGAGCTGCGCATCGTAAAGCGTTGCACCCGGGTCCTGGCGCTCCAGGAAATTCAGGATCGAGTTGACACTCGGATTGCCCTGGTACTGCGCCACTGTGCCCTTGATGAAGGGCGACAGGGCTCGGGTGCCATCGTCGGTGCCCAACGAGTCATCGCCACCGCCGTTGTAGCTGTTCACCTTGCTCGGGTTTTCCGAATTCTGCCCTAGCCCGACTTCGAAATTGAACTCGAAGCCATCGGGGATGCCCTTGGTGCGAATGTCGACGGCGCCGCCGCCAAAATTCGCCGGCAAGTCGGCCGACCAGGCTTTCTGGACTCGCAGCGACTCGACGATCGAGGTCGGGAAAACATTCAGGGGGATGACGTTGCGGGTCAGGTCCGGTGACGGGATCTGCGCCAGGTTCAGCGTGCTCTGCGAGTAGCGTTCACCGAGGCCGCGGATGTAGACGAACTTGTCCTGCACCAGCGTCAGGCCCGGAACTCGCCGCAGCGCCGCCGCCACGGTCGAGTCACCCAGGCGACTGATCGTATCCTCACCAAGCAGGTCTGCTGCAAAAGCGTCATTCATGCGCTCGTTGACGAGCTGCTGGCTGGAGTCGACGAACCGGCCGGTGGCAATGACCTCTTCAATCACCTCCTCGGTATCCTCTGCTACCAGCACCGGCGCCGGTACGACGCCGCCGGATTCCTGCGTCATGGCCACCATCGGCCATGACGCGATCAGCGCAGGAATGCCAAGCACCAGCTTGTTGGTTTTATTATCGAATCGTTTCATTGCTCGTCTCGTCTGCAGTGCCCGGCTTATTCGAACCAGAGTGCCTGGCCGCGGTTGTCCTCCGAGATGCCGTATGCCCACGGGAACGTCCAGTCGGCGGCGGCAGTAACCGCACCGAGAATGTCGCCATCGGTTGGCGTCGTCGTCGCGATCGGCGCAGCGCCGTCAACGAACGAGGTCGCCCAGCTCAGTGAGTAGACCGGCTGTGCACCTTCGAGCAACTGCAGATCCGTGTCCGCAGCCGCGGTCGGGTCAGCGGCCGTGCCGTCTGCAACGGTCGCAAACTGGTTGCCAACACTCTCGGCCCAGGCCTTTTCATCGGCAAACACACCGATCGCGTTGCCGTTGGCCGGTTCCTGGCAGGCAAAGATGACGGAATTCAGCTGCAAGTCGCCGGCGACTGCTGCCGCAGCGGTTTCGGGGTTATCGATGCGCAGGCAGAAATTGTCGTCACTTTCCGTCGTGTCGTTGGCGGTGAAGGAAGAAATCATCAGCGAGTCATTGACGACCGGATGAATGCCTTCACGGAAACGCCAGCCGGCACCCTCACCATGCGTACCACCGATATTGGCGGAAATGATGCAGGTCAGGTTATTGATCGTCGGCGCACTGTTCAGGCCGCGCGCGATCAGGTCCGCGTTGCGCGCAACTTCCGACTCCTGGTAGGAGCCGATGCCGTCCGACTCGATGCACTGGTTGCCGTCATTCTCGGCCTGGATGACCAGCGCCGTGTCGATCGTGCCGTTGTAGCCTTCGTCGATGTCGATCGAGTCGTCGCGAACATAGAGCGCGACGAGGTTGGTGATGTTGACCGAACCGCCGAACATTTCGACGCCGTCGTCAAAGGTTGAGTAAACCTGCAGGTTTTCGATAACCGTTGAGCTGCCGACGCCACCGAAGGAGATGCCGTTCAGCTCGTCACCATTGGCGACTTCTGCGCCGGTGTGCTTCACAACAACGTAACGCAGGATGCCGGAATCGTCGGCATCGTTGTCGCCACCGTACTGTGACTCGTCATCGCCCGCCGAACCTTCAGCCTCGATGTGGCATTCCGGGTTAGCCGGGTCCAGCATGAAGCCGGCATCGCCGCGCGTACCGACATAAGCGCACTTGTTGCTGACACCGAAGCCGTTGATAACGATGCCGCCCCACTGCTGCACGTCTTCCGGACCCACGGTACCGTTGATGTCGGAAACCGACGTAAACGTGATCGGGGCATCAGCTGTGCCGTTGGCGAGGATGCGCGAACCGCGATTGATGATGACGAAATCCTTGTTCGTCTGGAATGCGAGCGTCGCGCCAGCCTCGATCGTCAGTGTCGGGCCGTCGCCGCCTGCTGCAATGCCTGCGGCCTGCAGGTCTGCGTTGGAACGATATGTCTCGCCAACGAAAAGGCTTGACGTAAAGATGTGTACGCCGCCATTCGGCAGTGCCGGTATGATCAGGTCGTTGGTCAGGTTGTTCTTCGGTCCAACAAATGCGGAGCCGTAGGTGCAGTTGCCGTTGCCGTCTGCAACACCCTGGATGGTCTGGCCATCGCGCACATAGGAAGCGCAATCGTCATTGGCGCCACCGCCGCCACCGACCGTCGTTGTGTTGTTGCTGTCAGTCACCGTCGTTGACGGCTTGATGTTGATGTCGCCGCTTTCGCAGGCTGCCAGAACGATCGTACCGGCCAACAGGGTGAGCACGTGAGTGCGGTTCATTTTATTTTCTCCAACGTAGCTGCGTACGCTTCGGGTACGCGTTTTGGGTGATCAAGAGAGCGGAAAATTTAGAGCGATCAGATGATATTTGAGTGACAGATTCATTAACGTTTTATTACTGAACATCAGTCACAGCTTTAACGAGAAGCGGTAACCCGCTCCCCGCACTGTTTGTATGTAGACATCCTTCCGGTACGGTTCGAGAGCACTTCGCAATCTGCGCACATGCACATCGACTGTCCGCAGCCCGACCGAGTCGACCTGGCGCCAGACGTGGCTCAACAACTGCTCGCGGCTGTAGACGCGATCGCGATTGCTGATCAGGAAAAACAGCAGGTCGAATTCTCTTGGCGACAGCGTGATGTAGTCGCCATTGACGATGACCCAGTGTCCAACAGGATCTATCGTGACGCCGCCCGCTGACACGGTGGCTTCTTCTGCCGTCGGCTGGCCTGCGTCTTCCGGCGCGGTACCGGAGCCGTCGACGTCATAACCGAGCGCACGCAGTTCCAGCGTGATGCGCCGGCGCGCCGAGGGGTCACTCTCAACTACGATGATGGATGCCACTGCCCTGGTCTGTCCCTGGTCCTCGAAGGCTCCAAGGAAACCACAGCAGTTTTGCAGTTGTTTTTCGCTACTGTTTCACTTTTGTTACGAAACAGTTAGCGGCGGCCCGGCCGCAGGTGAGCGCTTCAGGCCTGGATAAGCTCTTCGGCCAGCATGTTTTCCAGGCGTTCGAGGTCGGGTATCAGCGGGAACTCGTTGATCATCTTGACGCGGCAAAGTACCGGGGCCGACTCCGGCCAACCCTCGGTGGACTCGAGTGCCAGTACATCCTGGTTGACCCGCACCAGCTGTGGAAAACCCTGGGTCAGCACGCCGAAGTAGCCGGTTTGCAACTGGCCGGTTGTCGCATAAAACACGACGATCCGGGTGCGGCCGGTGGTCGCCGGCACTTCCTTGCCGAGCGCACCCTCAAAGGATGCAACCGGTAGCTCGCGACCGTTCCAGCTCACATTGCCGAGCATCCAGCTGTGCGCGCCCGCTTCCGTGTCCGGCTCGGTGAAACGCACCACCTCGACGACGCAGGCGCGCGGCACGATCAGCCGATCCTCGGCGAGTGGCACCAGCAGGCTGTACAACTCTTGAGTGTCGTCGCTCACGTCAATGACTTCCCTTGTTCTTCCAGTTGTCGATTGATCGCCTCCAGCAGCGCCGCGTCCTGGAACGGTTTGCCGAGGTAGTCATTGACGCCCAGTTCGATTGCGCGCGCACGGTGCTTGTCGCCCACGCGCGACGTGATCATTATGATCGGGATACCGGCAACACGAGCGTCGTTGCGCACGTGCGAGGCGAACTCGTAGCCGTCCATGCGCGGCATTTCGATATCGAGCAGGATGACATCCGGCTTGTGGTCGGACAGTACCGAAATGGCATCGAGCCCGTCTTTCGCTGTCACAACCCGCATGCCGTTGCGCTGCAGGAAACGTTCGGTGACGCGCCGCACGGTAATCGAATCGTCGACCACCATGGCCAGCGGCCGGTCATCAGCCGGCTTCGGCGCCGCTTTCTTCAATTCGACCACCGGCGCACCCGTGCGCACCAGCGCATTGATGTCGAGAATCAGCACGATTCGGCCATCACCGAGGATGGTCGCACCCGCGATGCCACGAATACTTGCCAGTTGCGGGCCGACCGATTTGACGACGATTTCCCGGCTCGCCAGCATCTCATCCGTCAACAGCGCGGCCGAAAACTCGCCGGCCCGGACCAGGATGACCGGGATAAACGCCTCGTCGGTCGGCAGCGTTGCAGCCTGTCCGCCGAGATACATGCCGAGATGCCGGAACTTGTAGGTCTCCTCGCCGTATTCGTAGCTGGGCTCGGTCTGGCTCAGCAGGTTTTCCAGCTCGGCACGTGGTATCCGGGCAACCCCCTCAACCGATGGCAGTGGCAGCGCGTAGACCTCTTCGCCGGTGCGGACGATCAGCGCCTGCGTAATGGCCAGCGTAAACGGCAGCCGCACGGTGAAATTCGTGCCCTGGCCGGTAACTGACGAGATTCGCAGTGAGCCGCCAAGTTTCTTGACTTCGTTGGCGACCACGTCCATGCCAACACCGCGGCCGGCAGATTGCGTCACGGCGCCAGCGGTGGAAAATCCTGGCGTCAGGATCAGGTCCATGATCTCTTCGTCGGAGACTTTGCTGTCCGGCTGCAACATGTCCAGCTCGAATGCCTTGCGGCGAATGGCATCGACATCCAGCCCGCGGCCGTCATCCGCCACGTCGATCACCATCTCCGATCCTTCGCGATGCAGCCGAATCGTGATGCGTCCCGTCACCGGCTTGTTCGCCTGCTGGCGTTGCTCGGCCGGTTCGATGCCATGCACGATGGCATTGCGCAGCATGTGTTCGAACGGTGGCAGCATCTTGTCGAGTACCTGCCGGTCCAGTTCGCCGGATGCACCTTCGACAGCGAGTTCCGCTCGCTTGTCCGCCTCCTGCGCAATCTGTCGTACCAGGCGGGTAAGACGCGGCACGTGCCGCTCGAACGGCACCATGCGCGTGCGCATCAGCCCGTCCTGCAATTCCGCCGTCACCCGGGACTGCTGCACCAGCAGGCTTTCCGCCTCGGTCGTCAGGTTTTGCAACAGGTCCTTGAGACTTGAAAGGTCGTTGGCCGACTCGGCCAATGCGCGCGACAGCTGTTGCAGGTTCGAATAGCGATCCAGTTCCAGCGGATCGAAGTCCTTGGCAGCCAGCGTGTCCTGGTGGCTGTGCATGATCTGCGCTTCGGTTTCTATATCGAGCTTGCGTAGCTGTTCACGCAGCCGGGCAACAGTCTGCTCCATCTCGATGACATTGAATTCGACCAGGTTGATCTGCTGGCTGAGGCGTGAATGGTAGATGCTGATCTCGCCCGCTGCGTTCAGCAGGTCCTCGAGCAGGTCGGCGTCGATGCGCGCGAACTCCTGCCGCTGCTCGCCGCCCTTGGCGCGGGCCGTTGCCGGAGCAGCCGGCGTTGCCGCCGGGGCGATGCGGGTCATGACCTGTGCCGGCGGTGGCGCCGGCTCCGGTTCTACCACCGGTTGTGCTTCCGGCTCCGGCACAGCCGCTGGCTTTGGCTCGGGCTCGGCAGAGGGCTTCGATTCAGTTTCGGTTGCCGGCGGCTCGGCTGGCGGCGGCGCCTCTTCAGCTGCTGCAGTGCTTGCGGGAGGCTGCGGCGCTGCCGGCGGCTGCCTGGTCTCGGCCAGCTCGTCGACCAGCGGTGCATCGACAATGACCATGCTGACGGTATCGTCCGGCTCGATCGTAAATGCGGCGGGCTCCGCCTTTTCAACGGCAGCGTCCGTCGGTGCCATCTCGACTTCGCTGTCGTCCGCCACTTCGAAACCGGCGTTTGCCTGCTGGATGCGCTGCTCGAGTTCGGCTGCCGCCAGGACCGGCTTGTTGGCCATAACTGCGTCACGCATCCGGTGCAGCTCGTCGAGACTCAATTGCAACAGGTCGTCGATTGCCGGCGTCGTGTTGACCCGCCCTTCGTCAACACCGAGCAACAGGGTTTCCAGTTCGTGGCTCAGGTTGCCCATCGCGGCGATCCCGGCCATCCGCGCGCCGCCCTTGAGCGTATGCAAATGCCGTTTCAGTTCTTCCATGGCCTGGCGCGAGTCCTTGTCCGTCGTCCAGGCGTGCAGCGCCTTGTCGGCAGCTTCCAGCAGTTCGGCCGATTCCTCGGTGAAAATTGCCGCGATTTCCGCGTCATATTCCACCTCCTCTACTGCTGCAGCTTCGGCTACCGCTTCTTCGACCTCCGGGCTGACGATGATCTCTTCGTCGGCCTCGGTCCCGGCTGTGTCATCGGGCTTCACGGCCGCGGTCAGGCCGGCGAGATGTTCAATCAGCGCCGTGTAGTCGGCACGCTTGCGCTCCGGCTGGTTGATATCGGCGACGATCGTCGCGATTGCACGCCCGGCGGCCTTCAGCGCATCCAGGCCCGAGGGCTGGAAACCGACCTTGTAGTCGTAGACCCGGCGCACGAAGCGGTTCAGCGCGCCGGTTACTGCCACGCCACGCTCGACATTGGCCATATTCGCGCTGCCATGCAGCGTATGACAGGCCCGGTACAGCTTGTCGGTGACGTCGAACGGTGGGGAATGCCCTTCACAGGCCTGCAGGTAGTCGAGAATGACCTGCAAATGCCCGTTCGTTTCCTTGGAAAAAATATCCAGCAGCACCGGGTCCATTTCCAGCGCCGGCTGCTCCTCGACCTTTGCCTCGGGCAGCACCTGGGTCTTGATCGTCAGCACTGCCGCGTTCGGGTCGCCCTCGGTGAATGCGTTGGCCCGGGCGATCAGCAGGCTGACATCCGACGACGGGTCGGCACCCACCTCCAGTTGCTCGATCAGTTCCGGTACCGCCGTCGACGCTTCGACGATGAAGTCGATCATCGGCGGCGTGCGAACCAGCGTCCGGTTGATCAACCGGTTGAGCAGGTTTTCAACACTCCAGCAGAACTCACCGATGCGCTCGGCGCCAACCATGCGACCGCTGCCCTTGAGTGTGTGGAACGAGCGGCGCACGGTGATCAGCGCTTCCATGTTGTCCGGGTCATCCGTCCAAACCGGCAGCTTGCGCTTGATGGCGGCGTACTCTTCTTTCGCCTCCTCGATGAAGATTTCCAGCAACTCCGGATCGAGATGCTCCGCGTCCTTTGCAACGACCGGCAGCGGCATGACCTCGGTCGGCTGGACCTCGGCGGCGGCAGCCTGCTCCTCTGCAATCTGTTCGATGTCCGCGACCTTCAGTTTCACCGTCTGGTCGACCGGCGCACCTCCGGCCGCCTCCGGCTCGGGTACCGCAACGGCTTCCTGTGCCAGCCGGTGTTCAACGTCTCGCAGTACTGCGAGACAGGCTTCGGCATTGTCCAGCATGTACCACGGCTCGGAACGCCCCGCCTTGACCGTTTCCATGTAGTACTCGATGCTGACAATCGCGTCGGCCAGCCGGTCCGTTTCGCGCTGCGTCAGGCTGTGCACGCCATTGCTTTGTAACGTGATGCCGATGACATGCCCGACCCGGTCGACGACTTCCATCGCGCGGGTCTTGTTCAGCATCAACAGGCCGGCTTTGATGCCGCGCACCAGCGACGGAATGCTGTCCAGTCCCTGCGACGGAGCCTGGTCAGCCAGGCTTTGTCCGACTGTTTCCTTGATCCGTGCAAGATTGATGATGCACTCGCGCATGACGGACTCGGCCACCTGCTGGTAGTCCGCAGCGTCGTCGGGCGCCAGTTCTTCAGTGTCGCTGTCCTGTGGCGGGACCCTCGGGTCGATCAGCCGTACCAGTTGGCGGTCGAGCCGGTCTTCCACGCGCAACAGCGTCGACGCGATCTCCAGTATCACTTTTTCGCTGGCGGCAGAGCCGCTCTCGACGACGGTCTTCAGGCGATCGATCTCGCCCTCGATATCGCCACGCAGTTCGCCAAGACCCAGTACGCCGAGGGTGTCGCTGATCTTTTTCAGCAATTCGAGCTGCGGTACCAGCTCGGACGGGTTATTCATGCCGGTGCGGACGTAGATATCCAGCACGTCCTTGACCCGGGCCAGGTCCTCCTTGATCGCGGCGGCGACTGTTTCCATGAGCTTGACACTCGGTGCCGCCAGCGCTTCGCGCGCGTGCTCGACCTGCTCGTCGCCCGGCAACAGCTCGGACAGGTTGAAAGCCGCTCGAATTTCGCTGATTCGCTTGCCACTGGTCGTCGAACGGGCGACGTAGTAGAGCAGGTTGTTCAGCAGGTCATCGACGGGGTGACTGTCGAACGCGGCGGCGCCGTCATCAATGACGTACTTGACCTGGCGGTCGATCTGGCCGAGCAGCCGCTTCAGCGCTACCGATGTTTCCAGGCCGCCTTCGCGCAATGACTCCAGCACGGCACCGGCCACCCACCAGAGCTGGTACATGTCGTCCCGGGTTGCGGCCGCCTCCAGCAATTGCATGACGCCGGACAGCGTCTCCAGGTGCCGCTCCGTGTTGCCACCCTTGATCCAGCCAAGCAAGGCCAGCTGGAATTTGGGCCTCAGGCGCGTCGCGACAGCCTGCGGGTCCTCGCCGCTGCCTTCGCGCGTCGCCGGCCTCTCGGCCGCCTGGCTCGGCGACAGGTTCAGCAACAGCAGCGTGCCCTCTGACAGCAGCGGCTCGCCGCGCGCCGCGCGCAAGTCGTTGAGCATGGGCAACAGCACCAGCGCTATGTCGCGCCCGCCCGCCAACAGGCGCTCGATATACGTCGGCAGCTGCACCATCGCACGTGTCAGCGCGTCGAGTCCGTCCTCGCGGCCCTTGCCCGCCTGCAACCGCGACAGGTACTTGCAACCGAGCTCCATTTCTTCGGCCAGCAATGCAGCGCCATAGGTCTCGGTAATCTGCAGTGCGCCGCGCACCTGGTGCAGCAACTCGCCGGCGCGCACCAGCGCTGCCGAACCGCCGCGCCCGTCCACGCAGTCTTCCAGCGCAAGGTGGGCACTGCGAATGGTCTCCATCAGTTCGGTGCTGACAATTGCCAGACCGCTTGCCGCGGCATCGCCGCGATCCTGTGCAGAAACCTGTGCTTTTATACCGGTGTCCCCTGTCATCAACAGTCCGTGTCGTCAGCCGTTTGCCACTAGCTCGCTTTCGCCTGTCCGTCCGCCGGTTTCACAACCGGCATGCTGTCGGAACTCGCCACCAGCGTGCTCGAGTGCAACGCCTGGCTTGGCAATGTGAATCCGGCGACCGTTTTCCTGAGCTGCGACGCCAGCTCCGACAACTTGGAAATTGCCGCTGCCGTGGCTGTCGTCGCCTTGCCGGTCTGTTCACTGATCTCCCGGAGCCGGGTGGTGCGCCGGGTCACATCCGCAGCAGACCCTGCCTGCTGACGCGCCGAGCCGGAAATGTTCTGCACCAGGCTGGCGATCTGGTTGGATACCTGCTCGATCTCGTCGAGCGCCGCGCCGGCGTTCTCGGCGAGCAATGCGCCGCCGACTACGTCGGTCGTACTGCGCTCCATCGATACCACCGCTTCGTTCGTGTCTGCCTGGATCGTGCGAACCAGCACCTCGATCTGCTTGGTCGCATTGGTCGATCGTTCCGCGAGACGCTGAACTTCATCAGCAACCACGGCAAAACCGCGACCCGCTTCGCCGGCCATCGATGCCTGGATCGACGCGTTCAGGGCCAGAATATTGGTCTGCTCGGCAATGTCGTTGATCAGTTCGACGATGTTGCCGATCTCCTGTGAACTCTCTCCCAGGCGCTTGATGCGCTTGGACGTGTCCTGGATGGTTTCGCGAATGGCGTTCATGCCATCGATCGTACGGCGCACGGCCTCGCCGCCTTTGTGCGCGACTTCGACCGAGTGCCGCGCCACATCGGACGAGCGCTCGGCATTGCCGGACACTTCCTCGATCGACTTTGCCATGGATACGACGGACTCGGTCGCCGCATTGATTTCACGCGCCTGGTTCTCGGCGGCCTTGGCCATGTGCGCAGCCGTGTTTTCCGTCTGTTTGGCGGCCGAATCCACCATGATCGACGTTTCGTTGACCGTGGCAACCAGTTTGCGCAGTTCCTCGATCGCATAATTGAACGAGTCGGCGATCGTGCCCGTGATGTCTTCGGTGACTGTCGCTTCGACCGTCAGGTCGCCGTCGGCAAGGCTGCCCATTTCGTCCAGCAGCCGCAGGATCGCCTGCTGGTTGCGTTCGTTCTGGTCCGCCTGCTCCTTCGCCATGCGCTCGAAGGACGAACTCTTCGAGTTCAGAAACAGGAGCACCACGACGAGGATTGCTGCCAGAGCGACGAGGCCGATCGGTATCCATGCTGATTGCAGTACCGCCGGCAACACCGAATCTGCAGCACCGGCATTTGCACCCGACATTCTCGTTGTACTCGTGTCGAGATCTTCGAGGGCCGCTGCCGAGGCGGCCACCGCGCCGACGTTCGCGACAACGGTTTCTGCCTGGTTCTCGAGGTCGGACAACGCCTCTTCGATTGGTAACAGCACCGTGTCGCGCTGCCCGGCACCGAGTGGCCGGATATCGAGCGGCGAGTCACCGCCAGCCAGCGCATCGACGACGGAACGCAGGTAGGCGATATCGTCCGTCATGGCCTTCGCCTTCGCGGCGTCACCGCTTCTGACCAGGTCCATCGCGGTCTGTCGAATCCGGTCAGCACGCTGCTGAAACTCGAGAACCGGCCCGGCGCCACCGGAAACGTCCAACAGGCTGTTCGATCGCTCGACGATAAGGGTAGCGCGCTGCGCGACGGCAGCAAGCGCCGCGTGCAATGTGTCGAGGTCAGCGCTGGTCGCGACAATCGACCGGGCACTCGCACTCATGCGTTGCAATTCGTTTGCCTGTCCGCCGGCAGGTGCACTGCCCTTGCCGAGATAGACCAGTGTCACCGCAACCAGCAACAGGGCCAATGTCACCAGGGCGAGAGCCCGGAACGTGGATGCCGTTTTCGCTGTATTCGCCATTTATCTAAAACTCTGTGTCATTACGCTTCTGCCGCAGCCTGCAGGAACAGGTTGCTCTCGATAAAACTGAATAAATCCATCACCGGCCACAACTCGTCGCCACGCTTGTAGGCCCCGGTCAGGAACCGGTCGCAGCGCACGATGGTCTCCGGCCACTCAGCCTGGTGTTCGTGGGCGCCGAAACGGCGAAAGCCCAGTACTTCGTCCACGACCAGCCCGGCAGGAATTTCGCGGTGATTGACCGAGATCACGCGCGTATTGCGCCGCAGGGACGTGCGACCGCTACCGAGCAACAGCTTGACGTCCACCAGCGGCAACAGGTGCCCGCGCAAATTGGCAATGCCGAGCAACCAGCGCTGTGCGCCCGGCACCCGGGTCATGCCGTCGGGCAACATCAGGACCTCGCGCACGGCATCGCGGCTTGCGACAAACTGTTCCTCGCCGATACGGAAGCCGACGCCGACCCACTCCGCTGCAAGATCGCCGCCCGCCTGGCCAGAATGCGCCCGGCGGCTGCGGCGCTCGATTTCCGTCAGCAGCGCAAACGGATCCTGGACCAGCGACCTGAGCTCGATATCGCCGCTCATTCAGGCCGCCATCACCGCGTTGATCTTCGCAACCAGCTGCTTTTCGTCGATCGGCTTGACGAGGTATTCGACAGCACCCTGGCGCATGCCCCAGATCTTGTCGGTTTCCTGGTCCTTGGTCGTAATCATGATGACCGGGATACCGGACGTATCCGGGTCCTGCGTCAGCTTGCGGGTGGCCTGGAAACCGTTCATGCCGGGCATGACGACGTCCATCAGGATCAGGTCCGGACGCGACGCCCTGGCCTGGCGCAAGCCTTCCTCGCCACTGTCGGCGACCAGCGTCTCGAACCCGCTTTTCTCCAGCATGCTCTGGAACAGGTGCAATTCGGTGGGTGAATCATCGATGATGAGAATCACAGACATCAACTAATCCTCAGCGCCTAGCCGATCTGGTTGGAGATCGCGCCAAGCAGTTCGTCTTTGGTAAACGGTTTGGTGAGGTACTGCTCCGAGCCGACAATACGTCCCCTGGCGCGGTCAAAAAGGCCGTCCTTGCTGGAGAGCATGATGACCGGCGTCTCCTTGAAGGTCTTGTTGTGCTTGATCAGCGAGCAGGTCTCGTAACCGTCCAGTCGCGGCATCATGATGTCCACGAAAATCAGGTCCGGCTGGTGGTCAGCAATTTTCGACAGGGCATCAAATCCATCGATCGCCGTAAACACGTGACAACCTTCCTTGGTCAGCAAGGTTTCGGCCGTGCGGCGAATCGTCTTGCTGTCATCAACTACGAGAATCTTGAGCCCGCTGAGGCTACGAGGTGCAATACTGGACACAAAACTTCCTCACGAAAACCGACTTGTACCATATTGACATAAGTCCCGCTACGACGCTCGCCACAGACCATAAAATTCGAGGAATTTTCGGCGTTTACCCCCTGATTCCAATGTATAGTTGGCCGCTCACCCCATGACCCCGGATAGAGATCGCTTTGACTTCGAAGGGACCACTCAAAATTGGCATGGTGATGGACCCGATCGAGTCCATCACGCCGTACAAGGACAGCTCGTTCGCCATGCTGCTGGAAGCGACGCGACGCGGCGCCGAGATCCACTACCTGCAGCAGGACGACCTGAAATTGCTGTCCGGCCGCGCCACCGGCACATCGCGGGAGCTCGCGGTACAGGACGACAACGACGACTGGTTTGAAATCGGGGCCGAGAGGCAGGTCGCACTGGGTGACCTGGACGTCATCCTGATGCGCAAGGACCCGCCGTTCGACATGGAATACGTCTACACGACGTATATTCTCGATCGTGCCGCTGCCGCCGGCGCCCTGGTCGTCAACCGGCCGCAGGCATTGCGCGACATGAACGAGAAGGCCTATACCGCCTGGTTTCCGGAATGTACACCGCTGACGCTGATCACCCGTTCGATGCAGGACATGCGGGATTTCCTGCGCGAACACGGCCGTATTGTCGTCAAGCCGCTGGACGGCATGGGCGGCAAGTCGATATTCGTCGTCGAGAAAAGCGACAAGAACGCCGGCGTGATCTTTGAAACGCTGACTGACAACGGCCGGCGCTTTGCGACGGCGCAGCAGTTCATCCCCGAGATCAGCCTCGGCGACAAGCGCATACTGCTGATCAACGGTGAGGCGGTACCGTACGCGCTGGCCCGCATTCCGTCAGCGGACGACAACCGCGGCAACCTCGTGATGGGTGCCAAGGGCGTTGCCCAGGAGCTTTCGGCCGCAGATCGGCGCATTTGCGAACGCGTGGGGCCCGTTCTCCGCGAACATGGCGTACTATTTGCCGGCATCGATGTGATTGGCGACTTCCTGACCGAGGTCAATGTCACGAGCCCCACAGGCATCCGGGAACTGGACAAGCAATTTGACCTCAATATCGCAGGCCTATTATTTGACGCGATCGAATCGGAACTGGCTTAGCCTGGCACTGGCCGGCATGCTGTTTCTGACAGCCTGCGGCGGCAACCGCAGCGATCACACGCTCGACTTTTACGCATTGGGGACCGAAGTCTCGGTCACGATGTACTCGGTTACAGACGACACGGCGGCCGCGGCGTCCCGGGCACTGCAGGAACATTTCGCCGATGTCGGCCTGAACTGGTATCCGTGGCTGCCTGGCGAACTTCAGTCGATCAATGCAGCCATCGAGTTGCAGCAATCCGTGACTGTTTCAACGCGCCTGGCCGAGGTTATCCGCCGTGCCGGCAGGCTCGAGCGGCTCTCGAACAATCGATTCAACGCCGGGCTTGGCGGCGTAACCGAATTGTGGGGCCTGCATGAAATTGGCGACAACCCGGCGCGAGCCCCGGAGGCGAGTGCAATTGCCGGCGCGCTGCTACAGGCAAACGGCGTTTCCAGCGTCCGCTGGATCGACGACCAGATCGTCGGCGCACCGCCCGGCCTGATGCTGGACCTTGGCGGCATCGCCAAGGGTGCAATCCTCGAAGACAGCGCACGGCTGCTGAAAACCCACGAGGTCGGCCACGCCATAATCAACATCGGCGGCGACCTGACCGTGCTCGGCGATGAAGACAGCGAGCCGGCCAGCATCGGGATTCGCTCGCCATTCGAGAAAGACGTCATCGCCTCGGCAAACATCGCTGCAGGCGAGACTATCGTTACGTCCGGCAACTACGAACGCTATGTCGAAATCGACGGCGAACGCTATACGCATATTTTGAACCCGCGCACCGGTTACCCGGTCCAACATACCAGCGCGGTTACGGTCATACATACGGATGCCATGCTGGCAGACGCTGCCGCAACCGCACTCATGGTTGGCGGAGCCGATGAGTTCGAGCAGTTGACCGATGCAATGGGGCTGGAATACGCATTACTTATTGATGCGTCCGGTGAACTGGTTCTCACCGAACCCATGGATCTGCGGCTAAACTGGCTGAACTAGAGTCCGTCCCACAATTTATTGACGATTTCAGTAGACTGGCAGGCGGAGATTGCGCTAACTCAAGACATGGCCACAATTGCCAGAAAAACGGATCCTGTTGAACGGATTCAGCTGGTTGCCCCGGCGGTCCCTGACCGATTGCCGGCAATGCTGTTCCTTGCCGCCCTGATTCACGGCATCCTGATCATTGGCGTGACGTTCAATCCGTACATCCTGGACGAGTTTTCCGACGCTATTTCACTCGATGTCACGATCGTTGCCGACCCCGACCAGAGCATCGACAGGCCGGACGAAGCCGAATACCTGGCGCAGGCTTCGCAGCTGGGTGGCGGCAATACCGCCGACGACGCCAGCCCGAGTGCCCCGCTGCAAAGCGCATCGCCGATCGACAACCTGGGTAATGAAGATGGCCGGAGCCTGCAGGAAACCACGGCCCACGAGGTGTCGGCAGACCAGGTCCTGATGACGGAAAATGAGCAGGCGCGTGACGTGCCCGACCAGTTGCGCGAGGAACCGCAACCGCAGGATTCGACAGCAATCGCACTGGAACGGGGCAGCGAGCAGAGCCTGCCGCTACCACAGGAAGCCGACGCCAGCATGCTGATTCATGACGATGACCCGAGCCAGCTGGTGATCAGCGTCGATACACGCGAATCCGTTGTTGCCGGTTACCTGGATGCCTGGAAGCGTCGCATCGAGGCTGTCGGCGATCAGTACTTTGCCGAAATCGGCAAGACCGAGGCATTGACCGGAAGTCCGATTATCGAGGTCAAGATCGAGGCGTCCGGGCATCTGTCTGCGGTCGAAGTAAGACGATCGAGCGGCTCACGAGTCGTCGACCAGGCAGCACTCGATATCATACGTCGCGCATCGCCTTACGACCCGCTGCCCGACGAATGGCTGGTCGACCATGAACGCGTGGCATTCGCGTATACCTTCGTTTTCAGTGCCCAGCGCGTGCCTTCCTCGGCGAGACTCGACTAGCGTGGCGACGCTCAAGGCAGATTCGCTTTGCAACCAGCTGCTGATTGCGATGCCGGGCATGGAGGATCCGAACTTTTCCTCCACCGTGACGCTGATTTGCGAGCACAGCGATGACGGCGCGCTCGGCATTGTCATCAACAGACCGCTGCAATTGCAGCTCGGTGACGTTTTCCGGCAACTGTCGCTGACCGAGGCCGACGCGAAGGTTGCCGCCAACCCGGTATTGCATGGTGGCCCGGTCGGAACTGACCGGGGCTTCGTCCTGCACAACCCCGGCACGAACTACGAAAGTTCGCTGGCCGTGTCCGAGGACATTTACCTGACTTTTTCGAAAGACGTTCTGGACGCGATGGCGACTGGCAGCGGTCCCGGCAAGTCGCTGGTCGCCCTGGGCTACGCCGGCTGGGACGCGGGCCAGCTGGAGCAGGAGATTCTCAGCAATTCCTGGCTCAGTGTGCCGGCCACACCGGACATCGTGTTCGATTTGCCATTCGACGAGCGCTGGGCGGCGGCCGCTCGCACGCTGGGCATTGATATTACCCAGATCGCGCCGGATGCCGGACACGCCTGACACCCCGATGCCGCGCACGCTGCTCGCCTTCGACTACGGCCAGCGCCGCATCGGTGTTGCCGTCGGCCAGTCAGTCACCGGCTCCGCAAGCCCCCTGGGCATCGTCGACAACCGGCCGTCCGGGCCGGACCAGGCGGCACTGGCGGCGCTGATCAGGGAATGGCGACCGGAGCTGCTGGTAGTCGGTTCGCCCGCACATGCCGACGGTTCGCCGAGCGAGATGCAGGCGCACGTCAAGTCCTTCATCGAGGTACTCGGCACTTTTGCACTACCGATCGATACTGTCGACGAACGCTACACGTCGATCGAGGCGGAAACCCGGCTCAGGGACGCCCGCGCTGCCGGCGCGCGCCGGCGGATCACGAAAGCCTCCGTCGACAGTGCCGCCGCCGTCCTGATTGCAGAGAGATATCTGGCCGCCCACAAGTTTTGACAGTAGACTTGCCCCGCCATGCAATCGCCCGAGACATTCCCAGCCTTTGCTGACGAGGCCAGCCTGCAGCTGCGCGGCAATGGCAGGCTGCGGCACCTGCTGACGCTGAAAGGGCTGCAACACGACATTCTTCTCGAGCTGCTGGATGCGGCCCAGCAGTTTGTCACACCCGCCGGCAGCATCGCCGCCCGCAATGATTCGCTGCGCGGGCGCACCGTGGCCAACCTGTTCTTCGAGCCCAGTACCCGGACACGTGCATCCTTCGACCTCGCCGGTAAACGACTCGGCGCCGATGTCCTGAACCTCGACGTCAATACGTCTTCCCGCAAGAAAGGCGAGAGCATTCTCGACACCATCTACACGCTGCAGGCGATGCAGGTCGACGTCATGGTCATCCGTGATGCCAGCGCTGGCGTGCCCGCGTTCATCGCCCGGCATGTCGAAGACCACGTCAGTATCCTGAATGCCGGTGAGTCCGATATCTCGCATCCCACGCAGGGCCTTCTGGACCTGTTGACCATTCGCCAGCGATTCGCCGACTTCGCCGGCCTGAAAGTCGCAATTGTCGGCGACGTTGCCCATTCCCGCGTCGCCCGTTCCGCGGCGTACGGTCTTCACACGATGGGCGTCACGGACATCCGGCTCGTGTCGCCTGCGGCGCTGGCACCGGGCAGGGACGAAATGCCGTTCGCAGAGCGCATCGACGATCTCGACCGCGGGCTGAGAGGCGTCAATGTCGTGATGGCACTGCGCATTCAACGCGAGCGCATCGCCGACCTCGATGGCATACCCGACACCGGCGAGTACTTCGCGAATTACGGAATTTCTGCCGCGCGTCTCGCGATTGCGGCCGACGACGTCATTGTCATGCATCCGGGGCCGATGAACCGTGGCATCGAAATTGAGTCGACGCTGGCTGACAGCGCCCGTTCGGTCATCACGCAGCAGGTCACCAATGGCGTCGCCGTACGCATGGCCGTACTCGAGCACGTGCTGCAGTCGATGGCCGCCAGTTGATTTCCGCCGCCCAACAACACGCACAGCGCAATCGCGGCACGCTGTTCGTCGAGGCCGCTGAAGTCCTTGCGATCGATCGATTTCCCGGCGAGCAGGCTGTCATGCGACTGCGCGCGCCAAAATGTGCAGCCAACGCGAAACCGGGCAGCTTCGTACACATCTGCTGTGACGAGGCCCTGCCGATGCGTCGTCCGCTGTCGATCATGCGCGCCGACGGCGATGTCATCGAGGTGTTGTTCAAGGCCCTGGGCGACGGCCTGCGTTTGCTCGCGGCCCGGCATATCGGCGACCCGGTCAGCGTGCTCGGCCCGATCGGCAAGCCGTTTTCAACCTCGACCGAGCGCCCGAACTGCCTGTTGATCGGTGGCGGCGTCGGCATCCCCCCGATGGTGTTCCTCGCCGACCGCCTGCGCCATGACAGCAACTTCAAGCCGCTCGCCATTCTCGGTTCGGAGATCCCGTTTCCGTTCGAGTTGCAACCGTCGCAGCTCGCAGCCGCCTGGGCCGGCGACGCAACCGACAGCTGCATGCCGTTGCTCGAGAGCTGGGGGATTCCGAGCCGTCTGTGCAGCCTGGCCGGTTTCCCTGGCACACACCGTGGTTACGTGACCGACCTCGCCGACCTGTACCTGCAAAGCCTCGACGACGCTGAACGGGCGCGCACGATGATCTACACCTGCGGCCCGACCGTGATGCTCAGGGCCGTCGCCGAACTTGCGGCACGCTACGACATCCCCTGCGAGGTCTCGCTCGAGGAATTCATGGCCTGCGCCGTCGGTGGTTGCGCCGGCTGCACCGTCGAGGTAAGCACCCCCGACGGTCCTGCCATGCAGCGCGTCTGCGTTGACGGTCCGGTGTTCGATGCCTCGGTGGTGCATTGGTAAGTTGGCCTGCGGGAGAGAAATATCCCACGTGCAGCCGCTCGCGATCCCGTGCACGGCCCGCGCGTTGACTAGAACGCTAGCCGCCGAAGTTGATCTTGGCTTCGAGGTTGGAGCGGGAGTCGGCGTGTGACATCGCCTCTTCGAGGGTAATGGTGCCGGCTTTGTAGAGTTCGAGCAGCGCATCGTCGAAGTTTTGCATGCCCTGTTCACCACTGTCCTTGTGTGCTTCCTTGACGGCGGATATGTCGCCCTTGAGGATCAGGTCCTTGATGTGCGGCGTGTTGATCATCAGTTCGACTGCGGCGACCAGTTTGCCGCCTCGCGACCGTACCAGGCGCTGCGAGATGATGGCGCGCAGGTAGTGGCCAAGATCCATGAAGACCTGGCCGTGTTGTTCCTGCGGAAACATGTTGATGATGCGATCGAGCGTTTCGGCGGCGTTGTTCGAGTGCAGCGTGCCGAGGACCAGGTGGCCGGTACCGGCCATGTCCATTGCAGCCTGCATCGATTCGCGGTCCCGTATCTCGCCGATCTGGATCACGTCGGGCGCGGCGCGCATGGCGCTCTTCAATGCCCGGCCATAGCTCTTCGTGTCCAGCCCGACTTCGCGCTGGTTGACGATGGACTTCTTGTTCGAGTGCAGGAACTCGATCGGGTCTTCAATCGTAATGATGTGCGATGACGTCTTTTCGTTGCGGTGATTGATCATGGCCGCGAGGGTCGTGGACTTGCCGCAACCTGTCGCGCCGACCATCAGGCAAAGGCCGCGACGCAACATGATGAGGTCTTTAAGCTGATCGGGCATGCCGAGTTCGTCGAGCGTCGGCATCTCGGAGGTAATGTAGCGCAATACCATCGCAACGTTGCCGCGCTGGTGAAACACGTTCACGCGAAAGCGGCCGAGGCCTGTTTCGGAGATGGCGAAATCGATCTCCAGCTCCCGCGTAAACTGGTCGAGCTGGTCTTCATCCATCAACTCGTACGCCGCCTGCTTTACCATCTTCGGCGTCATTTCGAGCTTGTTGACCGGCATGATCTTGCCGTCGATCTTGATCTTGGCAGGGGCATACGGCGCAAAGAAAAGGTCGGATGCCTTTTTCTCGACCATCAACTTGAACAGGGGTTTGACGTTCATCTATGCAACATTCCGTTACGCTCAGAAGGTCTGGGCGGTGTCTTCTTCCATGATATTGAGACTTTCGGCTTGCTGGTCGGCAATCGAAGAGTCCCGTTTACTTTCCAGCTTGACGCGCAGGCGCAGCTCGTTCTTGGAGTCGGCGTTGCGCATTGCCTCCTCGTAGCTGATGATGCCGTCCTCGTACAGGTAAAACAGGGCCTGGTCGAAGGTTTGCATACCGAGACGGGTCGATTTGCTCATGATCTCCTTGATCTGGCCTACCTCGCCCTTGAAGATCAGGTCGGCGACCAGCGGCGTATTCAGCATGATTTCCATGGCCGCAATCCGGCCTACGCCGCCTTCGCGCGGAATCAGGCGCTGCGAAATGAAGGCTTTCGTGTTCAGCGACAGGTCCATCAGCAATTGCTGCCGGCGCTCTTCCGGGAAAAAGTTGATAATCCGGTCCAGGGCCTGGTTGGCGCTGTTGGCGTGCAACGTGGCCAGGCAAAGGTGGCCGGTTTCGGCAAACTGGATGCCGTATTCCATCGTTTCGCGATCGCGAATCTCACCGATCAGGATGACATCCGGCGCCTGCCGCAGCGTGTTCTTCAGGGCAGCATGCCAGGATTCGGTGTCGAGCCCGACTTCGCGCTGCGTAATGACACAGCCGGCATGCGGGTGGACGTATTCCACCGGGTCCTCGATCGACACGATATGGCCGCGTGAGTTCTGGTTGCGGTGACCGATCATCGCCGCCAGCGTCGTCGACTTACCGGAGCCGGTACCGCCGACGATGATGCAAAGCCCGCGCTTGTTCATGACGACATCTTTCAGGATCGGCGGCAGGTCGAGATCTTCCAGCGTCGGGATTTCGGTTGTAATCGTACGCAGGACGGCACCGACAAAACCCTGCTGGATGAATGCACTGACGCGAAATCGCCCGATTCCCTGCGGGGAGATCGCAAAGTTGCACTCCTTGGTGGCGTCGAACTCCTTGATCTGCTTGTCGTTCATGATCGAGCGCACCATGATCGCTGCCTGGTCTGCCGACAACGGCGTGTCGGTCGCCTTGTGAATCGTGCCGTCGACCTTGATCGCGGGCGGAAAGCCCTTGGTCAGGAACAGGTCCGATCCTTCCCGCTCGACCATCTTGCGCAGCAGGTTTTGTGTCAGTCGTACCGCTTGTTCGCGTTCCATTCTTGCGTCTCCCGAAAGGGTGCTTGCCGCACCCCTAGAAATTCTCTTTGTGTACCGCCCGGAACCGGGCCTCTTCCTTGTTGATCAGTCCTTTCGACATCAGGTCTTGCAGGTTCTGGTCGAGCGTGTGCATGCCATCGCTCTGTCCGGTCTGAATCGCGGAATACATCTGCGCGATCTTGCCTTCGCGAATCAGGTTGCGGATAGCCGGTGTACCGATCATGATCTCGTGCGCCGCGATCCGGCCGCCGCCGATCTTCTTCAGCAATGTCTGCGATATGACGGCACGCAGTGATTCCGACAGCATCGCCCGGACCATTTCCTTTTCCGCGGCCGGGAATACATCGACAACACGGTCGATCGTCTTCGCCGCCGAACTCGTATGCAATGTGCCGAAGACCAGGTGACCGGTTTCAGCGGCGGTCAATGCCAGCCGAATGGTTTCCAGGTCACGCAGCTCACCGACGAGGATCACGTCAGGGTCTTCACGCAATGCCGATCGAAGTGCTTCGTTAAATCCGAGTGTGTCGCGATGCACTTCACGCTGGTTGATCAGCGACTTCTTCGACTCGTGCACAAACTCAATGGGGTCCTCGATCGTCAGGATATGGTCCGGCTTGTTGTCATTGATGTAATCCACCATTGCGGCCAGCGTGGTGGACTTGCCCGAACCGGTCGGGCCGGTGACGAGGCAGATACCACGCGGATACATGCAGATATCCTTGAAGATCGCCGGCGCACCGAGATCATCGAGGTTCAGGATGTCCGACGGAATGATTCGAAAGACAGCTGCCGAACCACGATTCTGGTTGTATGCGTTGACGCGAAAACGAGCCAGTTTCGGAATTTCGAATGAGAAGTCGGTTTCGAGAAACTCTTCGTAGTCTTTGCGCTGCTTGTCATTCATGATGTCGTACACCATGCTATTGACGTCCTTGTGTGTCAGCGCAGGCATGTTGATCCGCTTGATGTCACCATCGACACGAATCATCGGCGGCACCCCGCCTGAAAGGTGTAAATCGGAGGCGTTGTTCTTTACCGTGAACGACAACAACTGGGCAACATCGACGGCCATACTTCTCCCTCTGAGGTGGCGTGCCGGACTTACCATAACCCGGCCCTGAATTGAGCCTAGTATAACGAAGCACCCGGAGCAAAACGTGATAAGAGTCACGGAAAACTTACGCGTAATCAGAGATTTGCTGGCGCAAGCCAGCAACGACGCGGGACGTGGCGAGCACCCGGTGAAATTGCTCGCCGTCAGCAAAAAACAGCCGCTTGCGGCCGTTCTCGCGGCCGCCGGCGCCGGGCAGGTCGATTTCGGCGAAAACTTCGTCCAGGAAGGCCTCGAAAAGATAGCAGCGACCGCTCACCTGGACCTCGTCTGGCACTACATCGGTCACCTGCAGGCCAACAAGACCCGCCAGGTTGCGCAGCATTTCGACTGGGTGCATACGGTTGACCGGCTCAGGATTGCACGCCGCCTGAGTGACCAGCGTCCGGCCGGTCGCGACGACCTGCAGGTCTGCCTGCAAGTCAATATCGACGATGAAGCCAGCAAGTCCGGCATCGGCCCGGACGAACTGCCCGGGCTTGCGGCTGCTGTCGCAGAATTGCCGCGGCTGCAGCTCCGTGGACTGATGTGCCTGCCGCGCAATCGCGATGACTTCGATGCACAGCGCGAACCGTTTGCACGGATGCGCCAGCTGCTGGCAGCACTGCGACAGGATGGCCTCGAACTGGACACGCTGTCGATGGGAATGAGCGGAGATTTTCGCGCAGCGATTTTCGAAGGCAGTACAATCGTGCGCATCGGCACTGCTGTATTCGGTAGCCGGCCCACCTGACACGGACGGAACAAGTGCAAGACAAACAGATAGGCTTTATTGGCGGCGGCAACATGACGCTGGCGATCGCGGGCGGCCTGCTCGCCAGCGGCGTGCCGGCAACCCGGCTGGTCATTGCCGAACCTTTCAGAAAACAGCGCGAGCAGCTGGCCGACACGCTCGGCGATGTCACGATCAGCGAGGACAACGAATCTGTTGCAGAGCAGGCGGATTGTCTCGTGCTCGCAACCAAGCCGCAGGTCATTGCCGATGTCTGTCGCGAGCTGAAGGATGTCGTGCAGCAGCGCAAACCATTGATCGTATCGATTGCCGCCGGCGTCCGTGCAGCGGACATCGGCAAATGGCTCGGCGGCGACGTCGCTGTCGTTCGAGTTATGCCGAACCAGCCTGCGTTATTGCGCCTCGGTGTATCCGGCCTGTTCGCCAACTCGCGGACCAGTGCGGCGGACCGGGACCTGGCCGGCGCAATCATGGCCGCGGTCGGCAAAAACGTCTGGGTGGACAGCGAATCGGATATCGACCTGGTTACTGCCATTTCCGGCAGCGGCCCTGCCTATTTTTTCCTGCTGATCGACATGCTGATCAAGACGGCAACCGGCATGGGCCTCGACGCCGCAGCCGCGCGCGAACTGGCCGTTGAAACAGCTGTCGGTGCCGCCGCGCTGGCAGCACAAACTTCGGACAGCATGGATGACCTGATTGGCCGTGTGCGCTCACCCGGCGGTACCACGGCCGCTGCACTCGACCGCCTCGAAGAACAGGACGTTCGTGCTATCTTTAGCGCCGCCCTGATCGCAGCACGCAACAGGGCCGATGAACTGGCTGACGAGGCAGGCAAGTAGTGCGCGCACTGATTTACATTATCGATACGATAGCGAGCCTGGTAACACTGCTGTTATTGCTGCGCTTCTGGTTGCCCTGGGTCGGTGCGGATTTTCGCAATCCGATGGCGCAGGGAATCCTGCAACTCACCTCTCCACTGATCAACCCGCTGCGGCGCATCATTCCGGCAATCGGACGTATCGACACGGCAACGGTGTTGCTTGCCCTGGCCGTGCAGGCGATCGCGGTCACCGTCGTCCTCGTCCTTGTCGGCGCGCCGCTCAGCATTCGTTTCATCCTGGTCAGTTCGGTATTCGAACTCGTGAAACTGTCGCTGTTGCTGTTTACGTTTGCCATCATTATTCGAATCGTTCTGAGCTGGGTCGCACCGGGAACGTACAACCCGGCGACAGCGTTGATCGCCAGTCTTACCGACCCGGTATTGCGGCCATTCCGCCGCATCGTGCCGAACATCGGCGGATTTGATATCTCACCGGTCATTGCAATTATTTTGCTTGGCGCACTGTCTATACTGGTGGAAGATTCGCGAGCATTGTTCCTGTAATCGCCCCATACGCTTCGCGATTGGGGCGCCAAATGGTTTATAGTGGGTGCATTGGGAGGAAGATATCGTGACAAATATAAGAAGATTCATCGCTCTTTCCTTGATCTCGCTGCTGACCGCCTGCGGCGGCCCCGGCGAAAACGCAACAGTCCCTGAAGCACAACCCGCGGGTGCCAGCAACGCGGATATCGGCGATCACATCGTGCATTTCAGTGCGCAGTCCACCGACCAGCTGCCTACCGATGTGGCACGCGCATATAACATTGTGCGCAGCAAGAATCGCGCGATGCTGAATGTGTCCGTACTGCGTGAGGCGGACGGCGTTCCCGTCGAAGCCACCGTAACTGTCAAGACTGTAAACCTGACCGGCCAACTGAAGAACGTGACGATGCGGCAGATCAATGAGGGCGAGGCGATCTATTACATCGGGGAAGTGGGTATCGAAAACCGCGAGACGCTGGTTTTCGACATCAGCGTCACACCTGCAGGCAAGACTCAGGCCGCCGAGGTGCGCTTCAAGCGCGAGTTTTACACCGACTAGGCATCACTGCCAAGAACTGCTATTGTCGCGCTGCTTTTACGCGGGCATAGCCCGTTTCTTGCGGGCGACAGGCCCGCTTTCTTTATTTTACGGAGTTAGTTTTTCATGGCAGCAAACACCAAGAAGCCACCGACCAAGTCAGAAATCTATGCAAAGATCGTTGCAGACACCGGTTTGACGCGCAAAGACGTCGCCGCTGTATTCGAATCCCTGAACGGTCAGATCAAGAAAAACCTCGGCGGTCGTGGCGCCCCGGGTATGTTTTCAATTCCGGGCCTCCTGAAGATGCGGGTCGTCAAGAAACCGGCACGCAAAGCACGCAAGGGCGTCAATCCTTTCACCGGCGAAGAAATGATGTTCAAAGCCAAGCCGGCTTCGAAAGCTGTCAAGATCCTGGCACTCAAGGGCCTGAAGGATATGGTCTAACCCTGTAACCGGGGGAGAAAATCCGTGACAGTTACTACTTACACCTTTTTTTCGCAAAAAAGGTGTAAGTAGTAACTGTCACGGATT
>JAUIDP010000014.1 GCA_030429005.1 Gammaproteobacteria bacterium | reverse complement strand
TGTTCTCGCCGGACGGTGCATGGCTGGCGTTCGGTTCGAACCGGAACCAGGCAAACGACGGTGATACCGATGTTTATGTAGCGCGCTGGGTCGATACGCCACCCCCGGCAACGGACTCAGCGGCTGATCGGGTTGCGGCAGATGTCGCATGGCTCGCGGATGACGCGCGGGAAGGCCGCGGTGTTGGCACGCAAGGACTGGCTGACGCGGCGGACTGGCTGGAAGCCCAATTCAAGGCAATCGGCCTGGCGCCGGCCGGTGAGAACGGCAGCTACCGGCAGCGGTTCGACGCCGTGGTCGAGGTACAGCGTGGCGCCGGAACGCGGCTTGCGATTGACGGCAACGCTGTCCCGGCCGATGCCTACATGATTCCGGGCTTTTCCGCGCGGACGGCAGTCAGTGCACCCGTCGTTTTCGCCGGGTGGGGGATCGAGTCAGCAGATCATGGCATCGACGACTACGAGGGTGTCGACGTCGAAGGCAAGGTCGTGCTCGTGCGCCGCTTTACGCCGACGGACGGCGACTTTGCGGATGATGACCTGCAACGCCGTTTTGGTGACATTCGCTACAAAGCCTACAAGGCACGCGAGAATGGTGCAGTCGCTTTGCTGGTAGCAGACCTCCCGACAGTGGGCGGTGAAGATGAGGCGCCGTTACCGGAACTGCGCGTCGACACGCAAGCCAGCGCCGGTATTCCCGTCGTTGTCGTAGAACGCGACGTTGCCGAACGCCTGCTCGCGGGTACCAGGCGCGTCGAGATCAGCGTTGAGCTGGTCGAGACGACCGAGCCGGTCGACAACATCGTCGCACGGCTCAGTCCGGAGAAGCGACTGGCCGGCGCCGTCATGATCGGGGCACACTACGATCACCTGGGCTTCGGCGGCAACAGCTCCCTGGCTCCGGATGCGAACGAACCGCACAATGGCGCCGACGACAACGCGTCCGGAACGGCGGCCCTGCTCGAGGCTGCCCGGCAGCTGGCTGCGCGCCGCGACGAACTCAGCCGGGATGTTGTCTTTGTCGCGTTCACGGGTGAAGAGCGCGGACTGCTCGGTTCCAGCGAGCTGGCGCGGCGGCCGTTGCCCGGCATGGCACCAAGCGGCATGGTGGCGATGCTCAACCTGGACATGGTGGGCCGTCTGCGCAACAACACGGTGTCGGTGCTGGGCGGAGAGTCCGCCGAGGAATGGAATGCGATTGTCGAGCCGCTTTGCAAAGAGCAGCGAATCAATTGCACATTGGGTGGAGATGGCTACGGGCCGTCCGACCAGACACCGTTTTATGCGGCTGGCGTGCCGGTATTGCACTTTTTTACCGGCGCTCACGACGACTACCATAAGCCCAGCGACGATGCGGACCTGGTCAATGCGGCAGGCGCCGCACAGATCGCTGGTCTTGTTGCCAACATCGCGTTCGACCTGACTTCATCAGAGGGGCTCACCTACAAGAAGTCAGAAGCGCCTGCACCGATTGGTGACGTACGAAGCTACGGCGCATCACTTGGCACAATTCCGGACTACACGGGCGCGCCTGACGACAAGCCCGGCATGTTGCTGGCAGGCGTACGGGCTGGGGGACCGGCCGAAGCTGCTGGCCTCGAGCGTGGCGATCGAATCGTCGAACTCGCCGGCCGGGAAATTCGCGATATCTATGACCTGATGTACGTATTGCGCGAATCGAAGCCGGGCGACGAGGCGACATTTACTGCGGAGCGGGGCGAAGAGCGTATCACCGGCATTGTGGTGTTTGCGGAAAGCACGCGCGCGCAGCGCTAGGTGAGCCCGGGTTCGACGCGGGTGGAGTCAGTCCACAACCGTGACTGGCGTCCGCATGATGACTTCGCGGTGCGGGAACGGAATACTGATGTCGTTTTCCTTGAACGTATCCCAGAGCGCCAGCAGCACCTTGCCCCGGATGTTCGTTAATCCGTCCTGCGGGTCGTCTATCCAGAAACGCAGCACGAAGTTGATCGACGAATCGCCGAATTCGGTCATCCAGCAAACGGGCTGGCGCCGGGACGCCGCAACCCGGTCGACGCCGGCGGCGGCTTCAATGGCGATGCGACTGACTTCGTGTGGGTCCGAGTCATAGGAAACACCAAACGGTACGTCGAGCCGCACAAAGCGGTCCGAGAACGACCAGTTGACAACCTGTGTCGTGATGAAGTCTTCGTTCGGGATCAGGTATTCGCGCCCGTCGCGGGTCACGACAGAAACAAAACGCGCGCGCAGTTCGCGTATCCAGCCAAAAGTCTCGCCCAACGTAATCGTGTCGCCCGGTTTGATCGACTGGTCGAGCAGGATGATGATGCCGGAGATAAAGTTGGAGACAACTTTCTGCAGGCCAAAGCCGATGCCGACGCCGACAGCACCGGACAGCACCGTCAGTGCGGTCAGGTTGATGTTCAGGCTTTGCATCGCGATCATCGCGGCCAGGAACACCAGCGTGATGCGCAGCACCTTGCCGAGCAGCACGCGCAGCGACGGCGTCAACTCCTCGACTTTCTGGATGCGGCGATCGAGGAAATTGCCGGTTGCGAAAGCCGCCCAGAGCAGGGCACTGACGAAAACGACGCCCTGCAGTATGCGCAGGACCGAGAATCGCACATTGCCGAACGTAAAGCCGATGTCGTCGAGGGTTGTCGCGACTTCATCCGCGATACCCAGAACTGAAATCGCGACCAGCGTCCAGACGACAATCGTGAACAGCTTGCTCAGGATCTTGCTGCGAATGGCTTTCGAGGCGACCCGGATCAACAGCCAGGCACCGGCCAGCAGCATCACGACGTAGAGAAGGTGGTTTTCAGTCGGCCAACCGTAGGCTGTTGTGGCCAGGTAGGCGATGCCAAGCAGGATGACATAGAACAGCCATTCGAGACGGCGCAGGAAGGCCGCGAGTACACGCAGCAGTCCCGGCATGCCGGAAATGCCACGCAGCCGTTGTTCGAGCACCGGTTCGACGCGATTGGATAACAGCCAGGCCGGCAGGAACAACAGGATGACGAGGCCCAGTTCGAAAAGAACCTCCGGCTGGCGAATGTAGCTGATGGCAATATTCGCGTATTCGACAACTTGCGTCTTGATCTGGTCCAAGGTTGTTCCGGCAGGGTTCGGGTCAAACGGTTGAGCCGTAACTATAGCATCACTGTCCGGGACTTCGTCTGCGCAGGGATTGAGTATACTGAGGCACGATGAAAAACCGCACGCTTCAAATTTCCGCTGTAGTCCTGCTGGCCACCATGTATACCTGCACGTCGGTATTCGCGCAGGAAGTTATCGTGCTGTCGAATCATGACCAGGTGGTCGACTGGCTCGAGTCCGAAAACTGGTGGGGTGAGGAAAAACGCGGCCAGCACCTCGAGGTTCCGCATGCCATGATCACCGGCATCAGCGAGAGCTGGCGCGTCGGTGCGCAGAAAATGTCGGTACATGACAAGAAAGAGATTTTCTACCGCCTGATGTTGCCGTTGATCGTGCACGCGAACGGCATGGTGATGGAGCGTCGCGAGCGCTTGCTTGAGGCGCAGGCATCGCTGGCAAGCGGTCAGCCTGTTGATGTTGACGAGGTGCAGCGGATACGCGCGGGAGCCGTGCTGTTGCGAGTTCTCGACGACGAAAGTGCGGCGCAACTGGCCGCGGACAGTGACAACCTCAGTGCGGTTATCGACGAACTCCTGTACAAGCTGGACATCATTCCGAATGGCCTGGCTCTCGGCCAGGCGGCCTACGAGAGCGGCTACGGCACTTCACGTTTCGCCGTCGAGGGTAATGCATTGTTCGGCCAGTGGACCTATGGCGGCAGTGGTCTCGTGCCGGAGCAACAACGCAAGAATCTTGGCGATCATCGCATCGCCGCATTCGACTGGCCGTTCGACAGCGTGCGCGGCTACTTCATCAACCTGATGTCGCACCCGGCGTACGAGGATTTCCGGAAGATTCGCGCCAGGCTGCGGGCCGAAGGCAAGCCGCTGACGTCCCTGGCGCTGGCAGACGGCCTGGTGCGCTACTCAGAACGCGGCCAGGAATACGTGGACACGCTGAAAGGTGTCATCCGGGTCAACAAGCTCGATATCGCGGACGGCGCGACGTTCAGGGATGAACCGATACGTTTCGTCGTTGGTGCCGAAGACGATGCCGACGCAACGAGGCTGCGCGAGGAAATCGAGAAGTTGCGTGCTTCCGGGGAGCTCGACCGGATCATTGCCCGGATGCGTCTCGAGTAGGTTTGCCCGGCGCCTGCTTCTGACCGGGGGACCCGGACCCGGCGATACGCTTTGCCAACGGGTTCGCGGTAATGCCATGCAACACGAGGCTGATAAATACAGTACAGGCCACCACGAGCACCATGAGATCGGCGCCCGGCAACCCTTCGTTGAGCACGATGATCGCGAAGACGATGCTGGCCAGGCCACGCGGACCGAACCAGGCAAGAAAAAGCCTGTTGGCCTGCGACTCGCCGCTGCCAGCCAGGGACAGGTAGACAGGCAGCATGCGTACGACAGTCAGGCTGAGCAAGGCGTACAACAGAACCTGCCAGGTCATCTGGTTGAGAACCTGGCCGACGACAGCGATGCCAAACAACATCCAGGTTAACAGCGCCAGCGTCTCGCCGATGCCTTCGGCGGAATGCACCAGCTCGTGCGTATGCTTGCGGGTCAGGAAACCAAATGTCATCCCACCGGTGAAAGCGGCGATATAGCCGCTGCCATGCAAGCTGTCGGCCAGTGAAAAGCAGCCGATGGCCAGCGCGACGGTCGTGATCTGGACCCAGGTATTGCTCACCCAGCCGCGACGCCAGCAATTTTTCAAGAGCCAGGCACCCAACGCGGCGATACCGACGCCGATCGCGAGTCCAATGCCAAGTTCCTCGGCCAGCAGTCGCAGCACGAGTCCGCTGCCGATACCTTCTTCGCTGCCAACTTCGAGCGCGATGAAAGCGAGCAGGAACGGCACGGCCAGGCCGTCATTCAGGCCGCTTTCGACGTTCAGGCCCTCTCGCAGTCGTGACGGCACCCTGGTGTTGGTGATGACCGCCTTGCCAAGTGCGGCGTCAGTCGCAGCCAGCATCGTGCCAAGCACTGCGGCCTCGAAGATACTGAGGACATCGAACATGGCCAGCGCCAGCAGGCAACCGAGCAATATCGCACCTGGCAGGCCGATTAACAGCATGCGCGCCGGAATCGCATAGTGATGCTCCAGCGTGCGCAGGTTGGCATTGGCGGAATCGATGAACAGGAACAGGGCAAGCGTCAGGTCCGCCAGCAGCCGCAACGCCGACTGGGTTTCGTCACCGGGAAACCAGTCGAGCCCGGCCGGCCCCATGGCAAAGCCGGCGGCGACGAAAATCATCGGTCCGGAGATGACGCTGCGCTCGAGCCGCCCGGAAACGATGCTGTAGAGAAATACGAAAACTGCCAGGACAGCGAGTTGCTCGTACATAACTTGCGATCAGGCGCGAAAGCTCTCGTATTTTTCGAGACGCCGTTCCAGGCGCTCGAGGCCGTCTATGACGCTCAGCAGGTTGCCGCGCAGCAGGCTCAGGCTTTCCTGCAGATTTTCCAGTTCAGTGCTGTTCATCTCGTCGCTCGGGCTCGACCCGCGCTCGACCCACAGCCAGGTGGGGCTGACGTTAAGTATCCCGGCGAGCTTGACGAACTGATTGGCCCTCGGCAGGCAGCGACCGAGTTCCCACGCCTGCAACGTTGAGGTCATGATACCGGCACGACGCGCCAACTGGGCCGTGGACAGGCCGGCAGCCTCGCGAGCGTGGACGATGCGACCGCCGACTGTATCGGCTTCCGGTTCTTCGATGCTGCGGCTTTCTTCAGCTAATGACATTCTTCCTCCTCGATTGAGTCGCCAATCATACGCCTTTCACTTGCTGATTGGCTCGCGGCCTGGCTGCTTCACTCAATCGGCGTATCGGCGACATTCGTCACGCCGTCCGCATACGTCCAGGTCAGCGTTCGCCAGACCCACTGGCCTTCTTTTGGAGCAGCGGAAGCAAATACGAAGCCGGTCGGTACGCCTGCATTGTCGTAGCTGAACCTGCCCCAGGCCGTGCCGTCCAGGAATATCATTCCGTCGTCGCCTGCAAGGTCGGGCGCAAAGGCAGCGAACTGTTCAGCCCATGCGGTCGGGAACGGTTCGGGCCGGGCCGTCGACTTCAGGTACCGGATCGTGTTCTTCGGTGCGACCCAGGTGCTGCCATTATCGAAGCTGCGATCCATCCTGAAGTCCTGGTCGCCGCTGGCTGAGAACCGGGTCGTCCAGCGCTCGAGAAACACGCCTTCGGGGTCGTGGCCCCTGCCTGTAGAAACCAGCGCCTGGTCCTCCCAGCGAACCTCGATGTCCGTCCAGCCATCGACACCGACCATGGCCCACAGCGTGCGGCCTTCGCTGCGCGTCTCGTTCCAGATCGTAATGCTCGCCCCGTGAAACACGGCGCGTCCATCGGCATCGAGGCTGCGGTACTCGGCAATGTCGGCGCGACCATCGGCAAAGCAGTACAGCGCCGATCGGTCGTGGTTTGAATGCGACCCGCCGGCGCCGTCGAACACCGTGCTCCAGGCCTCGAATACGGCAGGTTCGCAGTCGGGTGCGGAACCACTGTCCCGGGTTTCCGGTTCCGCCAGCCACAGTGCCGCCAGCGCGATCAGTTCCACTCCCATTGTTCAGCCTCCCCGGTTTTTGCATGCAATGACACCCAGTCTATCGTGCCCCGCTGCCTGGTTTTGGCGAGGCCGCGCCGGAACCGGTCGAATTGCAATGTTTGCGTACCTGGCGGTTGCATCCCGGGCCGGGCTGTGTAACATGCAAATGAGAATCATTTGCGTTTCTACACCAGGCAGACAATAGTCCTTTCAAAACCACCGGAGTCGACCATGCGATATTGCAAAGCGAATACAGATTGTCCTACCGAACTCCTCATCTGGATATCTCGCAGCTATTTGTCCAGTATCGCGCACGGTTTTCCGACACGTCAGCAGATCCACGAGGAAATTGCGGGCTGTGGTGGCGATCAACTGATCGAGGCCGTATGCAAGGCCTGGGACGTGATCGTCGCGTCTTCGCACGAAACCGTAGCCTTGCACGAGCTGGGTTGCCCGTGTCTTTCCCTGCATGAGCAGGTCCTTGTAACGGCACTGCGCAGCTTGCAACAGCACAATCCCGTTGCTGCCCGCGGTGCGCTTGCCGCCATCCTGCCGCCGGCGACAATCAGTACGATGGCAGCAAAGCTGCAGCAATTGTCGGATGCGATGGCAGCGATCGGGCGACCGGTCGCCCGGGAAAAGACCGGAGAGCTTGCCAGGCGGCCGTCTGGTTGGCCTGAACTGCACATGGTGCACTAAGACGGTGCAAGGGACGCAATTTCTACGCTGTGACACTTCGGCGCCCCGCGCAGATCATCTCAAACGTAACTGTTGTCATTGGTACCGAGTATGGCAGTCTTAGGCTCTGAGCAGCTCCCGCAGCAAAGCCTGCCGTATTAGCAAGAGCTGCAATTTCTCGCGTAAAAATCGATGTTCAATAAAATTCTCATCGCCAATCGCAGCGAGATTGCGATCCGCGTGTTTCGCGCGGCGCGCGAGCTGCGCATACCATCTGTCGGCATTTACTCGGCCGAGGATCGCCTGACCCTGCATCGCTTCAGCACCAACGAGTCCTACCAGGTCGGCGAGGGCAAGGGGCCGATCGAGGCATACCTCGATATGCACGACATCATCCGGATTGCGAGGAAGTCCGGCGCGGATGCCATCCATCCGGGTTACGGGTTCCTGTCGGAAAACCCGGAATTCGCGGCTCTTTGTGAGGAATCGGGTATCACGTTCATCGGCCCGACGCCGGAGATCATGCGGCGACTCGGCAACAAGGTGCAGGCACGGGAGATCGCGACCCGGGCCGACGTGCCCGTCATGCCGGCAACAAAACCGTTGCCGGACGACGACAGCCAGGTCCTCGAGCTGGCGAAGGAAATCGGTTTTCCGGTCATGCTCAAGGCGAGCTGGGGCGGCGGCGGCCGCGGTATGCGCGTTATCGAGGACGAGTCCAATTTGCTCGACCAGGTTGCCGCGGCGCGGCGCGAAGCCCAGGCAGCATTCGGCAACGACGAGGTCTATCTCGAAAAGCTCGTGCGCAATGCCCGGCATGTCGAGGTGCAGATCATCGGCGATACGCATGGCCAGGTCGTACACCTGTTTGAACGCGACTGCACCGTGCAGCGTCGCCACCAGAAGATCGTGGAGCGCGCGCCGGCGCCGTACCTGTCACAAGCGCAGCGAGAAGAGCTGTGCAGTGCAGCAGTGCGGCTGGCGCAGTCGGTACAGTACTGCAATGCAGGTACCGTCGAGTTCCTGCAGGATGCGGACACCGGCAAGTTCTATTTCATCGAGGTCAATCCGCGTATCCAGGTCGAGCACACGGTCACCGAACAGATCACCGGGCTCGATCTCGTCAAGTCGCAGATTCGTATCGCGGCCGGCGGCAAGATCGGCGACATCGCATCGTCGGGCATTCCGGCGCAGGAAGAAATCAGCATGCGCGGTGCCGCAATCCAGTGCCGCGTGACGACCGAAGACCCGCGCAACAGTTTCATCCCGGACTACGGCCACATCGTTGCCTACCGCAGCCCGGCCGGCCCGGGCATTCGGCTGGACGCGGGCACGGCTTATTCCGGTGCAGTCATCGGCCGTCACTACGATAGCCTGCTCGTAAAGATCACGACTTCCGGCGTGTCGGAAGCGGAAGCGACCGATCGCATGTTGCGCGGTCTCAGCGAATTCCGCGTGCGCGGCGTCGAAACGAATCTCTCTTTTCTGAGCGCGCTGGTCTCGGATGCCCGTTTCCCGAAAGGCGACTACAACACGCGCTTCATCGATGAATCACCCGAGTTGCTCGAATTGCCACCGGACAGCAGTCATGGCGCGCAATTGCTGGAATTCATCGGCGATGTCATCGTCAACGGCAATGCGCAGGTCGCCGGGCGCAACCGGCCGAAGGCACTGAAACAACCCGCTGTGCCGGCCCTGGATTTGCAAGCACCGGTGAACGGTGTGCGGCAGATTCTCGATGCGGACGGTCCGGAAGCGGTGGCGGAGTTCCTGCGCAACAGCAAGGCGCCGCTGGTAACGGACACGACCTTTCGCGATGCACACCAGTCGCTGATGGCGACACGCATGCGGTCGATCGACATGCTGCGCATCGCGCCGCACTACGCGCAGCTGTTGCCACAGCTGTTTTCCGTGGAATCCTGGGGTGGCGCCACGTTCGACGTATCGATGCGCTTTTTGAACGAAGATCCGTGGCAGCGGCTGTCCGACCTGTCGGCAGCGATGCCGAACCTTATGCAGCAGATGCTGCTGCGGGCCTCGAACGGTGTCGGCTATACCAACTACCCGGACAACGTCGTGCGTTTTTTCGTGCAGCAATCGGCAGACGCCGGCGTCGACGTTTTTCGTATCTTCGACTGTCTCAACTGGGTCGAGAACATGCGCGTGGCCATCGACGCCGTCTGTGCTACCGGCAAGATTGCCGAAGCGGCAATTTGCTACACGGGCGATATCCTCGACCCGCAGCGTTCGAAGTACGACCTGCGTTACTACGTCGAGCTGGCCAGGGAACTGGAAGCGGCCGGCGCACATATACTCGGCATCAAGGATATGGCGGGGCTGTTGAAGCCGGCCGCTGCGCGCACACTGATACGCGCATTGCGGCAGGAAGTTGGCCTGCCCATTCACCTGCACACGCACGACACCAGCGGTGCCGCGGCGGCTACGGTGCTGGCCGCGGTTGACGAAGGTGTCGATGCATTCGATGCCGCTATGGACTCGATGAGCGGGCTGACCTCCCAGCCATGCCTCGGTTCGATTGTCGCGGCGCTGGCGAACGGTGAGCGTGACGCGAATGTCGATCTGGCTAGTGTGCGCCTGATCAGTGACTACTGGGAGCAGGTGCGTGAACAGTACGCCGCGTTTGAGCCGGACATCCGTGCGGGCGCGTCGGAGGTTTACCTGCACGAGATGCCGGGCGGGCAGTTTACGAACCTGAAGGAACAGGCGGCATCGCTCGGTCTTGCCGATCGCTGGCACGAGGTCGCGCGCGCCTATGCCGATGTCAACATGGCGTTTGGCGATATCGTCAAGGTGACGCCGTCATCGAAAGTGGTCGGCGACATGGCGCTGATGATGGTGACATCGGATACGACTATCGAAGACGTGCTCGACCCGGACACCGATATCACTTTCCCGGAGTCCGTCGTGTCGCTGTTCGCCGGTGAGCTGGGACAGCCGCCCGGCGGTTTTCCACAGGCGTTGCAGAAAAAAGTGTTGCGGAATCGCAAGCCGATTACGGTTCGCCCGGGGTCGTTGCTCGATGCCGCGGATCTCGAGGCAGAGCGCCGCAAGCTCGATGAAGGCCATGAGCACCCGATCAGCGACTACGACCTGGCGTCGTACCTGATGTACCCGAAAGTCTTTACCGAGTTCCGCCGGCACCGTGAACGTTACGGCGATGTCGGCGTGCTGCCGACGCATGTGTATTTCTATGGCATGCAGGCCGAAGAGGAGGTCGTGGCGACGATGGATGACGGGCGCGAGATCGTGCTGCGTCACCTGACGACCGGTGAAACGGACAACCGTGGCTATCGGCGGGTTTTCTTCGAGATCAATGGCCAGCCCAGCTCGGTGCTGATCCAGGATCGCAGCTCGGAGTCGGCGCACCGTGAAAACGAGCAGGCGGACAGTGCCAACCCGAACCATGTCGGTGCGCCGATGCCCGGCGTCGTCTCGACGATTGCCGTCGAAGTCGGCCAGGCAGTTGAGCGCGGCGACACGCTGTTGACGATGGAAGCCATGAAAATGGAAACCTCGATCACCGCCGAAAAGGACGCAACGGTCAAGCGGGTGCTGGCGAGAATCGGCGAGCAATTCGACGCGAAAGACCTGCTGGTCGTGCTCGAATAGCCACGACCAGCACCAGGGGGCTTATATTGCCGCTGCATCTTTCCTGTAGACGTCAAAGTTGAGGTCTTCGGTCTTTATGTTTTTCAGCGTGTAGCCTACTGACAGCAGCGCAATGACCTGGAAGTAGATGCTGACCAGCACTGCTTCGAATGATTGCATATGCACCAGGTTCTCGGCGGCGCTCATCAGGTTGAATACGCTCAATGCCATGCTGATAAACAGCAGTGCCTTCAGGTTGACGGCAACACTGTGAGTCCTGTCTTCCGCCGACTGGTGCGGGTCCCGCTTGCGGCCGAAGAAACTCAGGAGACCGACAGTGGCGAGCAGCCCGTTGGTAATACTCATGACGATAGCCCTGTGCACGGTGTCGTGTCCCCAGGACACGGCAAAGTCGTGCACGTAGAGGTCGAAAACGATCGCGCCGACAAACAGCAGCACGGTCATTCCGAGTAAGGCCGGGGAGACCATGTCGATGAAACTGCGCCGCTCCAGGCTGGCAACCCGCCGCGCGGCCGAATTGGCCTGCCGCATTTGCTTGAGGTTGCTGAACTCGGACAATTCCACGCCGATCAGCGGCAGGAACTGCAACATACCGAAGACTGCCGGCCAGGCCTCGGAAATAAAGCCGTCGTCGGCGAAGGTGGCGTGGTCTACCCAGAACATGAGCGCGAGCAGTATCGCGAAACCCAGCAACAGAATGCAGCGGTTCGCGTACTTGTACAGCAAGTGACCCATCCTGTAGTGCTCGATCGGTTTCGGGTACAGCTTCGGATACTTCGCAGGCGGATAGGTTTCCAGCACGTGCTGCATCCGCGCAAGCAGTTTCGTTGGCAGGTACCAGGACAACAGCAATATCTGTCCTGCGAAGACGATGTAGAAAAGATTGTTTGACCAGGCCATGAGTCAGCCTCCTGTAATGATTGATTCATTCATGACGTTGCGAAAGGCATTGTTGATTTCGGGGTCGGTCACCCCCGCCTTGCGAAACGCCGCTATGGTTTCCTGCAGTTGTTCGACGACCCACGAGTTCAGGTCGACGCTGCTGTTCGATTGGCCGTCCGGGTGCACAAAAGTGCCGCGATAGCCGCGTGACTGGATGACCGAGTCGCGCTCGAGCAGGCGGTAGGCTTTCGCCACGGTCTTGTTGTTCAGGTCCAGGTCGCTGGCGAGCTGGCGTATGGACGGCAGCGGGGCGCCGGGCGCGAGCTGGCCGCTGCTGACAGCCTGTTTGATCTGCTCGATCAGCTGCGCGAACGGTGGATTCGGGTTTTCTATATCAATGACGATTTGCATGGAATTGTCCGTCTGTTGTTAAGTTCCATATGTACCACGGAGAGACATGGTACATATGGGTCATGATGTTGTCAAGCGACTCGGGAACGCAGGGGACGCCGTGGTGCTCGGCACAAGCGTGAACCACTCGTACCAATATCGCGTTTATTGCAGCCTTGTGGTGGCGGTACACTCCGCGATGATCTAGTGTGAATGATCAGCCAATTTCACGGACCCGTGAGAACAATAAGAACGAGAGGAGAACACCGAATGGGAATGCTTGATGCACTTTTGAAGAACCCGGACATGATGGGCGATGTTGCGAAGTTCGCGATGGACAACCCGGAAATCGCCAAGTCAGCGATGAAACTGCTCAGCTCGGGCAACGGCTCTGGCGGCGGGCTTGCCGACATCGTTGGCTCGCTGCAGTCGGGCGGACTGGCCGATGCTGTATCGTCCTGGCTGGGCAGTGGCGACAATCTCGCCGTTGCACCGGACAAACTGGCTTCGGCACTGGGGCCCGACAAGCTGTCGAAGTTCGCCGATGAGGCTGGTATCAGTGGCAGCGAAGCCGGTGCCCTGCTGTCCGGACTGTTGCCGCAAATCGTCGACAAGCTGAGCCCGGACGGTGCACTGCCGGACACCGGCGGTCTCGACAGCATGCTCGAAGGACTGATGGGCAGTCTTACGAAGAGCGCCTGATCTGCGAACAGACCGGCTACGGGCCGTCACGCCGAGTACGAACAATTCCGGATAGCCTGGCCCGGCAGCGCGAACTAGATTGGGGGAACAGACTCTTTAAATCGCAGAGGTTTGTTCCATGGCGGACGAAATCGCTCCAATTCTCACCGGGCTTCGGCAGGACCATCGCAACATGGCGCAGTTGCTTACGCTGCTCGAGGAGCAGGTGCAGGAAATCTTCGATGAGCGGGACGGACAGCTAGGGCTGATGGTGGACATCATGCGTTACATGACGGTCTACCCGGATGCCGTGCACCACCCGAACGAGGATATGCTGTATGCGGAGTTGCGCGCAGCTCGGCCGGATCTGTCACAGGGAATGGCGCGCGTCACCGAAGATCACCTGAAGATCGGTGACCAGGGCCTGGAATTACGCGAGAAGCTGGAAATGGTGGCGTCCGGCAACGCCGTACGCCGCAAGGAAATCGTTGCGGATGCGCTGCGCTACGTGAAAGCGTTGCGGGAGCATATGCACTGGGAGGAGTCCGACCTGTTCCGGCGCCTGGACAAGCTGGTCGCCGACGGACATGGGCAGATCGAATCGGCGACTGTCGTTCGGCGCCCGGACCCGCTGTACGGGCCGATCGTCGACAAGCAGTTCCGGTCGCTGCAGGACGCGCTTGCTCCCTAGCCTTCGCGTAATATAAAGAAAACAACAACTAAAGAGGGTCTGTTATGCCGTCAAGGTCTGCCATCGTGCTGGTAGCACTCACAGTGCTGTCTGGTTGTGTGGGAATGCGTCCGGGATTCGAGACGCCGACAGTGACCGTGAAGTCAGTACGGGCGTTGCCGTCGCAGGGAGCGCTGCCGGATTTCGAGATCGTGCTGCACGTGTTGAATCCCAACAACGAGTCACTGAAGCTGTCGGGTGTGTCCTACACCGTCAGCCTCGCCGGGCACGATGTCGTCAAGGGTGTCGGCAATGACCTGCCGGTTGTCGAAGGTTACGGCGAGGCCGACTTGACGTTGACGGCTTCAGCCAACCTGTTTGCCGGTATCGGCCTGCTGCGCGACATGATGTCGAATGCCAGCAACACGATCGATTACGAATTCGAGGCCAAACTGGATCCCGGCCCACTGAGTCCCAGCATCCGCGTCAAGGATGCGGGCGAGATTTCCCTGGCGCCGGCCGCTGCCAACTAGAGGAGCTATTCCTTCGTCCAGGTGCCGTCTTCGTGCTGGTAGGCGCCCAGCGTGCGGTGCATGCTGTAGCCCATTAGCTGGCGTATTTTTTTCGGGTAGCCAGCAGCGATTTCGCGCGGCACGTTCAGGTACTGGTTTTCTTCCTGGCGGAGCCAGCCCAGCGCGTAGGTATTGATCAACCCCGCGCGGGGCGCATCCGATTGATTCGCGCCGCCGCCGTGCCAGGTGGTTCCCATATAGAAGAGCACCGAACCTTTTGGCATGACGGCCTGGACGACGGCGTCGCTTTTCTCCATCTCGCCGGACTGGTAGCGGTGCACATTGCTTTCCAGGTGACTGCCCGGCACGACGCGAGTGGCACCGTTCTCCTCGGTGAAGTCCTGCAGCGCCCACATCGCGCTGACCTGTAACTGCATGCCCGGTATACGCAGCGGGTAGATGCCGTCATCGGTATGCAGGTTCTGGGCTTTCTCGCCCGGCAGAATTTCAATCGCTGTCAGGCTGCCGATCCGGTAATTCAGGCAGTGCTCCAGCAGTATCGCATCGCAAACCTCAAGCACCCGCGGGTGTGCAACCAGCTCGGCGGATGTCGGAGACCAGGCAAGAATGCCACCTGCCCGCAGCGTCTTGTAGCCGTTGAAATCGTTCTCGTCGTTTCGGCCCTGTGTATCGAACTGCTCGCGCAGCTCGCCGAGCACCGTGTCGACGGTTTCTGTAGACGCCTGCTGCCTGATGATCGCAGCGCCGTCACGCTTAAGCGCTTTGACAACATTCGCACTGTCGACATCGGGGTCGAAATACTCAAGTGGCATGCCGGTTCTCTCCACGTTACCTGCACGAACAATGATAACGCCGGATCATCAGCGGACGGTAAACGGTTGCGACTCGGCCAACACTTCGTAACCGTCATCCTTGAGCAGGCGAACGACATAGCTGCCGCGCGGCAATGGCCAGGCGGACATCGACGACGCCTGGTCGAGCCGCAGCGTGCCTTCCGGCAGTGCGTCCACGTAAATCCAGGCAAGGCCTCCGTCATATCCCGCTATGTATTCGGCGTCGATCCCGGCCTCGTAAATGCCGAGGTAATCGTTGCGATTGCCGGGCCCGTTCTTCCAGCTGATCTGAACGGCTTCGCCGACGTCGTAGCTGCGGCGGGATGTCTCGACCAGCGGCGATGACGCCGGGTCGATGCGCCAGAAGTCACTCCGGATATCCGTTTTGCCCGGCGTGCGAAGTGCGATGTCATGGCGGCCGGTGTCGAGGTCGCCGGCCGGAACCACGAGATTCCCGTCGCCGGAAACCGGGAAGCTGCCAACACCGGCGACGTCGATCAGCGAGTCCTCGGCATTGCGATACGTGATGACAGCGTCTTCGGCTGTGCTGTAGATGCGTCGTTGCGGGCTCAGCAGTCGCGGCATGGCAGCCGGGGTTGTGACAAAGGTTGAGACCACCGCCCGGTGATCGCTTGGCCACGGTGAAACGCTGACTGTCACATCTCTCGCACCGGGTTCGCCGGCCAGTGTGCTGGCCGTTGTCCGGGCCGGCCCGGCGACCCAGATGAAGTCGATACGATCCTGCGGATCGTTGGCACCGGGCGCATAAGCGGCGAGTGGCGGGCGGCCCGCCCACCAGGTGAGGCCCGGGGAGGCCGCGGGGTCCGGATGCATCTCCCGCCAGGAATCACGGAAGCCGGCGCTTTCCACGGCGCGGCTGGTCGGCCAGTCCACGGCGTATTTCATATGTGGCCGGGCACCCGTCGTCGTCTCGCTCCAGTCGGTATGCGACGGCGCATTGAAGTCACCGGTGATGAATGCAGGGGTTCCGCTTTTCAGCGTCGCGGCCAGCGCGTCGAGGGTGGGGCGCAGTGCAGCCAGGCGCAGGCCGGTTTCCAGCGCCAGAACCTCATCGAGGGACGCATCGTCACGGACTCGCTCGGGTCCGTATGGATCCGAAGGGAGATGGACGTTCGCCAGTGCGACAACTGCGCCGGGTCGCACCTCGACCAGAACGAAGCGGCGATCGGCACCCGGCGGATCCAGCAGCGGGAACTTCGAGATGACATAGTTCTGCAGGTTGTAGTGCCAGCCCAGTTCGCCGGCCAGGCGTGCCAGGTTGCCTTCGGCTTCCTGGATACCGACGATGTCGGCACCCGAAAGACGAATAGCAGCGACTACGTTGTCGAAGCTGACATGGGTGCCGCCCCATTCGATGTTGAAGCTCATCAGTCGCAATTCGATCGGCGCATCACCCGCTGCCGTGTCCGGGCCAGTGCTGCTGCATGCGGTGAGGCAAAGCAGGGCAACTACCGCGACTGCCTGAACGAAAATTTTCATCCGGATTCCCTCGGGCTAAACACCTGGCAGCGCAACTGGTAATCTGGCGGCAGACCAACAGGAGTGCACCATGTCAGGGATCAATCATACCCGCAGACAATCGCCGGGTGTTGCCGGAGCGATGCCGCTGGCCGTCCTTGCGGCCTGTTCCATCATTGGTGTCAGCGGCGACACTGCGCGGCTGGCAGCGACGCAAAGCACCTCGTCCTGAACGCGGCACTGGCACTCTATCTTGTCTCGCGGGTGTTCGTGACACTCGCGTCGACGATGCTGTCAGTCGCTGTCGGCTGGCATATCTACGCGGCAACCGGCAACCCGTTCGACCTGGCGCTGGTCGGACTGATGCAGATCCTGCCGATAGCCGGGCTGTTCATCCTGTCCGGCTGGGTCGTCGACAACCTGCAACGCAAGCATGTCATGGTTGGCTGTGCCGTGCTCGAGGGCCTCGTCCTGGTCGGACTGGCCATCAGCCTCGGCAGCGGCGAATTCGACCGGTTTGTCGTTTTCAGCCTGCTGTTCCTGAACGGCATTGCCCGGGCGTTCTACATGCCGGCGGTCGACTCCATCCTGCCGGGCATTGTTTCGCGGGACTACCTGTCGCGGGCGGTTGCGCTGACCAGCACGAGCTGGACGGCCGGCAGCGCCGCGGGTCCGTTTGTCGCCGGCTTCCTGATCGCCTGGATGGATACCGGCATCTACCCGCTGCTGGCGGTCTCCTGTTTCGTGGCTGCAGGCATGGCCATGTTGCTGCCATCGATCGTTGTCCGGCGGCCGGCAGGCCGCGGCCTGGCGCAGATGCTGGACGGCATTCGCTACGTCTACCGGAACCCGCTGGTGCTGCCATCCATATCGCTGGACCTGTTCATTGTGCTGGTTGGCAGTGTCGTGGCGCTGTTGCCGGTCTATGCCATCGATGTGCTGCACGTGGGCCCGGAGGCGCTCGGACTGATGCGCGCGATGCCGGCGCTTGGCGCGGTTGCTGCCGGAATCCTGTTCGCTCGCCTGCCGCCAATGCGCCACACCGGCGCACTGCTTAACACGGCACTGGCGATTTTCGCGGTGTCGATCATTGTTTTCGCCATCTCCGGAAGCTTGTGGCTCAGCCTGGCCGCGCTGTTCGTCTACGGTGCGTCAGACATGGTGAGTGTCAATGTACGCTCGACAATCATCCAGCTGGCGACACCGGACGAGCTGCGAGGGCGGGTCAACTCGGTCAATGCGCTGTTTATCGCCACGTCCAATGACCTCGGCGACTTTCGTGCAGGTACGGTCGCGACATTCCTCGGCCCGGTGGCTACCGTGCTGACCGGCGGCATCATGGCGGCCGGTGTCGTGGCGGGTGCACTCCTGCTTTTCCCGACGCTGCGGCGGCTGGATCGCATAACCGACGCCCGCCACGACGAGTAACGCAAAAGGAGCCAACAAAAAGGACCAACAAAAAGGGGTCAGAGCCCTTTTTGTGCTTAAGAACACTCTGGCAGTTTTATTCAGAAAGGGCTCTGACCCCTTTTTGTTGGTCCTTTTTGTTGACCCCTTTTTGCCTAGTTTTTCGTTTCTAGAACTCGAGCAATGTCGTGTCGTCGACCAGGTCGATTTCGCCGATCGTACTGCCGCGTTGCCTGAGGAAGGCATCGACCGTTTCAGGGCCGGGGTCGACCGCTTCGATCTCGAGCTTGTCGACGATCTCGGTGTCATGCAGGAACAGCGTGACCGTGCCGGCATTCTCCTCGACGAACTTGAAGTCATCGCCGACCCAGGTATTGAATACCGCGATCGACGTGCTGCCATCGCCGATCTCTTCAAACTCGAAGTCACCCGTTTCATGCACGTTGTTCAGCCATGCGCGGTTGTCGCCGTGGTCCAGCTCGGAGACCTTGATGCCTTCGTCTGTATTGTCGATGCTGGTGATATTGACGAACTTCAGGTTGGTACCGCCCATGCCGGCCTCGTCGAAATCCAGGCCCTCGTCGTAGTTCTCGATCACGCTGCTGTCGCGAACCTGGCCGAGGATAGAACCGGGGCCGGCTTCGTCGATATCGAAGCCGTCGTCGACGTCGGGATCGCCGTCGTCATCGCAGTCGTCGCCGGGAATGAATTCGTTGATGAGGCAGTACTCACCGTTTTGCGTGAAGTCGACGTAGCGAACGTCGACGTGTACGTCGCCATAGCCGCCTTCGTCCAGCTCGATACCGTCGGCACCGACGCGATCGAAGGTCGACGTCCGGGCCCAGAGGCGAATGTCGCCGTAGCCGCGTTCATCGATGCGAACGCCGTCGGCATCCTGGGTACCGAAACCACTTTGCTGCACCAACACGTTCCTGAGAAAAACGTGGATCGAAGCATCCGAGCCTTCGCCCTCGCCGGTATTGCCGTCGCCACAGGCATCGGCGTCGTCGCCGCCGTCTTCGGCTTCCAGCAGGCAATCCGATACGTGCACGCCGTGGTTGCCGGTGCCGAGGACGGTCACGTCCTGCAGGTCCAGCCTGACGACGCCAGTCGCGTTTGCGGGAACGTCGACGTAGATTGCACGGCCGCCGCCTTCGTTGACCAGTCGTTCCCAGGGGCCGTCTTCGTCACCACCACCGGCATCGAAAGTCAGGTTGCTGATCTTCAGGTCGGCACCTTTCGTGAGCGTCAGCATCGATGCCTCACCGAGGCCAAAGCCTTCGATGGTCTGGCCGCTACCCTTGATCGTCAAAGCCTTCACGCCGGTGTACCAGAGCGGTGATTTCAGCGTGATGGTGCCGACGGCCGGTTTGATGACGACTTCTGTCGCGCCACTGGCCAGTGCCGCGCGTAGCGAGCCCGGCCCACCGTTTCTGTTGTTCTCGACATAGGCTGTCGGGCCTGCGATAACGGTAGCTGGCAATAGTACGGATCCCACGAGAATGCTCGCGAATGCTGATTTCATGCTTGTTTCTCCCACGTCGATGCGTTCTGGTTATCCTCCGTACGCTAAGAGAAGTGTGTTACAAGGACGTTGAATTTCTGTTTCGGGAAGAATAAAAGGCCTTGATCACCGCTCGTTTCCTGGCGATTGCACGTTGCTCGTTGCTGTCCGCCGTCATCCTGTTCGCGCAACCTGCCGCCGGAGAGTTCGGCTTCCCGGGTGACGTTTCGCTGCGCCTGGACGATTCGAGCAATCGGGCAAGGCGCGAGCAGTACCGGTTTCGCTTCAAACCGGAGTTCAGTTTCAACGAGCAGTGGAGCGTGCACGCCTTTGTTGCAACCGGTGCGGCGTTTCCTTCGGCTTACAACACCTTTGGTGGCCGTGACGACATCAATGTGCGCTGGTTTTTCGGTCGCTGGGCCGCCGGAAACAACAAGGTCGAGTTCGGTGTCATTCCCCCCTATAAAGGGCGCGTGTCCTCGACGGGCCTTTCGGATGAGGGCTGGATTCGTGGCGTGCGCGGCGTGGTTGCAATTGGCGATGACCGGCTGGAGCTGGTCGCAGGCGATCTCAGCGACCTGCGCGCCAGCAATGCACTGAGTGAGCCGTTCGACCTCAATTTTTTCGAGCTGGAGTACTCAGGACGTATCAACGAGTTCCTGACCTACGAGCTCGGCGGCGAACGAATGCTCGACGAAAATTACGTACGGACCGAACTGCGCCTGACGACACGCAGAGACATCGCCTGGAGCGTCGAACTCGTGCACGGGTTCAAGTCCGACTCAACCAAGAGCGTCTTCAGCGTGCTTGCACCTTTTAATCTCGAATCCGGCGAGCTGGAGTGGTTTACCTACTATGCCTACGTGCCGCGGGAGTTCGGCGAGCGTGCGGTTCTGACGGAAGATTTTCTCAGCTTCGGCAATGCGCTCGGCATCCTGTTCGAGTATCGCTGGTCCGGCCTTGAACGCATCAAGTGGTTTGCCGAGTTTGAAACCGGCGAAGTCCGCGATCGCGGCAAGATCGGCCTCGAGATCGGCTTCGGCGGGTAGCGGTTATAACTTTTTGTACTAAGCTGTATATGTGAGGCGGCGCGGAATTGAATCAAGCGACTCGATTCCGGTCAAACTGAATACAGCAGCAGGTCCGAAGACCTGCACAGTCGATCTCGGGGGAGAAATCATGAGCAAACAGAAGATGTTCGCGCCGGCGTGTGTTCCGCGCGCAATACTGGCACTAATGGCTGCTGCGGCAGTTTTTGCCGGTCCCGGCGCTATCGCACAGGAGCAGGGCGAAGTAATCGAAGAGATTGTCACCCTGGGTACTCGCGCGCCCGGCAGGGTGTCCGAGGACCTGGCCGTACCGGTTGACTCACTGGGTGCCGAGGAAATGACGGCAACGGGCCAGACTGAAGTTGGCCGCATGCTGCAAAATCTCGCGCCGTCGTTCAATTTTTCCAGTTCGTCGATTTCAGACGGTACAGATGCCCTGCGCCCGGCGACACTGCGCGGACTCGGGCCGGACCAGACGTTGGTACTGGTGAACGGCAAGCGGCGACATCAGGCCGCGCTGATTCACATTAACAATTCGGTAGGTCGCGGCACCGCCGGCACAGATTTAAATGCCATACCGGCTGTCGCCATCAAGCGCATCGAAGTTTTGCGAGACGGCGCGGCGGCACAGTATGGTTCCGATGCGATCGCCGGAGTGATCAACATTCAGCTAAAAGACTATGCATCCGGTGGTGAGTTGGGCATATCTGGTGGCGAGTACACCGAAGGCGACGGACAGACAGTCAACTTCAACGCCAACAAGGGCTTCGCACTGGGCGACGATGGCTACCTGAACATCTCATTCAATTACCGCGACCGGGAGGCAACCACGCGCGCAAACCCACAGGGCGTCTGCCTCTACGGCGGCTGTATGGATACAGACGGCAATGGCTACCTCGAGCCGGCGCCGGGTAACGAGTCGCGCGAGGTAAACAGCCCGAGCCGCGACCCATTCCGCATCGGCGATGCAGACTCCGAACAAACAGCGATTGTCCTGAACACCGGGGTTGGGCTTGGCGAAGGTGAATTGTATGGCTTCGTGACGTACTCGCGGCGCGAGAACCAGTCCGGCGCTTTCAATCGAAACCCTGCAGGTTCCGGTGCAGACCTGGATGATGGAGAGAACGTCATTATCGACGGCTTTCTGCCGCTGATTAATTCTGATATTACCGATCAGTCCGTCAATGTTGGCTATCGCACAGAGTTTGATGATGGCGGCATGCTCGACCTGTCCATCACCGAAGGCACGAACCGGATCGGCTACCGCACCAGCAACACGGTCAACTATTCGTTCGTTAACGAACTGAATTACGGCCAGGGCCTGAGTGACGCGGATATCCGCGCGCAGATCCCGCGGGCTGCAGACGCCTACGAAATCGAACTGGGCCTGCAGACGTTCAATCTTGACTACAGTCGGCCTTTCGGTGACTGGTTTGTATCGCTTGGCGCCGAGCTGCGGGAAGACGAGTACAGGGTCTCGTCGGGCGATGAGTATTCCTACACCGACTACGATACCGACATGGGTGTGTCATTGTATCCCCAGGATGCCGGTGGTGGTACGCAGGGATTCGGGGGAATCGCCCCTTCGAGCGAAGCTGACGAGACTCGTGAAGTCATCTCTTTCTATACCGATGTGGAATGGCAGGCGACCGATCGCCTGCTGCTCAACGGCGCTGTTCGATATGACGACTACGAAGGCTTCGGCGATACGACCAACTTCAAGCTTGCCGGAAACCTGAGAGTAACGGATTCATTCCGGCTGCGTGCTGCTGCCAGCACAGGTTTCCGTGCACCGTCTATGCAGCAGTTGTATTTCAGCAATATCAGCACGCAATTTATTGGCGGACAGCAGATTGAGACTGGAACGTTCCGCAATGACAGTTTGCTGGCGCAAGCTATCGGCATTCCGGAGCTTAAGGAAGAGGAGTCGACCAATTTCAGTTTTGGTGTGGTTGTCGACATCTCGGACCGCTGGAACCTTGCGATTGACTATTATTCCATCGACATCGAAGATCGTATCGTCATCAGTAACAACCTCGGATTCGGCCTCTCTCCGATCCTCGACGCCGCGCTGACCGCAACGGGGTCCGGCGGTGGGCAATTCTTCCTGAACGCTATTGACACCGAAACATCCGGCGTCGATATCGTGTCCACCTTCGGCGATATCCAGTTGCTGGGTGGCGACGCTACGATCACGCTGGCCGCTAATTTCACCGACACAGAGATTACCGACATCTTTTCGAATTCGCCGGGCCTGGGAACGATCGCGCCGGAAGACATTTTCGGCGGCTTCCAGCCTTCGGTGATCGAAACCTGGCAACCGGACAGCCGGGGTATCCTGAGTGGCAACTGGGCAGGCGAGCGTCTAAGCGTCAACCTGGCGCTGCAATACTATGGCGAGTACACAACCGTCGACCAGGGCAGCCAGACCTACGGGGCCGAGACACTGACAGACCTGCGGGTCGCTTATGACTTCGGCGATCACCTGACGGCTTACCTGACCGGTATCAATATTTTCGACGTCACTCCGGACGAGGTGACCAATTCGACATCACGCGGCGGTCTGTTCGAATCAAGCCCGGGCGCAATGGACATGGGCAGCCTGACGGTTTTCCGCTATTCGCGTCGCTCGGCACCGTTCGGCTTTAATGGTGCTTATTGGGGCGTAGGGCTGGACTACCGTTTCTGAAGCAGGCACCTTGCCGTCACGATTTCCCGGCTAGGGTGTCAGGAGCGGCTCTGAGCCCTTCTGTGCAGCCACGGTCTTGCGGTCTTCGTTCCACTGCAGGACAGCGATCGTCAGTGCCGGCAACATGGTCAGCGACACGAACGCGGCGCCAAGAATGCCAAACAGCACGATCGCGCCCACGCCGCGGTATAACTCGGTACCGGCGCCGGGGATGAACACCAGCGGCGACAGGCCGCAAATGGTCGTCAGTGTCGACATCGCAATCGGCCGCAGGCGCGAGGCAACGGCTTCGCGTACCGCATCGATTGCCGTCGAACCCTGTTCCTGCATATGCCGCATGGCCCGGTCGACGATCAGGATCGGGTTGTTCACGACGGTGCCCATCAGGATCAGGAAGCCGAGCATCGTGATCATGTCAAACGGCTGGTTCAGGCCACCGAGTCCCAGCCAGCCCAGCAATGCTCCGGTGACATTCAAGAGCGTCAGGCCGACGATGCCGCCAGCAATGCCCAGCGGGATTGTCGTCATGATCAGCAGCGGGAAGCCCCAGTGCTTGAAGATGGCGACGAGCAGCAGGTAGACGATAATCAGCGCAACGGGGAGGTTGGCTGCAAGGGCTGCCTGCGTGGCGTCGAGCTGGTCGCTGGCGCCGGAAATATCGATGTTCACGGTCGACGGTAACGTCCCGGACTCGCGCATGAAGGCGACGACGTCATTGCGCACCATCTCCACGCCGTTCTCGAGTGCGATAGACGGCGGCGGGATGATGTTCAGCGTCACGGTACGCTGGCCGTTCACACGCCGGACGGAACTCGTGTCGACTGTTTCCTGGATGGTGGCGATGGACTCCAGCGGCAGGATACTGCCCTGCGGCGTGAAGATCGGCAGTCCGCCGATGCTGTCGACATCGGCACCGCCGCCGGTGGTGCCGTACAGGTAGATGTCGATCTTGTCGTCGCCCTGGAAGTACTCATCGACGAATGCACCGTCCATCAGTGCAGCCACCGTGTAGCCGACATCACCGGCTGCCAGGCCCAGTTCGGCGGCTCGTGCCCAGTCGGGTCGCACTTCGAGCAGTGGTTGCGACAAGGCAAGTGCCGACGGGCTCGACTGTATCCGCGGGTTACCGAAAACTTCCTCGGCGCGCCGGTACGTGGCGATCGCCGCATCGTAGATTACGCCGAGCGTCGGGCCGGAAATGTCGAGGTTAATGCTGCGGGTGCCGCCGTTGTTGCTCGAGATAATCGAGCCGCGGGAAGCGAACGCACGCATGCCCGGATACTCCTGGAAGCGCTCCGTCATGACGTCCATCAGGTCGTCGATATGGGCGTGACTTACGGGCTCGGCGATAATGCGAAAACCGTCGGCCGAAATTCTCGTGTTCAGGTACTTGAGCGCCGGTACATCGGCCTCACCATTGTCGAATCGATCTGGATCGTCATCAACGAACGGCAGGTAATAGTCCTGCAGTTCCATGCCGATCTCGGTCATCGTCTCCAGGTTGTAGCCCGGCGGTGCATTCATGCGCGCGAACGTCTTCGGTTCCTCACCCTCGGGCAGGTACTCGGCGGGCGGTGTCAGAAGCACGATGACGCCGATGCTGGCGGCCAGCGTTGCGCCGATGGTCAGGCGGCGTCGCTTCGGCGTAGCGATCAGCGTGTCGATGCGCGCGAGCAGGCGTCTGCGGAAGTCGCTGTCGCTGCGCTCGCGTCCCTCGGTGCCGAAGGACAGCCGTGCGCTGGCCGTCGGGATCAGCGTTATAGCGACCAGCATCGACGCCATGATCGACGCGGAAATGGCGATGGCCACGTCCGAGTACAGTTGCCCGGCCTCTTCCTGGATGAACAGGATTGGCAGGAACACGAGAATGGTTGTCAGCGTGGATGCGAGTACAGCCGTCCAGACGTCCTTGACGCCTTCGACTGCCGCGCGGAACCGGTCGAGACCGAGCCTGCGTTTGAGTTCAATGCTTTCAATGACGACGATACTGTTGTCGAGCGTCATGCCGATGGCAAAGGCAACCCCGGCGAGTGAAATGACATTGATCGTGCGCCCGGCCGCGAGCAACCCGATGAACGCGGCGATGGTACAGATCGGGATACCCAGCACGCCAACAGCGGTCGCCCGGGCCGAGCGCAGGAACAGGAACATGACCGCCGTCGCGAAGATTGCGCCAAGTGACAGGTTCACCCAGACGTTGCGTACCGATGCTTCGACGTAGCCGGCATCCTCGGCAATGAGTTGCATGCGCATGCCGTTGGGATTCAGGACATCCTGGTTGACACGCTCCACGGCATCGAGCATCGCGTACTTGATATCGATGACATTGGAGCCTGCCTCGCGATTGACCCGCGTGAACAGGATCGGCTGGCCATTAAAGAACGCGAAACCGTTGATCTCGGAATGGTCGAGCTGCACCGTCGCAACGTCGCCCAGTCGTATCAGCGAGTCGCCGCGCCGTTCGATGATGAGGTCGTTCAGGTCGTCGACGGTATCGAAGCGGCCGACCGTGCGTAGCAGGTAGCGACGCTTGCCACTCTCGATTTCTCCGCCCGACACATCCCGGTTACGCGCGCGAATCGCGTTGCGTACATCGAGAATCGACAACTGCCGGTCGGCCAGTCGCGTCGGGTCGAGCAGGATCTTGATCTGGCGTTCGGCACCGCCGGATATGTCAACCTGTGACACGCCGGCCACGCCGGACAGGCGGGTCCGGACATTGTCCACGACGAAGTCCTGCATCATGACCATATCGATATCCTGCGGATTGCCAGGCAACGGCGAGATACCGAAAAACATGAAAGAATTTTCCGAGAACGAGTTGGCAAATACGCGTGGCTCGTCGACATTCTCCGGGTACGAAGGTACCTGGTTCAATGCATTGTTTACTTCGATCAGCGTCTGCGTCATGTCGACGCCGAACGGGAATTCGAGCTCGATATCGGCGCGGCCTCGCGACGCTTCGGACTCCAGTCTCTGCAGGTTAGGCAGCGAACGCAGGTACTCTTCCTGTTCGATGACGATTTCTTTTTCAACGTCCTGCGGTGTTGCGCCCGGCCATGACGTACGAATGGAAATCGTGCGCACCTCGAGATCGGGGATCATCTGGATAGGTACACGAAAGGCCGCCAGAACGCCGAGCACCGATACGATCAGCGCGACCACTGTCATCAGGATGCCGTTGCGTACGATAGCGTCAAACATGGCTTACAACTTCCGGTTAAGAATCGAAACAGCCTGGGCTTCCTGCAACATCTCGTTGCCCCGGACCACGACGACGTCGCCGACGGCGAGGCCGTCGAGTATCTCGACCATGCCGTCAAATTCGAAGCCGGTTCGCACGCGCTGTTCACGGACGACCGGCACGTCGTCAGCGGAATCCACTACCCAGACTGTCACGCGGCCGTCGGGAAAGCGCAGGATCGCATCCCGTGATACAGCGATGCTGCTGCGGTCCGCGTCGATGTTGAGCTTGCCGCGGACCGACATGCCCGGCGTAATGTGCAGTGCGTTCTCGACGTCGGGTTGCTCGGCGAGTACCCGTACGAGGAAGGTGCGCGCGCTGGCATCCTTGATCGGGACGATCGTATCGATGTGACCAGAGAACGTCTGATCCGCAGCAACATCCAGCGTGATATCGACCGGTGTCTGTGGCGTCAGTATCGCGTAGTTCTCCTGGCCGACACGGAAGTCGAAACGCAGGTTATTGGTTGCCACCAGTTCCAGCAGGCCATTGCCGGGATTGACCCACTCGCCGAGCTCTGCCAGTCGCTCGCTGATGACACCGGGAAACGGTGCCCTGAGTGTATGCCGGTCGACGATCGCCTGTTGTTCGCGTGCCGCTGCCTGCGCGGCAGCCAGGGCTGCTTCATCGCTTGTAACTTCGGCGCGCAGCGATTCGATCTGCGTACGCGCGATACCGCGTAACTCACCGACCTGCTCCGCTTCGCTGAAACGGCGCCTGGCATCCGCGACGGCGATCTCCTGTTGCTTCACTTCGGCAAGGGCGCGCTCCAGCGCCAGCTGGGCCAGTTCGGCGTCAAGTACCAGCAACGGGTCTCCGGCCTCGACGCGGTGGCCTTCGTCAATCCTGATGTCAGCCACGAGGCCCGCGACGGCGGTGCTCAGTACCGCGGTGCGCGGTGACGTGACCGTGCCGGTCACGTTGACCTGGCGGACGATCGTGCGGTCCGAAACAGTTTCGACGCGCACCGGCGCCTGCGCGGCAGCAGTGAATGACAGGTGCAGCAGGCAAAGCAACAACAGGGCGCGGCAGGAAGTGGACATGCAACCTCGATTCAAATTGGTTCGATAAACACGACAAAACCCCGCAATGACTCAAGGCCATTTTCGGAGTGCGGCCCCGGGTCTCCTCTCGTTGACCGACCCGGATTTCTCGCTATCAAGATTACATCAGACTCGCCCGCAGCAGTGACATTCCGGTTACATTTAATTACATGTTGGCGGCTGCAGGATGCCTATACTGGTTGCATGAGAAACTTAGCCGACGAAACCCCTGTGGTTGTCTGGTTTCGCCAGGACCTCAGGCTGGCCGACAATCCCGCGTTGAATGCCGCTGCAGAGCTCGGTAGCCCTGTCTTGCCGGTCTACCTGCTGGATGAGACGAGTGCCGGCAATTTCGCCATGGGCGGAGCGAGCCGTTGGTGGTTGCATCGCAGCCTGCACGCGCTGAACGAATCGCTGGATGGCGGTCTCGTGTTTCTCAAGGGCGATGCACGGGAGATCTTGTTGCGGCTGGTTGAGAAAACCGGTGCAACGGCCGTGTACTGGAACCGCTGCTACGAGCCCTGGCGAGTCGGCCAGGACACGGCAATAAAGAGCGCACTCGACAAAGCGGAATTCGCTGTGCGCAGTTTCAATGCTTCGCTGCTGTTCGAGCCTGAAGATGTCCGCAAGCCTGATGGCACTCCGTACAAAGTGTTTACACCGTTTTATCGCAAGGCTTGCCTGGGCTCGGCAAAGTCGCCGCGAAAGCCGCTTGAGCGTCCCGCCGACCTCGCGATATACGAGTGCCAAGTGGGTGAGGAGCTTTCGAAGCTGGGCCTGTTGCCGGCTACCCCGTGGTACGAGGACATGGCCGCACAATGGCAGCCGGGTGAAGCCGGGGCCGCGGAGCGGTTGCAGAAATTTCTCGATGCCGGCATCAACAATTACAAGGAAGGCCGCAATCGTCCGGACCTCGACAACGTGTCGCGTTTGTCCCCGCACCTGCACTTTGGAGAGGTGTCGCCCAACCAGGTGTGGTACGCAGCCAAAGACCACGGCAGCGATAACTCTGAGGATCTCGAGCATTTCCTGAGCGAACTGGGCTGGCGCGAGTTTTCCTACAACCTGCTGGTCAATTTTCCCGGCTTGCCGACGGACAACCTGCAGGACAAGTTCGACGAGTTTCCGTGGCGAGACGACGCAGAGCTGCTCGAGCGATGGCAGCAGGGCAGGACCGGTATACCGATTGTCGATGCCGGTATGCGCGAGCTCTGGCGCAGCGGTTACATGCACAACCGCGTGCGCATGATTGTCGCTTCATTTCTCGTCAAGAACCTGTTGCTCGACTGGCGTCTCGGTGCAGCCTGGTTCTGGGACACCCTTTGCGATGCCGACCTGGCGAACAACAGTGCGAGCTGGCAATGGGTCGCCGGCTGCGGGGCGGATGCGGCACCGTACTTCCGCATTTTCAATCCGGTGTTACAGGGCCGGAAGTTCGACCCGGACGGCGTCTACGTGCGCAACTTTGTGCCGGAGCTCGACAGTATGCCGGACAAGTACCTGCATAATCCCTGGGAAGCGCCGACCGCTGTCCTGGAGGAGGCGGGTGTCGCGCTGGGCGATGACTACCCGTACCCGGTCGTCGACCTGAAAGAAAGTCGCGAGCGGGCGCTGGCTGCTTTCTCCGGACTGTAAAAAACAAAAGAAAAAGGGGTCAGAGCCGCGGCCCTGACCCCTTTATTGTTGCCTAGAAGTCGTAGCGCAGGCCGAGTTGCAGCGAGCGGCCTGGCAGCGGTGCGATATCTTTCAGCGGCGATGTATGCTGGCGGGCATCCTCGTCGGTCAGGTTGGTGCCGCGCAGGAACACGAACATCTGCGGCCCATCCAGCATGTAGGACAGCTCCGCACTCAGCAGCGTGTACGAATCCGTCGGCAGTTCATTCTCTGCAATGTCGTCCTGCTCGCTGCTGAACATCGCGTCGACCGCCGCGCCGAAACCGCCATAGGTATAGTGCAATCCGATGCCGTAGCGCAGCGGCGTGATACGGGGCAGGTTGCCGCCACCATTCTGTTCCTTGCCACGAACGTAGTCTGTGAACAGGCGCGTATGCAGGTGACCGTTTGAGTTTTCAAACAGCTCGATGCGCGCTTCCGCTTCGAAGCCGTACAGGCGCGCATCGGTTTGGGTGTAGTTGAACACCTGCAACTCGTCTTCAAACACGTCGGACGGCGCGAGCAGGACATAGTCGTCGATGTCGTTGAGGAACCCGGTGACCGACCATTCCACGCGGTCCGATTCGCCACGCAGGGTCAGGTCCACGTTGGACGAGGTTTCCTTGTCCAGCATGCCGTTGCCCTGGGTGACCGAGCCGCGTTCAATGCGCTGCGCGGCAATGTGCGCGCCGTCGGCAAAGAGTTCCGTCGAGTTCGGGTGTCTTTCGGTGCGGGAAAGATTCAGCGCGAGCGAGTAGTCGTTGCCAATGGCACGAACAAAACCCACGGAAACGCCGAATGCGTCATCGTCGTACTTGGGCAGGTCCGGCGCATCAATGGATTGCTGCTCGAAACGTGCACTGCCCTGCAGGTTCCAGCGGTCGTTAAGCTGCCAGTCCTCGAAGACGAACAGGCTGGTCTGCGTCGTGTCCGATGGCGGTACGAAGGCTTCGTCGCCGATAGCGTCGAATTCGATATCCTTGTACTGGAATCCGAAGGCGCCTTCGACATCGCCGAATGCAGGATGCTCATACTCCACGCGCATGTCCGTGCCGGTCGTTTCGAAGATCGTACCGATGTCACCGCCTTCAAGTTCGACGTGTTCGTAGTCGTTGCGCGCATATTTCATGCGCAATTTGCCGGCAGCGGCGAAGCGATATTCGCCGCGAACATCAATGCGGCTCTGCTCGAGGTCGATGTTGACGTTTTCTTCCTCTTCCTCGTCGTGCATCTCGTCGCCGTCACCATCGCCTTCCTCTTCTTCGTGATGATGATGGTGGCCCGGGACTCCGTAGACACTGTCATACTCGCTGTACGCAACGCCGAAAAAGCCGTTGTCGCCAACGAACGTGACCGCGGCAGCACCGCCTTTGGTTTCGCTGGCCGTGTTCTCGATCTTGCCGTAGGCCTCTTCTTCCTCATGCTCGTGGTCTTCGTCGTGATCGTCGCCGTCACCATCGCCATCGTCGTGGTCATGGTCGTCCTCTTCCATCGCCCGCAGGGCTGCGGACTCGGCGTAGCCCGGAATCTCGACATCGTCCGTGTCGCGGCTGAAGTAGTCGAGGTGCAAGCCGATACGGTCTGTGCCGAAGGCGACCTCACCGGCCAGTGCTTCCTTGCCGGTCGCGGAATCTGTACCCAGCGTCACGAAACCCTCGATCGGTTCGGCGAGGCTTTCTTCGATGATACGGTTGTCGACGACGTTGACCAGGCCGCCGGCGGCGCCACTGCCGTATAACAACGTTGCAGGCCCGCGAATGATCTCAACGCGTTCCGCGAGAATACCGTCTACGCTGGTCGCGTGGTCCTCGCTCAGCGCCGACGCGTCCATCGAGTCCAGTCCATTGGACAGTACCCGGATCCTCTCGCCCGATTGGCCGCGGATAACCGGGCGTGATGCAACCGGTCCGAAATAGGTCGAGCTGACGCCCAGTTCGTGTGACAGCGTCTCCCCGAGGCTCGCTGCCTGCTTCTTCGTCAGGTCTTCGCCACCGACGATTTCCGTGGGTTGTGCCAGTTCCTTGACGGTACGTTCCAGCGGCACGCCGGTAACCACGACTTCGTCGATCGTATGTTCGTTATATTCTTCGCCGTTCTCTGCAGCAACGGCTATTCCCGCACTGCTGCCGAGGCCCAATCCCAGGCAGGCAGTCGCCACGCAAGCCGCCACGCGGCGCTGCGGGGGGGTGTACATCAGATCCATCGTATTCACGAGATCCTCCAATCTATTCATTGTGCTTCGCCGGCAATCCGGTCCGGCAGTTTTCGCGGCCATTCACCGCGGTCAGGCTGAACAGATCAGGTGTTCGGTGGGGCTCGTGGCTGGTAGGGCGCAGCGTCGTCGGCTGGTGCCGCCAGTCTGACGCTGCTGATCGGGGTGGCCTGTATGGCAACACCGAAATCGGCTGGGGCCGCATGGGTGTGTGCGACGTCTTCCAACTGGTTATACGCAGTACAGGCGTGGCAGACATTGAAGCCGTGATCGGCGCTGTGCTTGAACTGGTGCGCGGCGATCGAGACCTGTAGCAACACGATAGCGACGAGACCCAGGATCGCTGTCGAGCGATGCCTGTTGCTGTCAGCCGGGGATGTCGGGGTTGCTTTGGTCATCGGGTGGAAACTGCAATTTGTTACACTATTACATTACTAGGAACAACAGAATCGGCGCAAGTTCCCGGCTGCAAAAAAAACTGCCCCGGGAACCATCCGACAGGCTCAGCTCAATAGGCGATGGAGATCTGGCTGCGGGAATGCAGCCCTTGCTCTGCTTCGTCGACCAGTGCGGCGGCGAAGTCCGCCCGGGAAACGCGCATCCGGCCCCGGTCATCCTCGAGCGCCTCGTTGCCACCGACACGGTAAGTTCCGGTCCTCGGTCCGTTGGTCAGGTTCCTCGGCGGCGTCACGTAGGTCCAGTCGACGTCGTCCACCTTTTGATAGAACTCGAGGGCCAGGATCTGGCCAAGAATTTCGATCTCGAGGCCCCTGGGCAGGGCAATCGTCGGCAGCTTTTCCGCGTACATGACGCCCGGCTCGACTTCGAGGGACCCGGCGCCGCCGACATGCAGCAGTCGCGCGGCACCGTCGCCCTGCCTCGACAGGACGTCGACCAGCGATTCCGCCGCGATAAATTGCAAAGCGCTGTCCGGTTCACCGGAGTCCCCGATCACACCACGCACGGACAGGACGACGACATCCTGCCGGGCGACGATCTCGGACACGCGTGCCGGATCGAGCAGGTCACCTTCGACGACGGTCAGCCGCTCGTGCCGGAGCTCGACCTGTGCCGGGTCGCGCGACACGGCGGTGACCCTGTGACCACGATTGAGAGCCTCCTGCACGATATGGCTGCCGACCTCTCCGGTGGCGCCAAAAACGGCAATGTCGAGCGGCGTTGTCGGCCGGCTGTGTGCATCGAGGAATATGCGCGTGTCCTCGACGGCCTGTGTCGTAAAGTCAAGCGGTGGAGCCAGCGAAACGACGGTCAATGCGTGTCCGGCACCGGCATAGAGTTTCAATGTCACGTCGACGCCGGCGGCGGCCAGTTTCCCGGCGAGGCTTTCGCTGTTTGCCGGCACGACCAGGTCGTCGTCCGTGCCGTGAATCAGCAACGTCGGCGGCGAGTCCGCCGAAACGAAATTCACCGGCTGGCTGGCAAAATGCGTGTCTTCCGGGAACAGCTCGGGCAGGTAGCTTTCGGTAATGGGCAGGAAGTCGTACGGGCCGGACAAGCCAACCAGGCCATCGATGTCGCGTGTGTCGATGCCATGCTTCGCCAGGTAGTAGGAGTCCAGGCTGAGCAGGGCGGCTGTGTGGGCGCCCGCCGAGTGGCCCATAAGGAATAACTTGCTCGTATCGGCGCCATAGTCGTCGGCATTCTTCATCGCCCAGGCTACGGCCATAGCGCCATCTTCGATGAATGCCGGGAACACAACGTCGGGGAAGCGCCGGTAGTCGGCGATGACGACGACGTAGCCGGCGCGGGTCAGCGACGACGCGACAAACTCGAAATGACTCTTGTCACCCTTGCGCCAGCCGCCGCCGTAGAAGTAGACGAGCAGCGGCGATGACCCGTCGGCGCCCACCGGTGCATAAACGTCGAGCGTCTGGCGATCGAGATCGCCGTAGGCAATGTCCGACGTCAGCTGGTAATGGCTCGAAGGGCTCAGGCCGTTGACCACGTGCAACGGGCTGCAGCCCGATATCGCTATCGCCGCAACGAGTACCACCAGGTAACGCAGCGTGCAGGACTGCGCTGTCCGAAGTTTTTCAGCTCTGGAATACCTCATCACGCGCACCTGTTTACAACGAACGCGGCTTTGGCACCAGTACCGGCGTGTTCCGTTTGTACGCTTCGTATTCCGGCAGTCCGCCCCAGCGCTCGTCAGCTTTTGCCTCGAGCATCGGGATGCCACTGACCCGGATCAGCAAAAACGCGACGAAAAACGGGGAAACGAGCGTCGCCAGTTGCCAGCCATGCAACACCGGCCAGGCGAGAATGGCCATACCTGTCCACAATACGATTTCGCCAAAATAGTTCGGGTGGCGCGACCACGACCACAAGCCCGTGTCGATAAAACGGCCGGCATTGTCAGGATCGGCCCGGAATTTCGATTTCTGCCGGTCTGCGATGCTCTCGATCAGCATGCCGATGACCCAGGTGGCGATGCCGGCAATGCCGACCGCGCCCAGCGGCTCGTGCGCGCCACCGGTGATGACGGCCAGTCCGGCGCCTGCGGTTACCAGGACCCACAATCCCTGCAGCGTCCAGGCCAGCAGGAACCGGAGCGGGCGATTCTTGATCGTATCGAAGCGGTCGTCCTTACCGCTCTTCGAAATACGCAGGAACAGGAATGTCGACAGCCGCAATGCCCAGAGGATCACCATGGCGGCGACCAGTGCGGCGCGCAGGTCCAGCGTGTCGGCAAAACAGACGGCGACGATCGTGACCGTGATATAGGTGAGGCCGCCTGTCAGGTCATAGTAATGCTCGGTCTTTGCGAGTGCCGACGGCACAAATACAAGCCAGTTGATGGCGAAAGCGAGCGCGCCACAGACCGCGAATACCGGCAGAGCGCCAATGCGGGCGCCACCGTCGCTGCCGGCCCAGGACAGTAATGCGCCGGCGGCGAGTGCGATCAGCAATGCGCCGAAAATGTTTGCGTTGCTGCGTTCTGCCATTTCAGATTCTCCCATTGCGGCAAGAATAGCTGCTTCACCGCCTGGCAGGTGTTTCAGAATGTATCGTTGTGGCAATGGGCAGTAGAATACCGGTTTACCCAAGGCAATTCGCACGGAGGCAAGAGTGCCCACCAACTACGTCCTGATCGATTTCGAAAATGTCCAGCCAAAAAACCTGAGCCTGCTCGAGACTCAGCCCTTCAAAGTCCTCGTATTTATCGGCGCCAGCCAGGTCCGGCTGCCGCGCAATGTCGTAACGGCGATGCAGAAGCTGGGCGAACGTGCGGAATATATCGAGATCGACGGCAACGGACCGAACGCCCTGGACTTCCACGTTGCCTACTACGTTGGTGCACTGGTGTCCGCGGACCCCGATGGCGCGTACCACATCGTCAGCAAGGACAAGGGCTTCGACCCGCTGGTGCGGCACCTGAAGCGCCGCAAAGTCAATGTGCGCCGCGTGAAGGACCTCGCCGAGATCCCGGTTCTGCGAATTCCCAAGAAAACGGCGAAAGACGACATGATCGACGCGATCGTCAACAACCTGATCAATCGTGGCCAGTCCCGCCCGCGCAAGGTGCAGACGCTGAAGAATACGATCGGCAACCTTGTGTCTGACAAGCTGTCCGATACCGAACGCCAGGCGCTGGTCGACGAGATGCAAAAGCGCAAGTTACTGAGAGTCTCGAAAGACAACATCCGGTACACGCTGCCAACGAAGTAAGTGACCGTTGCCGTTATTGCTTGCGGTTCTTCAGGCGTTGCTTGCGGCGGCGGTCCGCTTCCTTGAACCGGCGTTTTTCTTCGCGCGTTTTCGGAACGACTGCCGGTACGGTGATCGGCTTGCCGTTTTCACCGAGTGCAACGAAGGTGAAATAGGCCGACACGACGTGGCGCGACTCGCCGCTGTGGGTGTTTTCTGCCAGCACACGCACGCCCAGTTCCATGGAGCTGTTCCAGGCGCGATTCACGGAGGCCTTGATGACAAGTGTCTCTCCCGAGCGAGCAGGCGCGACGAAATTCAGGCTGTCGACGGCTGCCGTGACACATGCGCTGCCGCTGTGCCGTTCCGCGACAATCAATGCCGTGCGATCGCAAAGGCCCATCACGAGCCCGCCGAACACGGTGTACTTGGAATTCAGGTCGTTCGGAAACACCTTGTAGACGTTTTGTTCGATCGCCGACTCCGACGGTGTCTTGCCTGCAATATTCATTGACGGGTCCTCTTCAGCGCCAGACTTAACATCTTCTGCAACAGCATCTCCCCGGGTCCGGACGGGCGATCCAGGCGCATGCGCGCCAACGCGCCCGCGTTGTCCCCGGCGGCACTGGCCGTCACGGCGCGCAGCATCGTTGCCACGGTGCTCCCCTTTGTCGCCGTGTTTGATTGTAACCAACCCAGTGCGTCGACCAGCGCCTGTTCATCAGCCGAGAATTCCGTCCCCAACGGGTAGGGCGGGAAATGTGCACGATAGGCGTCGAAAACCGACTGTAACGCAGCCGGCGTGTTCCTGGCGGCGTCGCTGTCCAGCGTATAGGCGGTTTCGACTTTGCCGGCCGACCGGGCGGATTCGAGCAGCCCTGCCTGGAACTCGGCATCGGCGATGTGCAGCAGACGATCGATTGTGTCCCGATCACTGCACCCGCGGGTCGCGGCGATTCCGTATTCCGTCACGAACACGTCGCGGTGGTGCCGCGGGACCGTATTGTGGCCGTAATTCCAGCGGATATTGGACGTTGCCTTGCCGCCGCTTTGCCGGCGGGCGCGACACATCAGTATCGACATCGCGTCGTTGAGTGACTGGGCCATCGAGACAAAATCGAACTGGCCGCCGACGCCGCTGACAACGCGGCCGTCTTCCAACGCGTCGGATACAGCGGCACCGAGCAGCGTAACCATCATCGTCTCGTTGATGAAACGGGCATCGCCCCGTTGTGCGCGCTTCCGTGCTTCGTTGCCGAACAGCGTATTGACCTGCGAGATGCGTGTCATGTCAATCAGCCGGCGCTGATCCGCAGGCAAGTTGCGGAGTTTCTCGTACAGTGCGCCGGAACCGACGAAAAAGCCGGCGTGTATCACGGCCGGATCGTCGGCGTCGGCGGGGCGACGGACGATGCCGGTCTCGAAAAGGGAATACAGCGCGTCACTCAGCAACTCGGTCGATGCGAACAGGCCTTTGCTAAAGGGTTCCTGTTCGATGGGCAACTGCCGCCGGCGCCGCACCGCTGAACCGCCCGGCAGTTGCTGCAGAACTTCGGCAAACAGGGCGGGTTCGGTGTGCCGCAGGATCAGGCAATGAGCAACGGCGTCACTGAGCGAGCCGATGCCGACCTGCAGCGTGCCACCGTCGCGTACCAGGCTGGCGACGTGCATGGCGGTTGCATAGTCCCCGTCAGCGACGTTGCGATTCGGCAACGCGAACAACGGAAAGTCGGCACCCGGATCGTCCAGTACGATGTCGAGTGTTTCCCCGGCGACATCCGCAGCGCCGTACATGTAGGGCATCGTGTGATTGACCTGCCCAACGACGAGTGCAGCAAGTCCGGCCTCGCGGCGTTCGTCGAGATAGGGCAACAGGTCGAGGGTGACTTCCGGGTTTGCACCCAGGCTGTAGCGGCCAGGCTGCTCCGGATCGACGGCGACCAGTTGGGCGATAACGTTGACGCCCATACGGATCAGCTCGCCGGCCACCTGGCTGTAATTGATGCTGGCATACTGCTGCTGCACGTAGGCGTTGCCCAGGTAGGCGCCCGGCCGCAGGTAGAATGCCCGGATCGAAACATTGCCTGGCAGTGTACCGGTACGTATGGCTTCGGAGTAGCGCGGCACCGGCCAGTCGCTGTAGAGCCGTTCGACCAATGGTTCGAGAAAACGCTTTTCGAGTTCGCTGTTGCCGGCAGGCGGTTCCAGTGTGAGGCCGGTAAAGATCGTCAGCGACAGTTCGCTGTCTTGTTCGGCCATCGCATACAGCGCGTCTGCGATCTGCGTTGCTTTGCCGACGCCGATGGGCAGGCCCAGTACGACAGTTTTGCCGACTCGCTCGACGATGGTCCGCGCTGCCTGTTCAGCGCTCTTGCAGACTGTGCTCACCGGGCGAGTATAGCAATCTCGATCTGGGCATATTCCTTCTTAATCTTCCGATACCGGATCACGAACAATTTCCCCGTCGGTTACCGTTCGGCGAATTTCGTCTTCCGTATAAGGTCTGCAGGATACGTCGACGACATGTTGATAAAGCTGGAACGTCTTATAAATCCACCGCAAGGCCCGAAAGTAGATTCCATATCCGCGGACGTTACATGCGGCGTTTTGGTGTGGAATATTGGCAAAGACTTCTTCCTCGGGATACAGCAAGAGCGGAAAATAGAGGCTCGACTCGACGAGATAGAATTTGCCATTGTCGGCAGCGGTGCTGCATGGAAGGGATGTGCAGCCACCGAACTGGTAGAGCTCGCCGGTAACGATTTCCTGTTTGCCTGTTACGTACACTGTTTCTTCGAAATGGGTGCCGTAGTAATAGGCAGCGCTTGCTGCAATGTGAACTCCAAATATGACCAGAATGGTCAGAAGCAGGTTTCGGAGTGCGCGAAATTTTGAGAAGCGTACGGAATTCAGATCACCGTTGGTCGGCTCGAATGCCAACCACCTGAGCCATATTCCCAGCCAGCGAATCAAATAACTCAGAACAGTGCCAACCGGCCCCAGCGAATCGCGCAATCTATCGGAAGCACGAAACAACGATCTCACAAGCGGGTTCTGGCGACTCAATCGCTCAGCAGTCGATTCGTGAAGACGAGAACGGTCGTCCCCCGACTCCCCGGCTTTGTTGTGCAGTTCCCGAGCGCGACGGAGCAGTTCTTCCCGGGATTGCTCATCAGGCATGTCAGATCCTATCCGGTAGCTGACTGGGGTGGATGGAGTACAACTTCCCTGGTTTTCTCGTCATAGCGGACGACCACAGTGCCGCTGGCTTGTTGATTGAACAGCACGGTATTGGCGATTTCCGGTTTGATGACTCCCTCGATGTAGCCGGTAATACCTCGTGCACCGGTTATCGGTTTGTAGTGGTCTCGGCACATCGCGCGCAGTGAGCTATCGTCGATATCGACCGATAGGTCCGGAAGCGACATCCTTACCATGTCATTGAGCGCCCGAATATCCCGTGCTGCAATCTTTTCAATGACTTCAAGCGAAAGTGGCTTGAAGCAGACAATGTTTCGTTTGCCATTGAAGCGAGCAAGGAACTCGGGGCGGTACTGCGCGTCAAGGTCTTCAATAGCCATTCCTTTGGCAATGTCGAAATCTTCTTCCGCAAGAAAATGTGTCGTTCCGATATTTGTCGTCATCAGAATTATCGCATCGCGAAACGACACAGTTAGTCCGCGGTTATCGGTTAATCTTGCATCGTCGAGAATTTGCAAGAACACGTTAAATATGTCCGGATGTGCTTTCTCGATTTCATCAAACAGAATAATGCGTCGCGGATTTCTACGCATTTCGTTCGTCAAGATTCCGCCGGCCTCGTAGCCTTCGTAGCCAGGTGGAGCCCCGATAAGCTTGGCAACCGCGTGCTTTTCCATGTATTCCGACATGTCGAATCTAAGCAGCGAGCGTTCGTCGTCGAACAATTCGACTGTCAGCGCCTTTGCCAGCTCTGTCTTGCCGACACCGGATGGCCCGAGAAACATAAATGCCGCTTGTGGCTTGTTGGGGCTCTGTAAGCCTGCGCGGGCAACCCGAACCTGGTTTGCCAGAAGGGTTACGGCTTCATGCTGCCCGAAAACGCGATTCTCCAGATTTTCGTCGAGATGCAGCAGCTTGGCCCGTTCATCCTGGGTCAATTTGCTGACCGGTATTCCGGATATGCTGCTGAATTCTTCGAGCACATGGTCGCGGGTCAATTCAAGAGCATTGTTGATCTCATTTGTAAGAGCATCAAACTTCTCCTTGTTTTTTCCAACCTCTGCTTCGTACTTCGAGATTTGAGATTTGAGTTTCGTTACTGCTTCGGAATCGTATCCGGACCCGGATACACGTGCTGCAAAAGAAACATAATTTGCACTGTTGTCGCCGGCCTCTTCGTCACGTGATGCGTCCTGTAGTGTCTGCCTTTCGCGTTCGCGGTGGGCCTCAATCTCGGCCTCGAGATCACGAATCGCATCTTCGCCGTCACGAAGTTCTTGAAATATGCTTTTGATGTTCTGTTGGCGCTCCGACCACGCAATAGAAATGTCTTCAATGCGCTTTTGTACAGCTGACGCATCTGAATCTTTCTTTTCCTTGCGCAGTGCTGCCAGCTCCTCGTCCAGTGTATCCAGCTGCGGGTCCCGAGCATGCGCTTTCAGTCGATACGTGGTTAGGGCGCGGTCCAATAGTGTCAGTGAGCGCTCGGGTTGGGCTCGGCTTAGCCCGAGGTCCCGTATCCGGTACTTGCTGGTTACATCGATCGCAGCCTCAATCGCCTGGTCCGATATCCGGATCTTGTGGTGTTTTCTAAGTCGTACCGAAGCGGCACTTCCAACTATTTCCCGCAACAAATCTTCGTCAGGCTCGGCGATGTCCAACATCGTATAGCTTTCCAGCATATCGGAATGACACTTTAGGACTGTTTCCAGGTCGTCGTCTCTCGATTCTATGATGACCTGAAATTTCTTCTTCTTCAGCGCGCGCATCAGCGCATTGATCAAATGTGTGCAACCATTGTTTCGCGCGGCTTCAATAAAGTCGCGCATATCATCGATAATCAGTACGGAATCTTGTGTCCGCGATAACGTGCGCAACGCTTTCGAAAAACCATCTCCAATGTTTTGTGCATCACCGCTGGAGAACAGCCAGTCACTGTCGAGCCAGAAGAATCTTTTGCTTACGATATCGAATGGAGTGTCCGGCTTATGTTTGCTTTCTTGCAGTCCCAGGCAGATCGCGGAGCAGCCAACGCCACCGGCCCCGATCAGCAATACGTTGTTTGCGTGCTTACGCATGAGTATTGCCGTTAGTTTGTGCAGTACCTGGTCACGCCCGACCAGTTCAAAGTCGGGAAAGTAGTTGAGGTAGTCGTGTCCGCGTATCAGGTGATCGTGGACCAGGTCTTCTGTAGGCGCGCTCATGAAAACTACTGGTTCAGACGGCCAAACGGATCACTGCCCGTACCGGATGTTTCGGTATTCGCGCGTTCCTTGTCATCGGACGAACTGTCACTCATCACATCAGCACCGACTGCAACTGCGTCTTTGACGGCATCGGAAACGTCTCTGGCCGTTCTCTCGAGTTCAGCAAGGTTCTGTTTCATTTCCTGGTAGCCCTCGCGACTGATGTCGGTCGCGGCTCTGGCAATCTTGCCGTAGCTCTCAAGCTCTTCGATAGCTTTCACGAGCGCGTCATTTTCCTGGCTGATGCCCATTGCATTCTTCAGTGCTTCTTTCTGAGTGATTCGATTCGTCTGTTCGTTCATCCGCTCCAGCGTCATCTGGGCTACTTCCGACGACTCAGACAGCGCCGCCATGGAAACACCCTGCAAAACTGTGCTCAGCCGGCTTGCAACGCCGGAAACACCTTTACTGTTCAAGCTGCGGGTCTTTGCAACCTGGTTGTTGTTGGAGTCCTTCATGGACTTTATGCGGTAACTTTCCGCAGTCAGATCGCTAAACGTACCCATCGTGTCTACTTTCGCAGCAGTCAGTGCTGTGACATGTTCCTCGACAGCCATCTTCTTGTTCTCACGATTCATTTGCTGAATATTGCTTTCCCCGTCAGGTCCTTCGACGAGGCTGTCCCTGGTCCGGGTGTTCGCTGCTTCTGCCTCTTCCACAGCTTCGCTTATTACTGCGTACACATTTCGCATTCCACCATTGCTATCACCGAGACGATCAACCTGGTCATTGATCCCCTCCAGATGTTCGAGGACATTCGAAGTTCGAGTTTCTGCCATTTCGACAAAGCCATTGGCGCTGTCGACCAGCGCTTGCTGGCGCTCCTTGTGTTCCTCGGATGTGATATCCAGCAATTCACGGAGCTTGCGTTTTTCCTCCGCAAACTGGGCAAATCGAGACTCCCTGCTGAACTTGGTGTTGTCGATTTCGGATTCGAGAACGGAGATTGACGACCGCACACCGTCCAGTTGACTCTCATTCTTTGCGATTTGCTGGAGCGCGCTTTTCTTGGTGCCGCCCAGTCCAAACCAGGATTTTTGTCCCTGCAACACGAGGTTGCGCTCTCGAATAGACGCTACTTCGAGATTCAGTCGTTCCAGTTCCGCATCCTGCTCAGAGCGCAAAGCTGCGATACGCGCCTCCTCTTCCTTGTCTTCCTGGATTTCCCGGAAGACATCGAACATTGCTCCATCACTGGCCATGCGCAACTTGTAAACTGCATCGAGGATATCTGTAAGCGGGGCCATCTGCTTTTCAAAGTTCAGCAACCCCTGGTTCATCTGGTCGAAAACGTCTTTCAGCTCTGAAAACGCATCGGTGTCGGTCAGGTTAATTATCTCCTGAGCCATGTCCTTGCGTTGGTCCATGAGCCATTCTTTAAATAGCTCGAATGCAGCCAGCCTCTCCTTGTTTTCGGTCTTGTCCAGCGTCGTGTCGTATGCAAGCAGCTTCGCAACCTGTTCCTTCTTCGCTTCCGGCTCGCCTTCACCAAACACAATTCTGTAGTACGCATTGCTTTCTATGTTGGCAAATTTCCTGGCCGTCGTGCTTTGTTCCTGCGAAGTCTCGCTTTTTTCCGATCGTTGTGACTTGCGATCCCTGTTCAGAGCTATATCCAGAATGTCGTCGGTGGTTTCCTGCCGTTTGAGTTTCGCGCCGCTTTCTTGATTGTCAGCCATTATTCGTATCCTTCTTGGCGAGTGTTACAGCGTCCCGAATTGAGGGCTTTGTAGGATTGACATGGGGACGAATCGCTTGATTATAAGGTTCGGTGAGTTCGAAAGTCGCGCATTTGCCATATGCAGCGCGATCGGTCGTTCAAAGGTCCTGCACGGTCTGTATTGCCGCTGGATTACGGATTCATATTAGACTGATTCCAAGCGGTCGCCACTGGTTTGCGAAAGGTGCAGCAAACCTCGCTTTGCATTTTCCAGTTGGCTTTCCACTGCATGCCGGTCATGTAACTGATCTCGTCGACCCGCAGGCGGCAGGCTTCCTGGATCGTCTCGACATTCAACAGTTTGCCGAGGTTGTTGAAGTCGTTGTTGCTGGACGAATACAGCGCGACCATCCTGTTGTTCTGCAACAGTGACATTGAAACGGCTTGTCGCACGCCGTCAATCGAGATCGTCAGCGTCTTCAGGCGTCCGCTGGACTGCAGTTCGCCAATAACCCGGCGCACTTCTTTGGCATCGTCCGGATTCGCATAGTCAGACTCGGCGCCGAAGTTGCGGTTCACCAGTTCGATGAACAGGTCGGACTCGTTGTCGTTGCTCCAGTCAAGCTGTGGTTCACGCTTGCGGATGTTGCGCAGGTCGTAGAGGAACTTCTGTTTCCTGTCCTTGCCGAGCACATCGAGGTGATTGACGAAGTCGAAGTCGAAACTCGCAGGAACGAGGAAATAGCGGTGGTCCTGCTCCGCGAAATGATCCGCGTATTGCGGGTGGATGCGAACGATATCGTCGGCACAGCCCTGCCTGAGATCAAACAGCACCGTGCGATCGGGGAACTGCTCGAAAAATTCCGGGAAGTCAGGGTGGCGGATCCATAACTCCCTGCCGTCGGGGTAGCTGCCAGCCATCAGCATGTAGCGGTCCTGCGTTGTATCGAAGACCAGCGGAACCAGTCCGTTCGCCTCCGCATTCTCCTCGTGCACCAGGAAGTGAAAGCGGTGGCGATCCTGGTCGTGGAAGGCATACATCAGGTCCCAGTCATCCCAGGCGTTTTGCCGTGGCGAGAACTGGTCCCAGAGGGTCCGGCAAGCCTGGGGGTCGGTTTCTGTCCTTATCAAAACGGTGCCTCTTCTACTTGATGCCGCAATACTACACGCGGATACTCCGACTCAGATATGTTGACCTGCCAATTCCTGTGGGAGCAGTCGGAATGAGTGCCGAGCCAAAGCGGTTTGAGCCAAAACGGTTTCTGTTTGTGTCGATCGATGCGTTGATCAGCGATATCGCCTGGCTGGTATCGCGGGACGGCAACGAAGTCCGTTACTACATCGAGAACGAAGACGAGCGCCTGATCGGCGATGGTTTCGTGCCCAAAGTGGACAGCTGGGAAGACCATGTCGACTGGGCGGATGTCATCGTGTTCGACGATGTGCTCGGGCAGGGAGAAAAAGCCGCCAGGCTGCGCGCGGCCGGCAAACATGTTGTCGGCGGTACCGCCTACACTGACCGGCTCGAAGACGACCGCACCTTCGGCCAGCAGGAACTCCGCAAACACGGCGTGTCGATCATCCCGTTCGAGGAGTTCAATGACTTCGACACAGCCATCGACTACGTGCGGGCGCACCCCGCGACCTACGTCATCAAGCCAAGCGGCGAAGCACAGAATATCAAGCGGCTGCTGTTCGTCGGCCAGGAAGAGGATGGTACCGACGTTATCCACGTGTTGCAGTCCTACAAGGCTGTCTATGCGGATACCGTCAAGGTTTTTCAGCTGCAGCGGCGCGTTCGCGGAGTCGAAGTGGCCGTCGGTGCGTTCTTCAATGGCAGCGACTTCATGATGCCGATCAACATCAACTTTGAGCACAAGCCGCTGTTCCCGGGCAATATCGGTCCGGCCACCGGCGAGATGGGCACCTGCATGTACTGGAGCGGGCCCAACAAGCTGTTCTCGGCGACGCTGGCAAAGTTGCGCGACAAGCTGGCCGAAGAACACTACGTCGGCTACATCGACGTCAACTGCATCGTCAACGGGCAGGGCATCTATCCGCTCGAATTCACGGCACGCTTCGGCTACCCGACGATCAGCATCCAGAGCGACGGCATCTCGATGCCGATGGGCGAGTTTCTCTACGGCATGGCAAGTGGCGAATTGAAGAACTTCAAGACCCGCACGGGCTTCCAGATCGGCGTGCGCGTCGTCGTGCCGCCGTTTCCCTACAACGATCCGAAAACTTTCGCCGCCAACTCGAGGGACCGCATCATCATTTTCCGCAAGCCCAAGTACGAGGGCATTCATATCGAGGACGTGCGCGAAGTGAATGGCGAATGGCTGATCACCGGCAATTCCGGTGTCGTGCTGATTGTGACCGGCATGGGCTTGTCCGTACGGCAGGCGCAGGCGCAGGCCTACCAGCGTGTCAGGAACATCCTGATACCGAACATGTACTACCGCACCGACATCGGCGATCGCTGGTACGAAGATCACGACCGCCTGCACTGCTGGGGATATCTGCGCGAAGCGTGATACAACAGCGCGCGGTCGGTCCCGATTCCTGCGCAACAAGCTACTGTTTTTAATACATTTATTCCGCTTGACGGCCATTGGCGTCGGCGTAATATCGTTTCGCCCGCGACCTGCGGGTTTGGCCTGAAGGAGGGCCATAAAATGAAGAAAACAACAACGCTGCTGGCAATTGCCGCCATCAGCGTGCCAGTGACGGCGGCCGAAAAAGGCACTTTCTACGCCGCCCTTGGCGGCGGCGCGTACCAGGTTGAATTTTCCGGGTTTGATGAAACAGTGCCGTCGGCAACGATTCTTGGCGGCTACAACCTGAGCGAACGTTTTGCTGTTGAAGGCGCGTACACGCGGTTGTTCGACGCCGAGGGTTTGGTCGAAGACACTGGCGTGGAAGTAAGCGGTAACGTCTGGGAACTGTCGACGAAAATGTCAGTTCCGATCGGCACCCGATTCATCTCGTACGGCCGGTTGGGCTGGAGTTATCTCGACTCCACGGCGGTTACCGTCGGCAACGACCTGGCGGAACGTGCGAACGGCTATGACGACGCATTCTCCTGGGCGATTGGCGCCGGCTACAAGATCCAGCCGCGCTGGTCATTGAACGGCGAGTACGGACAGATGCAGATTGGCGGCGGCGACCTGGATCGCCTGACGCTCAACCTGAACTACGAGTTCGGCTCACATTAGTTGCCGGGTTGGCACGCGGCCGCAAAGGCCGCGTGCCTTTTTTTGGATCAACAAAATGCGCTTCGTTGCACTTTCAATCATCTGCGTCAGTCTCTCGGGTCACGCTCTGCCGGTGGCCGAGGTGCAATTGCCGGATGGTTTTGCCGCGAACAGCGAGCGGCTGGATGCGACTGGCTTCGGTGGATACAACCGCGGCAGTTTTCGGCTGGGCGAGCTCAAGGGCAAGTTCTCTCGCGGCGAATCGCGGCTGGGTCTGTTGAATGACAGCTATGTTTCGAACAAGGGCAGCTCATCATTCTTGTTGCAGGACGCCGAGTCCACAGAAATTGCCAGTGCGGATTGCAAGGTCGGCAGAAAGACCGTCAATGTCGATGTCGTGACATTCGACCCGAAGAAGATGTCCTATCAATGCGATTTCTGGCTGGACGACAAGCTGCTCGGTGCGCGGTTGCTTATCGGCCAGCCGAAAGCGAAAGGCCTTGCCGCGAAAATGCTGGCAATGGACCGGCGCAGTGGCCAGTCCAGCGTATTTGACAATCATCTCGGCATCGAGTCGCTGCACAAGTACGCGGGCTCAAAATTGCAGTCATCTGCACCGATCGGCTACCAGTTGACATTCGAGGAAACGATCGTCGCAGTGGTCCAGCTGACCGACGTCAACCCGACGCTGTTCGTTGCCGGTGACATCGGTTCGGATCTGCGGCTTAGCGTGATTGCCACGGCGCTGGCGCTGATGGTATTGCGCGATCCGGCGAACTCGGCGCTGGAGGACTGAGTCCGGCGGCCCCGGGCATGCGTCGAGCGGTCGTACAAATTTCCTATCGAAGCGCAATTTGTTATTCTCGATTGGTCGTTGCAGCGCTGCAGGGCGACTGCAAATTGCCAACGCCAACGAGAAGAATAATGCCCGCCGACACCGTGCGCAGCACCAATCCCTTGCCGGAAAATTTCACGGGTTCGTCGATTACAGCACGTGCAAAACGGTTGTTTCATGCAACCCGGCCGAAGTTTTTTCCGGCATCGGTCCTGCCGGTGCTCGCCGGCACGGCCTGGGGTGTCGCAAGCACCGGCGGATTTGACGCCAGCGTTTTTCTGCTCGCATTGCTCGCGACCGTTTGTGTGCACGCCGGCTGTAACGTGCTGAATGACGTTGGCGATGACTCGGGCGGTACTGACCGGCAGAACGACGATCGAGTTTATCCCTACACCGGCGGCTCACGATTCATCCAGACCGGCATCCTGAATGCGGTGACGATGGCGAAACTCGGTACCGGCCTGCTGGTCGTGGCGGCACTGGCCGGTGTCGTGCTGATTGCCACCAAGGGCATTGTTGTCCTGTACCTGGGCATTGCCGGTGTCCTGCTGGGCGTGTTTTATTCGCTGGGGCCGCTGCGGCTGAACTCGATCGGTCTCGGGGAGCTTGCCGTCGGTATCAGTTTCGGTGTCCTGCCGGTCTGCGGGTCCGCCTGGCTGCAGGGCGCAGGCTACAGCCACGACCTGCTGCTGTTCTCCATTCCAGTCAGTACCTGGGTGATCGCTATCCTGTTGATTAACGAAGTACCGGATATCAAGGCAGACGGGGCGACCGGAAAGCGGACGCTGCCGGTCCGCATCGGGTTGCCGGCGACAGCGGCGGTCTATGCCGGCCTGCACCTGGCGGCGGCTGCCGCTGTAAGTTACCTCGCGTACGCAGGTGCATTGCCGTGGTGGGCACCTTCGGTGCCACTGCTGCTGCTTGCCATGACGTTCCGGGCCGCCGCCGCGATTACCGTCGGCATTGCCAATCGCGACCGAATGACAGCAGCAATCGAAAGTACGCTGGCAGTACATACGATCGGTGCCGTTTGGCTCACCGGCTGCATGCTCTTCATGGCCTGGTCCTGAAGTTCATCCAGGCTATTGGACGGCAGGCTATCTTGAAACCCATCAGAATAAAGCGCGGCCTCGACATTCCGCTGGCGGGCAGTCCGTCGCAGGAAATAAGCGAGGCCCCTGTGTGCCTGAGTGTTGCACTGCTGGGGCACGATACGCCGGGCCTCAAGCCGGCGATGGCCGTCAAGGTTGGCGACCGCGTCTCGCTGGGGCAGGCGTTGTACACCGACAAGCGCAATCCGCAGGTCCCGTTCGTGGCGCCCGGCAGCGGCACCGTACGCGCGATCAATCGTGGCGAGCGGCGCGTGTTGCAGTCGGTTGTCATCGATCTTGACGATGACGGCGACGAAGCCCGCTTTGACGCGTTCGACGAGCAACAAATTGATAGCCTCGCCGCCGACCGGGTCCGCGAAGTCCTGGTCGCATCGGGGCAGTGGACTTCGTTTCGAACCCGGCCGTTCAGCCGCATTCCGGCGCCCGATGCCGTGCCCCGGGCCGTATTCGTTACAGCGATCGATACCAATCCACTGGCGGCAGATCCTGCGGTAGTGATTACCGGCGACCCGGCGGCATTTGCGGCCGGCCTGCGGGTTATCGCCAGGCTCGGGCAGGACAAGACCTACGTTTGCACGGCACCCGGCAGCGGCATCCGTTGTCCGGACGGCGACCGCTTCGTACACGCCGAGTTCGCCGGGCCGCACCCGGCAGGTCTTGTCGGTACGCACATGCATTTTCTCGACCCGGTCAGCGCTGCGCGCATTGCCTGGCATATCGGCTACCAGGACGTCATTGCCATCGGCCGCCTGTTTCTGACCGGGCGCATCAGTGTCGAGCGCATCATTGCCCTCGGTGGCCCCGAGATAAAGCGTCCGCGATTGCTGAAGACCCGTGCCGGGGCCAGTATTCGCGACCTGCTGCAGAGCGAAGTCAATCCGTCGAAATTGCGGGTTATCTCCGGGTCAGTGCTGGCGGGTCACCACGCGGCGCGCCACGCGGCCTGGCTGGGCCGCTACCATAACCAGGTGTGTGTGCTGCGCGAAGGCAGCCCGCGCGAATTCCTGTCCTGGATGCGTCCCGGTGTCAATCGCTACTCGGCCATCCGGGCCTATGTCGGGAACTGGTTGCGCGGTGGCGCCTACGACCTGACGACGACGCAGAATGGCAGCGCCCGGGCCATGGTCTCGATCGGCAGTTTCGAACGGATCATGCCGCTCGACATCCTGCCGACGCCATTGCTGAAAGCCCTGCTGGTGCGGGATACCGACAGCGCGCAGGCACTGGGCTGCCTGGAGCTGGACGAGGAAGACCTGGCGTTGTGTTCGTTCGTTTGCAACGGCAAGTACGATTATGGCCCGCATTTGCGCAAGACACTGGACGAGATCGAGGTTAACGGCTGATGAAGGGATTACGCGGCATACTGGACGATCTCGAACCGCTGTTCCTGCGCGGCGGGCGGTTCGAGAAACTGCACGCCGTCTACGAGATGGTGGACACGCTGTTCTATTCGCCGCCAGACGTCACGCGCGGATCGCCGCATGTACGTGATGCGATCGACCTGAAGCGCGTCATGATCCTGGTCGTGTTTGCCGTTACGCCCTGTGCACTGATCGGTATCTGGAATACCGGCTACCAGGCGCACACGGCGATGCTGGCCCTTGGCATCGACAGCAACCCGGGCTGGCGCGAGGCATTGACTGCGTTTCTCGGTGCGGGTCACGACCCGAACAGCACCTACGACAATTTCATGTTTGGCCTGAGTTATTTCCTGCCGATATACATTGTCACGATGATCGCCGGCGGCTTCTGGGAAGTCCTGTTCGCCGGTGTTCGCAACCACGAAGTCAACGAGGGCTTTTTCGTCACCTCGATGTTGTACGCATTGATCCTGCCGGCAACGATCCCGCTGTGGCAGGTTGCCATCGGCATCAGCTTCGGCGTGGTCATCGGCAAGGAAGTGTTCGGCGGCACCGGAAAGAATTTCCTCAACCCGGCGCTGGTGGGCCGCGCTTTCCTGTATTTCGCCTACCCGGTGCAGCTTTCCGGCGACGCCGTCTGGACCGCGGTCGACGGCTTCAGCGGTGCAACGGCGCTCGGGGTCAGCGCGATTGAAGGGGTCAGTGGTGTCGTGGCCAGCGGGCTTACCTGGAGCCAGGCGTTTTTCGGCCAGATGCAGGGCTCGATCGGCGAAACCTCGACGGCAGCCTGCCTGTTTGGCGCGGCATTCCTTATCTACACCGGTATAGCCTCCTGGCGCATCATGGCCGGTGTGTTTATCGGGCTGATTATCCCGGCCGTTGTTGCGGGCTATATCGACAGCAGCAACCCGATGATGAGCATGCCCTGGGAATGGCATATCGTCCTCGGCGGCTTCGCGTTTGGCGCGATCTTCATGGCGACTGATCCGGTCAGCGCCTGCAATACCGACACCGGCAAGTGGATCTTCGGCCTGCTGATCGGGTTCCTGACTTTCGTTATCCGGGTCGTCAACCCGGCGTTCCCCGAAGGCATCATGCTGGCCATCCTGTTCGGCAATATCTTTGCGCCGGTCATCGACTACTTCGTCGTGCAGGCAAACGTCAGGCGCAGGGTGCAGCGCAGTGGCTGAAGCAGCTGGCGGGCAGGCATCGCGCGACGGCGTCACTGGCACGCTGCTGGTCGCCGTCGTGCTGAGCCTTGTTTGCTCGGTGCTGGTCTCCGGTACCGCGGTGTTGCTGAAACCGAAACAGCAGCAAAACGAGGCTGACTACCGGCAGCGTATTATCCTCGACGTGGCCGGGCTGTCGGCGCCGGACGGCGCCGCCGGCGACGCTTTCGATCGCATCGAGGCACGTATGGTCGACCTGGCCACCGGCGAGTATGTCGATTCGCCGGGCGTGGATGGCTTCGATCCGCTCGCTGCCGCCAGCGACCCGGCAACGGGTATTGCAATTCCCGCGGCGCTTGATATCGCCTCGATCCGCCGGCGCGCGAAGTACGCGCCGGTCTACCTCGTGCGTGACGGCGAGACGCTCGAGCAAATCATTCTGCCGGTCTATGGTTCGGGGCTGTGGTCAACGATGTTCGGGTATCTCGCGCTGGAAAACGACGGTAATACCGTGCGTGGGCTGCGCTTCTACCAGCATGCAGAAACACCGGGTCTCGGCGACCAGGTCGACAAGCCGGCCTGGCGGGCCCAGTGGAGCGGCAAGCAGCTGTTTGATGACGCCGGCACGGCACGAATCGAGGTGATTCGCGGCACGGTTGCCGAAAACTCCGCCGACAGCGGCTACCAGGTGGACGGGCTTGCCGGCGCGACGCTGACCGGACGCGGTGTTACCAACCTGGTGCACTACTGGGTCGGCGAGCATGGCTTTGGTCCGTATCTCGAAACGATTCGCAGCGAGCAGCAACGATGAACGGCACGAAGAAAATCCTGATCGACCCCCTGATCGACAACAACCCGGTAACGTTGCAGGTGCTGGGTATCTGTTCGGCGCTGGCAGTAACGACGTCGTTGCTACCGGCCTTGCTGATGTGCCTGGCACTGACCAGCGTGGCGGCACTGTCGAGCGCGACGATCAGCAGCATCCGTCATCACATTCCGAACAACATCCGCATCATCGTACAAATGACGATCATCGCGTCCTTCGTCATTGTCGTCGACCAGCTGCTGCGCGCTTACGCGTTTGAAACCAGCAAGCAGCTCTCGGTTTTCGTCGGGCTGATTATCACGAACTGCATCGTCCTCGGCCGGGCCGAAGCGTTCGCGATGAAGAATGGTGTCGGCGCGAGTTTCCTGGACGGTCTCGGCAATGGTTTGGGCTATAGCGTGATACTGATCGCCGTTGCCACGCTGCGCGAGTTGTTCGGTGCCGGCACGTTGCTGGGCTACCCGATATTGCCGCTCGTGTCCGACGGTGGCTGGTACGAGGCTAACGGTCTGATGCTGTTGCCGCCCAGTGCGTTTTTCATCATCGGTTTGCTGATCTGGGGCATTCGCACCTGGAAGCGCCAGCAGGTTGAGAAGCCCGATTACCAGATCCACGAAGTGCACCGGACCGAGGTGCTGTGATGGCCGACTACGTCAACCTGTTCATAACGGCCGCCTTCGTCGAGAACCTGGCGCTGGCGTTTTTTCTCGGCATGTGCACGTTTCTCGCGATTTCCAAACGCGTCAGCACCGCGATCGGTCTCGGCATCGCAGTAATCGCCGTGCAGACGATCACGGTACCGGTCAATCACCTTATATATGTGTGCCTGCTGAAGGAGGGCGCGCTCGCCTGGGCCGGGCTGCCGGATGTCGACCTCAGTTTCCTCGGGCTGGTCAGCTATATCGGTGTCATCGCCGCGCTGGTACAGATCCTGGAGATGACCCTCGACAAGTATTTTCCGGCCCTGTACAACGCGCTGGGCATTTTCCTGCCGCTGATCACGGTGAATTGCGCCATCCTCGGCGGCACGCTGTTCATGGTCGAGCGCCAGTATTCTCTCGGCGAAAGTGTTGTCTACGGGCTCGGCAGCGGCAGTGGCTGGGCAATTGCGCTGATTGCACTCGCCGGCATACGCGAAAAAATGAAATACAGTGATGTCCCGGACGGCCTGCAGGGCCTCGGGATTACTTTCATCATTGTCGGCCTGATGTCGCTGGGCTTCATGGGTTTCTCGGGAATCCGCCTGTGACGCCTGGCTACTCACCCTTGCTGGAGATCGGTGTCGGAGCCGGGCTGTTCACGCTGGTCATCCTGCTGCTCGTGCTGGTCATCCTGGCAGCGCGCTCGCGCCTGGTCAGCAGCGGTACGGTGGCCGTCGTCGTCAACGACGAGAAAACCCTGCAAATGCCGGTGGGCAGCAAACTGATGAACGGGCTCGCCGACGCCGACATCTTCGTACCATCGGCCTGTGGTGGCGGTGGCACCTGCGGGCAGTGCCGGGTGCGCGTGCTCGACGGCGGCGGTGCGATCCTGCCGACAGAGAGATCGCTGATCAACAAGCGCGAAGCGGCGGACCACGTGCGCCTGTCCTGCCAGGTTGCTGTCAAACAGGACATGCATATCCGGGTGGCCGACGAAGTGTTCGGCATCCGCAAGATGTCCGGCACCGTTGTGTCCAATCACAATGTCGCGAGCTTCATCAAGGAACTGGTGATCCGCCTGCCGGAAGACGAAGTCCTCGACTACAAGGCCGGCGGCTATATCCAGATCGAGTGCCCGCCGCACGACCTCTGCTTCGCCGATTTCGATATTGACGAACGTTTTCGCGACGAGTGGGACCGCTACAGCTTGTGGGACTACGAGTCACATGTCACCGAACCGGTGTCGCGGGCGTATTCCATGGCCAGCTTCCCGCTGGAAAAAGAACTGGTCAAACTGAACGTCCGCATTGCGACGCCGCCGGCAGGCTCTGACGCCAGCGTGCCGCCGGGCCAGATGTCGTCGTACATCTTCGGGCTGAAGCCCGGCGACGTCGTCACGATCTCGGGACCGTACGGCGAGTTCTTTGCCAGGCAGACAGACAACGAGATGGTGTTTATCGGCGGCGGTGCAGGCATGGCGCCGATGCGTTCGCACATTTTCGACCAGCTGAAGCGCCTGCAAAGCAAGCGCAAGATATCGTTCTGGTACGGCGCAAGAAGCTTGCGGGAGTTGTTCTACGCCGACGAATTCGACGCACTGGCCGAGGCGAACGACAATTTTGAATGGCATGTCGCGCTGTCGGACCCGCAACCCGAGGATGACTGGAACGGCTACGTCGGCTTCATCCACAACGTGCTGCATGACGAATACCTGGAAAAACATGAAGCGCCGGAGGATTGCGAGTATTACCTCTGCGGGCCACCGATGATGAATACCGCAGTCATCAAGATGCTCGAGGACCTGGGCGTTACTCGCGATCACATCATGCTGGACGATTTCGGAGGCTGAATGCGCAACGTCGCGTCGTTGCTGGTGGGAGTGCTGCTGCTCGCGGCCTGTGGCGACGATCGCCCGTCGCTAGACGAGTTCGGCGGAGCGACGATGGGCACGACATTCAAAATCAAGTTGCCGGCCCTGCCAGCTGAGATCGAGGTTGCCGCGCTGCAAGACGAAGTGGAAGCATTGTTGCTGGCAACCGAGCAACAGATGTCCACCTACCGCATCGATTCGGAAGTTTCGCGATTCAATATCAGCCGCTCGACCGAGTGGCAGCCGGTGTCGATGGAATTCTGTCGTGCCACGGAACAATCGCTCGAGTTCAGCCGGACCAGTGCGGGCGCCTTCGATATCACTGTCGGCCCGCTGGTCAACCTGTGGGGCTTCGGGCCCGACGGCAGTACGCTCAATGCACCGGCGGAGGCCGAGATCGAAACCGTCAGGGCGCGGGTGGGTTACCAGCACCTGCAAGCGGATTGTTCGGTGCCGGCGTTGCGTAAGAAAATGGCGGCGCTGTACCTCGACCTGTCGGGCTATGCCAAGGGGCTCGCTGTCGACCGCGTGGCGGATTTGCTGGATGACAAGCAGGTACCGAATTACCTCGTCGAAATCGGTGGCGAGATGAAGCTGAAAGGGCGGAATCGTGCTGGCCGGCGGTGGGCAGTTGCGATCGAGGAACCGCTGACGGGCGAGCGCCGCGTGCACTCGGTCATCCGGCTGACCGACCTGGCCGTTGCCACATCCGGTGACTACCGCAATTTTTTTGAATCGGGCGGTGTACAGTATTCACACCTGATTGATGCCAGGACCGGGCGGCCGGTTGCGCACAACCTTGCGTCGGTCACGGTGATCGCGGAAGCAGCGGCGTTCGCCGACGCAATGGCGACCGCGTTGCTGGCGCTGGGGCCGGATGACGGGATGCGCCTGGCAATCAGCGAGAATATCGCGACGCTGTTCCTGGTTCGCGGGCAAGCCGGCATCGACGAGCGGATGTCGCCCGCGTTTGCTGCGCTGGGAGTGACCGAATGACTTTGCTGGTTACATTTGTGTTTACCTTTGCCATCGTGCTGCTGGTGATTGGGCTGATGGCAATCGGGGTCATCAATGGCCGCAAGCCCATCAGTGGGAGTTGTGGCGGATTGAGCAGCGGCGGTTGCGCGCTGTGTAGCGGTAAGGGCTGTAAAGACGAGGCGCGAAAATGAGTGTCAGATCCGGTGTTGTCAAAGATTACATGGCCAGTCACCTGGTGTCCTTCACACCCGATATGGACGTCCTCGATGCGGTGCATCTGCTCGTACAGCACCGGATTTCGGGAGCGCCGGTCGTGGACGAGCACGGCGAACTGGTCGGCATGCTGTCCGAGCTCGATTGCATGAGAGTGGCGTTACAGGCCGGGTATTTCGGCGATCGCGGCGGGCCGGTCAGGAATTACATGAGCAGTGGCGTGACGACGGTCGATGCCGAAATGAGCATCGTGGATCTCGCGCAGAAATTCCAGGACAACCGCTTTCGGCGATTCCCGGTCATGCAGGACAATCGGCTGGTTGGCCAGATCAGTCGCCGGGATGTATTGCGTGCGCTGGAGAAGATTGCGCAGGGCTAGCGCGCGAACAGCGGTGCGATGTCAATATAGACCCGGTAACCGCAGATCTTTTCGCCACGCAGGCTGAACATGTCGGCAAACGGCAGCGTGATCCTGCTGCCGTCAATACGCTCGTACGTCACTTCGCCTTCGCAGGCAAATGAGTCCGGACCTGTCCAGGTTTCACTCAGCACATGTGTACAGCCGGCAATCGACGCGAAAAATTCCGACACGGCCCGGCCGATGGCATCGCGGCCCTGCACGGGTGGCGCGGAGCCAAACCGGAACTCGGCATCGTCGGTCAGGAAGCCGAGAAACGCTTCGGTGTCGTTTTGATCGATGCTGGCAAACAGCGCGTCGATCTTGTGGGCAATGTTGTCGGTGGCACTCATGCGGAGGTCTTCGCTGCGGTAACTACGAGTATATTCCGGCGAATAATGCTGTCAAAGTTCGCTGCCAGACGATCGACAATTTACCTGCAATTCCTTGGAACGGGATACCAGAACCTTGTTCGTGCACACAAATGA
>JAUIDP010000013.1 GCA_030429005.1 Gammaproteobacteria bacterium | reverse complement strand
GGCGTGTGCAGCGCGAGGCGGCTAATAGAGTGTGGTAACGACATCTTCGCCACGCTCCGCTTTCGAGTACCTTGCCGGCATCAAGGTGGCCAGCCGGTCAAAACTGCGTTGCACCCACTGGTCGTACACACCGTCGGGCGCCCTGTCTGTATTGGCCATATACAATTCGATCGCTTTTTCCTCAAACGGGTAAATCTGCTCTTCCAGCAGCAATTCGTACTGCTCCAGCGCTGCGGCATCCAGATTGCCCGGTCGCTCGGACGCCACCAGGTCGGCGCTGAACTGCTCGTAGATCTCGCCCAGCCGATAGGTTGCGGCGGTCGTCACTTCCGCAACACCGTAGTCTGCCGATCGCGTATACGCCTCAATTGCTTCCTCCATCAGCGCCCGCTTGGTCTTCATGCTGTTGGCCAGCGGCTGCGTCAGCTTGACGACCTCAAACTGCCGGCGAACGGGCTCGGCGAGTTCGAGCGACGCAAGCGCCGCAAGGTAGCGGGTCCGATCGGAGCGTTGCGCGCCAGCGGTCGCATCGGCAGCCACCAGTTCCTCGAGGCGCATGATGCGATCACGCTCGGAGCCGACTGCCTCGGCGATTTCCAACAGGCGGTGACGAGCCTCGATCGACTCGGACAACGGGTTCGGGTAGCGGGCAATGATGTCCTCGAGGACGCGCTGTTCGCTGGTCAGCGAACCGCTTTGTTCGTACAGATCCGCTGCCTGCCAAAGCGCCTCACGCCGAATTTCTTCGGTGCTCTCCTCGGCAACGGCAATGCGCTCGAACTCCGCTGCCGCATCGGCGGCACGACCGGAACTCGAATAAGTTACCGCCAGTTTCTGCGTAATATCGTCAGCAAACTTGCTGTCCGGGTAGCGGACACGGAAGTCCTCGAGCGCAGCGGACGCCCGGTCCCATGCACCCATGTTGATCAGCACGACGGCCGCGTCGTAGTCTGCCGTCTCGCGAATGTCCGAATCGGGCACGACACTGCCCAGGCGTGAAAAATGGCCGACGGCTTCTTCGTTGAAGCCCATGTCGCGCGCCATCTCGCCCTGCTTGTAAATCGACGATGCGATGCGGTCCCGGACTTCCAGGTTTGCCTCAGCATCGTCAACCGGCACGAACGATCGTAACTGGTAATAGCTTTGCTCGGCCGCGGCAAAATTCTCCAGGTCAAACTGCGAATGCGCGATAACCGTCCACGCCGTGCGCGCAAGCTCCGTGTTCACCGGAGGCTGCTTGTTAACGACAGCCTCGCCGACGGAAATGGCCAGGTCGTACTCTTGCTGCTGGAACAGGTCTTCCGCAACGGTCGTCAGCACGGCGCCCGACTCCGGGTGCTCGGGATAGGTATCGGCAAACATCAGGCCGCTGTCGAGGTAACGGCTGTGCCACGCTGTCTTTTCTTCCACATCGGCCGTGTCGTCGAGCGTAGCCTCATGCTCACGGAAAGCGAGAATTGCGGCATAACCGGCTTCAGCCGACTTGTCGTGCGGCGGGTAGCCGTAGGCAGTGCGCTCATACTCGTCGGCGGCTGCGGCATAGTCCTTGCTCTCGAACAGGATTTCGGCGAGCAGGAAATTTGTATTGGCGCTGCCTTCCTCGTTCGGGAAGTAGTCCAGGTACTTGCGGTAGTAGCGCGCCGCCTCCTGGTAGTCTTCCAGTTTGCCTTCTTCCTGTGCCTTGGCATGCGAGTACTGCGCCAGGTCGTTCAGGTTGTCCTTCAGGAATTCATCAACCGTCGCGTTGTTCTCGCGGGCATTCTCGGCCCAGTAGTCGCTCTCGAGTCCGTAGCGATTGACGTAGGCCTGCTTGGCTTCCAGCACCAGCGTCGGGAAGCCGCCCTGCTTGTACGCCTCGATGACCTCGGCCTGCAACATCGGCGACTTGGAATGATTCGGGTCCTGCGCCACCGACGCTTCGTAAGTCTGCGCGGCATCCACGTAGCGTTCTTTTTCGAGGTACAGGTCGCCGAGGTTGCGATAAATCACGTAGCTGAACTCGGGGCGGCCCCGCTCGGCGAGATATTCGTCAATGCTGTTGGCGCCGTCCATGTAGGAAAAGCCGATACTGAGGACGCGGAACGTGTCCTCCACCAGTTCCTGGTCCGCGCGCGTCAACTCCTCCAGGCGATACTCGCCCTCCTCCCACTGGATGTCGCTGATCTTGCGGTCCAACAGCTCGAAGAATGGGTCCAGGCTGTCTTCGTACCAGCCCAGCTTGAATTGCGACCAGCCGAGCTTGTACAGCGACTGTTCGTAGAATCGAGAGCGCGGGCCGTATTCCACGACGTAGGCATAAGCGATCTCGGCATCGTTGAACTTGCCGCGCAGGAACAGCATTTCGCCACGCCTGAACTGCACCTCGTCGATCAGCGGCGTGTTCGGATACTGGTCAACCAGCTGGTTCAGGATCTTGAGTGCATCGTCCGTCCTTCCGACCAGTTCGTAGGCGCGCGCCAGCTGGTACATGACGGTGTCATTGCGGTGGTAGTCGGGGTATTCGCGCAACAGCTGTTCGTACATCTCGGCAGCATTGCCGTAACCGGTGTTATCGATCGCTTCGAGGTTCTCCGCGAGCTGCGCGGCCTCGGTTGCATCCAGCTCCAGGTCGCCCAGGCGCCGCAATGCCTCTGCCCGTTGCACCGGGTCGTCGGTCGCCATTTCGAGGAACGCCTTGTAGTTGTCGCGTGCGAGGTCAGTGCTGTGAATGATGACCTTGCCCGGGCGCACCTCGACAGTCTTGTCTTTCAGGCTCTCGATCGTATCGCTCTTGTCATCGTCAGCATGCGCCGCTGTCAATGCCAGCAGCAAGATTGCGATCGGGGTGACCCGGTAACTTTGCTGGCGGTTCATTCGCTGGCCTCCGCTTCGGCCGATGCCTGGTCATAAATTGCAGCCAGCGCAAAGCGCGCCTGCAGCGTGTACGTGTCCAGGCGCCGCTTCTGCGCTTGCAGTTCATCGACGGCAATGGCCTGCAGGAACTGTCGCTGGTCAGCCATGGTCTGGTCGATACGCAGTTTCATCGCGTCGATACGCGGACCCAGCCCGTAAACGCGGTCGCTGAAATCGGCAAACTTCAGCGGTTCGGTGCGCATTGTTTCATCGATTTGCCGCCGCGCGCGCTGGGTTTCGACCAGCGCCTCGCCGGTTTCGCGCAAATTGCGCCGCACCTGCCACAGGCGGCCGCCGAACTCGCGTTCCAGCTGCCACTGCAGCACGCCTTTGAGCAGGTCGATCTTGTCGCGAACCTCGGCGGCTTCCGGAATATTCGCCGCCAGGGCCGGGTTGTTTTCGATGGCCGTAATCTCACCCCACATCTCGAACTCGTCTTCCGATGCCAGTGCCAGCCAGTCATTGCTCTGTTCAATATTGGTCAGCAGTGCGTCGTATTCCAGCTTGCGCTCGATCAGGTCGTCGACATTGGAACGCCCGAGCGTATTCTCGACGCGCGGCACCTGGCCTTCGTAAGCCTCCAGGCGGGTTTCGAGCATTGCCGAGTAGACATCGATGCTCTGCTGCCAGGTGTCGAGGTTGTCCTGCAGGTAACTCAGGTCGCGGTAATTCTTCAGGCCTTCCTGGAAAGCGTGCGTCGCCAGCAGGTGATACAGGTAGCGCGTCTCCGGCCCTTCCGGGAGATCGTTGATGCGCCAGTACCAGCCGGAGCTGTCGCGGGGGCTTTCGACCAGGTACTTGGCGAACATGTCGCCGGACTCGACAAAAGCGATGGTCCGGTCGATGCGGTCACCCTCTTCATAAAACGCTTCAACGGCATTCAGATAGTGATCCGCCGCCTGGCTGATCGACTCCAGTTCGGACAGTCCGTAAGGGATGGCCAGCATCGCTTCCTGCACGGCGGGATCGAGCAGGTCTCGTCCGCGCAACTCCATCCACGGCACCAGCGCACGCTCGTAGTTGTTCAGCTCGGCATCAGCCCAGCCGACGCCGAGCAGCGCCTTGTTGGAAAACGGTCCTTCGAGCCGCACCCGCTGAAGTGGCGTCTTCGCGGCCGCTGGCCGGCCGTCCTGCAACAGGGAGTAACCCAGCGCCAGATTTGCCTTGTCCCGCAACGCAGCCGTTTCCTCGTTGTACGGACTCATGCTGCCGAGATCGTCCAGGATACCCGAGGCGGTCTCGACATCGCCATTGCGCACCAGTGCGACACCCAGGTTGAACTGCGCATAGCGGGACCACTCGGTACGTCCGCGCCAGCGCGCCAGCTGCGCAACCGCTTCGCCATAACGGCCGCTGTCGATCAGTATTTGTGCCTGCAACATACGCGCTTCGCGCATCATGTCGTCGGGCAGTTCGCCGCGAATCTGGCCCAGGGCTTCTTCCGCCTTGTCGAGGTAACCGCGCTGCTTCCAGATTTTTGCCAGGAAGAACCAGGTCCGGTCGCGGACTTCCGGGTCGGCATTATCGGCCAGCAGGCGTTCGAAAATTCCGGCAGCTTCCAGGTGGTGGCCGTACGACAGGAACATGCCGCCGAGCAACAGGTCCGCCTGCTCGATATGATCGGTCAGCAGCACCTGTTGTTTCGCGGACAACAGCCTGACGATGGCCGGGAAATAGTCTTCCTGATAGAAGTAGAACAGGACCTCGCCGTACTGCGGGTCATTGACGACTATCGGGTCCTGGTCACCCTTTGCTGCCAGCGTGGAAAGACCCGGCAGCAGCAACAGCAGCGCGAAAATTGAAGAGCGGCGTTGCAGCAACAATCACTCCCATTCTTTAATGACGAATTCTGGTTGCTGCTTTTTCACCCGATCAGTGATCTCGAGCTCCAGGTACTTGGCCCCGATGCCCTTGCCAAAGGTCATCGTTGCGGCGCGTCGGTATGCGCGGGTCTGCGGTCCTTTGCCGGTGAATACGGCAATCAGCTCGTGATCGCCGGTCTTGAGGTTGGCCATGTGCACGCGGTGTACGCCACCACGCGCAAGCGCCCCGACCTCTCGTTCAGTGTACAGGTAGTTGGCAACTTCCTTGCCATCGATCTTCAGATTAACCGAATCCAGTTCGAAGTATTCACCAACGTCCAGCGAAACGAAAAACGCAACCTGGGAGTTCGCAGGAAACAGCAACTCCTCTTCCAGCAGGAAGAGGTCGCGATTCAGGTCGAGCACTTCTTTCTTCAGCGCCTGCACGTCCTCGTCCAGCACACGGAACTTCTCAGGCGACGAAGCATTTTCCTCCTGCGCCGTCGTCGCACCAAAAACCAGCATCAGGCTGAGTCCCAAGCTGATTATCATTCGTCTTGTCACGTTTCCTCTCTCCTGCAGACCCGTTGGACCGCCGCTATTCTCTTAGCAGCGATCGAATTTCATCCAGGTACTTGTCTTCGTAACCCGGCTTGTATCCCTGGTGCACATGGCGGACATTCCCATCCCGGTCGACAATGACAGTAACCGGCATCGCATCCACCTGGTAAAGCTTGCTGACTTCCTTGGTCGCATCGAACAGGACCGGGAAATTGACCCCCAGCTCGGAAATCATGTTCATTGCCCGGCGCGAGTCGTCATCGATATTCACTCCGAGCAGCTTGAAGCCCACGCGCTCGTAGCGCTGGTACAATTCGTCAAGCAGCGGCATTTCCTGGCGGCACGGGCCACACCAGGTTGCCCAGAAATTGATCATCACGACATCACCGCGATGCTCCGACAAGCGCAGGTTTTCGCCGGTCGAGCTCTTCAGCGCGAAATCGGGCGCAGGCTGCCCGGTCAGACCTGACGACGCCAGGCCCGTTGCAGCGACCAGGCTGAACGCCAGGCCTATCAAGCTGTTTCTCATATTCATCTTCAAATTCCTTGTCGAATGCCCTTCAGATCCATCCATGGGAGGCTGGCCGCCCGATTCGCGACAGTCAGCCCCAACGCCAGTCACAGACTGTGCATGGTGACAGCCAGAGCCCTGTTGGGGCCGTGATCATCGTCACAAAGACTGGTCTTGCCTGAACATAACGGCCCGCCGCTGAAACACCGGGGCGAGCCGTCATTACCAAAGATTACGTCAAATCGTCCTATTTTCCAGAATTTTTTGTTTCTGTCGGGCGACTACAGCAGTCTGCCGGAGCAATTCGCGGCCACCCAACGGCGAAGACCCCTATGATAAGCCTATCAGTATGAATTTAAAGTGAATATTCGTCGGTTTTCGGCGACAGTTGCCGGCGACAGGCAGCCCCGTCAGGGCGGCGTCAGGCCATCGGAAAAATATATCTCGCCCTTGTCGTTGATGACGATGCTTTCATAGTCCGGCAGCGTCGCGATCAGCCGCAGGCCCATGTCGACACCCATGATAAAGACCGACGTTGACAGGGCATCGGTGATGACGGCATCCGGACCGATGACCGTCGCGCTGTGCACGCCGCTCGCCGGGTTGCCGGTCGACGGACTCAGTATATGGTGGTAGCGGACGCCGTCCTCGTCAAAATAGCGCTCGTAGTCCCCGGACGTGGAAATCGCCTCGTCCTGCAGCGGTAGCGTCATCGCCACCTCGCCGTCTTTCCTCGGGTCACGGATGCCGACCATCCAGGGTTGCCCGCGCCGATCGCCCAGCAGCCGCGAGTCGCCACCGGCCGTGACGACGGCGTGGTGTACGCCGGCTACCCGCAGCAGGTCCACGCAGCGCTCGACGGCATAACCCTTGGCGATGCCGCCGAGGTTGATGCGCACGCCTTCAGCGCCGAAATCGACGGTACCCTGTGCCGCGTCGAGATTGACCAGGCGGTAGTCAATCAGGTCAAGACCGGACTCGACGGTTGCGGCATCCGGACGCCGGCGCTCGCGAAAATCGTAGTGCTGGCCGACGCTGTCATAGGTGATGTCGAACGCGCCGCGGGTCAACGTCGAGATGTCCAGTGATCGCTGGATCAGTCGGAACAGTTCGTCGCCGGCAACGACCGGTCGGTGTGCCGCGTCGCGGTTGATTTCGGAAATCCGGCTGTCTTCCTTGTACGTGCTCATCAGCCGGTCGATACGCGCAACCTCGTCAAAGACCTGCTCGACCAGCGCCTGGCCCTGCTCCGCATCGCTGTGCCACAGCCGGACACTGATCTCGGTCCCCATCATCGGCCGGGAGTCAGCAAACCAGTCCGCCGCGGCCGGCATTGAAAACGCCAGCATTGCCCCGATAACTGAAACAGCCCTTATCACTAGTACTGCTCCTGCGCGAGCGCTATCCTTCCACATTCGATCTTTCGACAGGGAGTGGCACAATGACTTCATTCTTGATTTTCCTCGCGATTATTGCAGCAGTCGTGTTTTGGGCGATCGGAATTTACAACCGGTTGGTCAATGAGCGCAATCGCGTCAAGAACGCATTTGCCCAGATCGATGTCCAGCTTACCCGCCGCTATGACCTGATTCCCAACCTGGTGGAAATGGTCAAGGGCTACATGAAACACGAGCGCGAGACACTGGAAGCTGTCATCAGTGCCCGCAACTCGGCATCGCAAAGCCTCGATGCAGCGAAAGCAGATCCCGCAAACGCCCAGGCGATCAAGGAACTGGGGGCCTCGGAAGGCGCCCTGGCCAGCGCACTGGGTCGCCTGTTCGCTCTGTCAGAAGCTTATCCTGATCTGAAAGCGAATCAAAATATGATGCAACTCCAGGAAGAGCTGGCAAGCACCGAGAACAAGGTGGCTTTCTCGCGCCAGGCATTCAACGACTCGGTTTTGCAGTACAACAATTCGGTCGAGAATTTCCCCAACAACATCATCGCCGGATTCTTCAGCTTCGACCCGGCGAGCTTTCTCGAGATCGACTCTCCCGAAAAACGCGACGTACCCGAGGTCGACTTCACGTCATAGTCGCAGTCTGCCGGCAGCAGGATAGACGCGGTGAATTTTTTCGAAGTACAGGACCAGGCGCGCCGGACCAGCCGGCGCCTCGTTCTCCTGTACCTGCTGTCCACCGCGTTGATTATCGCCGGTGTATCGCTGATCGTCGCTGCCGCGCTGTATGACGGCGCCGCATACGGACAGCCGTTTACGTTTTCGTCGTTCTTCTCCCGGCAGGCCCCGGTACTGGCCGGCACCGCGGTTATCACGGCTCTGTTCATCGCCGGAGCGACCCTGGTCAAGACCGCGCAGTTGTCCGGCGGCGGCGGCCGTGTCGCGGCACAGATGGGAGGCACCCTGGTCTCGCCGGATACCCGCGATCCGTTACGCAGCCGCCTGCGCAATGTCGTTGAGGAAATGGCGATCGCGTCCGGCGTGCCGGTTCCGGAAATCTACGTGCTGGAGCAGGAACTGGGCATCAACGCCTTCGCGGCAGGTTACGCGCCGGGTGATGCCGCCGTCGCAGTGACGCGCGGTGCGCTGGAACTCCTGGACCGGGATGAATTGCAAGGCGTAATCGGGCATGAGTTCAGCCATATCCTGAACGGCGACATGCGCCTGAACATCCGCCTGATGGGTGTCCTGTTCGGCATCATGGCACTCGGCCTGATGGGTCGCATGGTGTTTCGCAGCGTACGCTACGGGGGCTTCAGTTCGCGGCGCGGCAATGGCGCCGGGGTCGTTTTCGTCATCGGCCTCGGGCTGATCGTGCTCGGATCCGTCGGTGTTTTCTTCGCCCGCCTGATCAAGTCCGGTGTCTCCCGGCAACGTGAATTCCTGGCCGACGCCAGTGCCGTCCAGTTCACCCGCCAGACCGACGGCCTTGCCGGTGCACTCAAAAAAATCGGCGGCTACGAAAACGGATCGCTGATCCAGGCGGCCGACCCGGAGGAAGTCAGCCACATGCTGTTTGGTACCGGCTCCAGGTTCAGTGGGCTGTTTGCCACGCATCCGCCGCTGACCGAGCGCATCCGGGCCCTCGACCCGGCCTTCCGCGAAAGTGACTACCCACCGGTCAATTTCAGGGATCGCGGGGTGGCCGCGCATGCCGAAGTCGACGACCGCAGCGCCGGCTTTGCCGGGGCGGCGCATACGTCGAGCGCCGGTATCGCGCCAGTAGCGGTCAGTGCCTCTGTCGGCCAGCCATCCGAGCAGCACATCGCATTTGCTCGCCACATTCGGCGTGCCGTGCCGGACACGCTGTACGATGCGGCACATTCACCGCAGCTGTCTTACCTGCTCGTCATCGCCCTGATTCTTGACCGCAACCGGGCGACGCTGGAAAAGCAGCAAGCGATGTTGAATGACATCCTGGGCGACGAACGTACACGCCTGATTTTTGAGTTCTACACCCAGCTGCAGGCCGTCGGCCTCGAATTCCGCTTGCCGCTGCTCGAAATCGCGTTTCCGGCATTGCGCCAGCGCCCGGTCCCGCAATTGCAGTTCCTGATTGACCTGACGTCGAGGCTGATCGAAGCGGATGGTGACATCGAACTGTATGAGTTCTGCTTTTACCGTGTTCTCGCATCCAACCTGCGGCAGGTCATGCAGCCATCGAAACCGGCGCGGCGCACGCGCGCAGAACGCGAGGATGTACGTGATGCAGCAGTGGAGTTGCTCAGAGTCGTCGCAGAACACGGCCACGACAACGACGCAGACCGTGCGGCCGCGTTCCATGCCGGCCTCGATCATTTCGGCAAGTGGGGAGACGCCTACGAGTACCACAGCGAGATCCGGTCCACGACTTTCAGTCTCGAGAAAAGCCTGGACCAACTGGTGTCGCTGAACGCCGAAGGGCGACAGATGCTCCTCGACGCCGTCACGCGGGTCGTACTGCACGACGACCAGCTGACACTGGCCGAAGCGGAACTCGTGCGCACGATTTGCGCCAGCCTCGAGATACCGTTGCCGCCGCAATTTGGCGTATCATTGGACGCTGTCGCCAAAACCGGTTCCTAACTCCAATATGCACGCAAATTCGCTGAAAGCTCTTGTCGTTGCTGCCCTGCTGACCGTCTCGATGCCGGCGCTTGCAGCAACGAAGGAAGAACAACGCGTCACCGACGCCGCCGACGTACTCGACCAGCTGCTGAGAATCCCGGAGAAAGCGATACCGCCGTCATTGCTGGCTCGCGCGTATGCCGTTGCCGTTATCCCGGACGTTATCAAGGCCGGATTCATTTTCGGCGGTCGCCGCGGCAAGGGTGTCATCGTCGTCCGCCAGGACAACGATACATGGAGCAATCCGGCATTCGTGACCATCACGGGCGGCAGCGTCGGCTGGCAGGCAGGCGTTGCTTCAACCGACGTCATCCTCGTGTTCAAAACCCGTAAAGGCGTTGCTGACATCACCGAGGGCAAGCTGACGCTCGGCGCAGACGCATCGATCGCAGCCGGACCTGTCGGCAGGCAGGCATCGGTCGCCACCGACATCCAGTTCGAAGCCGAAGTCATGTCCTATTCGCGCAGTCGCGGCCTGTTCGCCGGCGTGGCGCTGGAAGGTTCAGGTGTCACGATGGACCGCAAGGCAAATGCTGCGTTCTACGGCTCCGCTGATATGACGCCGGACGCAATCTTTGCAAGCTCTGCCAATATCGCTCCCGACGTTGCGAACACGTTTGTGCAATTGTTGACGGCGCAGACCCGCCGACTGCCGACCACACCCGGCATGCAGGGCAGCACGCCCGCAACCACCGCAACTCCTCGGGATTCGCGCGAAGCGCCGGACTCAGCGGACGATCAGGATGATGGCGTTCGTACTTTCGGCATGCCCGACCCCGAGCAATAGGCGCCGGCTGCTGTCGGCTACTGGGTAGCCCCGTCCTGGCGGCGCCGTAGCTCGTCGCGAATCGAATTCAGGTCCGTTTCGTTCGAGGTTTCGGCAACCGGTGCATTGCTACCGGCGGCAGGTGGTGATGATTGCTGTTCCGTCTGCACCGGCTCATCGAACACGACCGTCGGCTCGTCACTTGCGCTAACGGCAGGCGCACTGCGTTGCCCGGACTGCGGCGGACTGGGAATGACAGCGCCCGGCGTATTCGCTTCCAGGTCAGGCACGTCCGAGTCAGTCTGAGGCGGCAAAGTTTCACCAAACTGGGCCAGGTAAGCTGCTTCCTCGCGCAGGCGTGCGCGTTCCGCCGCTTCCCGGCGCGCAGCAGCCGCAGCCTGCTGGGTCCGCCGGAGCGCGGCTCGCTTGGATTCCGACTCCGCCTCCAGCCGGTCACGACGGGCACGGTCTTCGCGTGCCTCGATCAGTGAAACTGCCTGCCGGGCATTGACGCATTCCGTGTCGTATCGCGACTCGGCGCGATTGACCGAACAGCGCACGACGGCTGCTTCGAGAAACTGGGGATTGTCCATGAACTCCTGAACGCTGCGCGGCTTGGGCTCTTCACCACAGGCACCCAGCAACGAGCTGCCGCAGATCAGCATTAGGATATGTTTCCTGCCCATGGTCCTGTTAACTCAACAAATTTTGTGAATGGTACATAATTCAGCGCACTGTTCGTCAGGATAATAGCACCGGCCAGCAGCGACAAATCCGCGCCAGTTCGCAGTTTTTGGGGTCGGGATCGCGGCAATCACGTTATAGTGGCGGGGACCGCAGCCCGGGAACGCCAGCCTTCGTGTCCGAATCCAGCCAATTTTTACTTCTCAGACAGCGCCGGTACGCCCCATTCTTTGCCACCCAGTTCCTGGGCGCCCTCAATGACAACGTCTTTCGCAACGGTCTGCTGTTCCTGATCGTATTCCAGAACGTCTCGATCGCCGACCTCGATCGTTCGCAGCTCGCGAACGTCGCCGGCGCGCTGTTCATTCTGCCGTTCCTGCTGTTCTCGGCACCCGCTGGGCAGCTCGCCGACAAGTTCGAAAAATCCCTGCTGATTCGCCGCATCAAGCTGGTCGAAATTGCGCTGATGGTGCTCGCTGCAATGGCGCTGATGTACCAGAGTTATACGTGGCTGCTGTGCCTGCTGTTCCTGATGGGCACGCAGTCGACGTTGTTCGGACCGGTCAAGTACGCGTACCTGCCGCAGAACCTGAGCAGCGAGGAGCTCATCGGCGGTAACGGTCTGCTCGAGGCGGGGACATTTGTCGCGATCATCCTCGGCATGGTCATCGGCGGGCTGGTGGTTGCCGTCAGCCCGGCGCTGCTTGCAGCGGGCCTGGTCGGCTTTGCGATTTGCGGCTACCTTGTCAGCCGGCAGGTGCCGGACACGCGGGCTGTCGACCCGGAACTGCGAGTCAAGTGGAATCTCTGGCGCGAAACCTGGCGCATCGTCGGCTACGCGCGCGAGGACCGCAGCGTTTTCCTGTCCATACTCGGTATTTCCTGGTTCTGGTTTTTCGGCTCGGCCATCACGCTGCAGATTCCTGCCTACACGCTCGATGTCCTCCGCGGCGATGAAGCCGTTTCAACGACGCTGTTCGTCGCGTTCATTGTCGGCACCGGCACCGGCTCGCTGCTTTGTGAGCGCCTGTCCGGCCGCCGCGTGGAACTCGGACTCGTGCCATTCGGTTCTATCGGGCTCAGCATCTTTGCCGTGGACCTGTACCTGACGCAGCCGCTACAGGCGATTGACGCCGCCGCCGGCGTCGGCCACTTCCTGGCCCAGGGCAACAGCTGGCGTATCCTGTTCGACCTCGCAATGCTCGGCGCATTCGGTGGCTTCTACAGCGTGCCGTTGTACGCATTGATCCAGCAACGATCCCGCCGACAACACCTGTCACGCATCATTGCGGCAAACAACATCCTCAATTCGATCTTCATGGTTGCGGCGGCCGGCATGTCGATCGCCATGTTGCAGCACGGCTTCTCGATACCGCAATTGTTCCTGGCGCTCGCGGCCCTGAACGTCCTCGTGGCAGGCTACATCTATTCGTTGCTGCCGGAGTTCCTGCTGCGGTTCTTCGCGTGGATCCTGGTCAGCCTCTTTTACCGAATTCGGCTCGACGGCGCCGAAAACATCCCGCAGCACGGGCCCGCTGTCGTCGTCTGCAACCATGTCAGTTTCATGGACCCGATCATCCTCAGCGGCTGCATCCGCCGGCCGATGCGCTTTGTCATGTACTACAAGATTTTCGAGATTCCGCTGCTGAAGTTTTTTTTCAGGAACATGAAAGCCATACCGATTGCCGGCGCACGCGAAGACGAGAGCGTCATGCACGCCGCATTCGAGTCCGTCGACGAAGAACTCGCCGCCGGCAACATCGTTTGTATCTTTCCCGAAGGCGCCATAACTCGCGACGGCGAGGTCCAGCGCTTTCGTCCCGGGATTGAGAAAATTATTGCGCGCCGGGCGGTGCCGGTAGTACCGGTCGCCATCGGTCGTCTTTGGGGTAGCTGGTTCAGCCGGCGCAAGGATGGCGGCATCCGCAAGATTCCCGGCCGCCTGTTCGCCCGCATTCCAATCCGCATCGGACAACCGGTGCCGCCGCGCGACGTGACCGCGGCCGGACTCGAACTGCTGGTCAGGACACTGCGCGGCGACGACCGCTAGTTCGCTGCGCGGGGAACCGGCTCCTGCGTCGTGAGGCCCAACCGCTCACGCCACTCATCCAACAGCGCTTCCTTGTTGCCAAACAGCGAAGCGCCCTGCATACCGTCAAAACCGATCGGAATCGCCTTGAACAGTCCGTCCCGGCTGACCGTAAGAAACAGGCGATTGCCAAGCGGTGCCGCGGGATCTTCGGCAGGGTTTGCAAACACCATTCGCGCCCCCGGAACGGTCGGCGGAGCAAATACCGCATCACGCCAGGCCAGCCCGGCAGGCGATGAACTCGCCAGGTGAATCCAGCGCGCCGTCCGGAACAGCACCCTGGCACCGTTCGGCGAAAAGGTCACTTCCTCGACGCGACTCGGTAATTGCAACACCTGCTCCCCAAGCCGGCCTTCGCCGAGGCTGAATTGTTGTGCGAGATTGTTCTGGTCAACGAAGACCAGGTAGCGCGACAGAGGTGAGACCTCCAGCCAGCGAATCGCGGCATTGCCCTGCCACAACGTCTGCATCGTCCACTCGCCGCTGGCGGCCTGGCTTACAACGCGCAAGGTACCGCTTTCGCTGCCAACGAACAGTTTTTTGTCGGCCGCGAATGCGACGCCCTGGTGTTCTTCTCCAAACTCGAAGGCCGCCAGTATCGATCCGTCGCCGGAATCCATTACCTGGACCCCGTTCGCGGCCAGTACGGCCAGCAATGTCGCATCCGGTGAAAATACGATCTTGTTGACCGTACTCCCGGCAGCATCGCCGAAAAATGAATGCGGCAATCCGGTTGCGGTATCCCAGACGCGGATAGTGTTGTCCGCGCCGACACTGGCCACCTTGCTGCCATCCGCGCTGGCGCTCAGCAAACGCACCTTGCTGCCGTGGCCGAAGAAACTGACATCTTCATCCGCCATCCCGGGACCCGGATCCGCATCGAGCGGCAGGAAATGCACGTTCCCGGCCGGGTCGCCCACAACAATATTTTTCGCACCCGGCGTGGTAATGGCGATGGCTTCGCCGCTCATCGACCGGCCACCCATGCCCGCCGCGGCACCCGGCTCGCTGTGCGCCGAGCTGGCCGCTACGCGCCAGAAACGGGCTGTACCCGACGGGCCGCCAGTTAACACCGTCAATTCGTCGCTGCTGAATCCGAGCAGGTCCCTGCTGACGTTGCTGCCACCGGAACTAAACGCAGGTCCGAGCCGCCGGCCGCTGACAGTTTCGAAAACCTGGTAGCCATGTGCAGCGGTGCCAACGAGAACCTTGCTGCCGGAACTGGAAAACGCCATCTGCCAGCTGCCCAGCCTGGATTCGGCAACAATGGGAATCTGCGGCTGGTCCAGTCGCCAGACTGCTGCGCCGGAATCGCCGAATACCGCACCAAGGACTTCACCACCGGCCGCCATTTCGATGCGGCTGGGTTGCTGCTCGAGGTCGATCTGGGCGACAAGTTCGCCACTTTGCAGGTCCCAGATACGAACCGCACGGTCGAAATCCGCAACCGCGATACGGTTGCCGGAGGCGTCGAGCGCTGCCAGCGCCGGTATCCCGGCTACCTCGAGCGTCGCTTCGACCGCCGCATTGTCCAGCGACCACAGCTTGAAGGTGGTCTGCTGACCATCCGTTTCCTGCACGAGCAAACGGGTGCCGTCGGGTGTCAGGGATGAAGAACCGCCGGCCGCGCCGACATCCAGGCTTGCCACACGGTCCCCGGTCGCGGTATCCCACAGGTTGACCCTGTCCTGCGTCGCGGTTACCAGCAGGCGGGCACCAGCGCCGAGGCCGACGAATTGCTCGATTTCACTGACGGCGATCGCACGCACCGGCTTGGCGAATGCCAGGTCCCAGATTCGGGCACTGTCGCTTTGCAGCGCGCGCGCAACTGCAAAACGGCCATCGTCGCTGATCCAGATGTTGTTGGTCTCACGCTCGACGGGGTCTGCCACGTTCAGCCCGCGCTGGAAGTCCTCGACGAGTCCCTGCGAGTTCAGTTTCAGGTTCCAGCCAACCAATTGCCCGGCGACCCCCAGTTCCTCGTCACGGACGCTGAGGCTCCATGTCCCGGCCAGCGGCTCGCCGAGCAGATCCTGCAGCTGCGCCGGCGGGATTGGTATTTCTTCGGTCGCGATGGCGCGCTCGACACCGGGATCGATCTCGACGGTTCGCCCGGACGGTGCAATTACCTTGATACGCAGGTCGTCGACGCGCGCATGGCTCAGGTTCAGTGTCAGTCCAACGCGACGCAGCTCCTCGCCACTGTCGACGATGACACGGCGCACAAGCGGCGAGACTTCCAGCGCGGTGATCTTCCACTCTTCCCGTTTCTGCAGCGCCTGGTTACCCAGCGACCACTGTGCGACCGATGCCGCTTCCGTCGAAGTCAGCAGCATGCTGCCGGGATTGAAAACCCAGCGGCCGCTTGCCTCTGCCGGCAAACTTGCGAGCAACAGCGGATAATCATCTGCAACCAGCGATGCGGCACGGCTGCGCCGTTTCGGTGTCGATAACGACAGCGATTCGATCGTCGCCAGTAATGCCTCGTCGCGGTCTTCGCGTCGCATTGCGTCCCGTGCACTGCGATCCCAGAAACCCGCACGCAACTCGTCGGCAAGCCGGGGCTCTTCGGGCAGCGTATCCGCCAGCGAAGCGATACGCTCGATTTCCGCAACCTCTGTCGCGGCACCGGCGCGACTGCGTAATGCACCCTGGAAAAGACTCTCGGCTATGTCGGTATGCCCGGGAAAGGTTTTGAAGCTCTGGTATGCACCCAGCACGCTCGACAGCTCGGCAGAATCCGAAGTCAGCGTATCGACGTAGGACCGCGGCAGAATTTGCGTGTACCAGAACGGTACCGCAACGATCATCAGGATAACTGCCGCGGCGATCGCCGGCGGACGCCAGTGATTGGGCAGGTTTTCGTTTGCCCAGCGTGTCGTAAACACGGACCGGTACAGGCGATTGCGCACTTTCAGCCTGCCTTCTTCGTCGATAACGATCAGCCCGAGTGCCATCAGGCGTCGTTGCGTTGGTGAGCCCAGATCCGTTGCGACCGGGACATTCTTGCTCAGCCGGCCGTAGAGATTGAGCAACGCCTCGCTCCGCTTCGGGTCCTTTACGACCTGGCGATGGATGTGGCTCATGTGCGGTTCGTTGTGCAGTGCTGCCCGCCCGCCAAGCTGGCGTTTTGCCAGGTGGTCGATCGTCGTGACCACGTCGCCGCTCGACTTCTCCCTGGATACCGCGCGCGCCAGTTTTTGCGACAGGTAGGGCTGCCCCGACGTCCAGTAGTAGATCCGGTCGAGTGCCCGTGCTGAATCTTCGGCCGGCAGATTCAACTCGGTCGCAAACAGGTTGAGTTCTTCGCGGCTGAAGTCATCGAGTGTTACGGCCTGGGTAACGTTGAACGGCGACAGTTCCGGCTCTTCGATCAGGCTGAGTGGATCGCATTCGCCCAGCAGTACAAAGGTCAGCCGGGAAAAATCAGGATCTGTCGCGCGGGCATTGTGTGCGGCCCGAAAACTTGCGAGGAGCTGGTCGGCAAATGGCAGGTCCTCGACGCATTGAATCTCATCGACAAAAATGACGATGCGCTCGGGAACGTTTTGCAGGATGATTTCCGAATAGAACTCCAGCAGTCGCTGCCGGTTCTGCAATATGGACTTGTCCTGCCACCAGGTCTGCAGGTCTGCGCGGATCCGGAGTTGCCGCAACATGCGATAGGCCACGCTGTAATTCCAGCGCCCGGCGTCATCGCCCGCGTCGCGTGCCCCGATCTGCTCGAAGTCCAGCACAGCCACCTTGTAGCCATTGTTTTCGAGTCTCGCAGCCGTCGCCGCAATCAGGCTGGACTTGCCGCTGCGGTCAGGCGCAATCACATGTGCGTAGCGGCCGGAGCGAATCGTTTCATACAGCACATCGTCGGCGACCCGGCGGATGTACCCGGCCCGGACCGCATGCAGGGGCGTGCCAACGCTGAAGAACTCGCCGGTTGCGTCGAGACCGGCGCGTTCCTCGCCCGGCGGTTGTTCCTCGGTGCTGCTGCTCATCGCGGATTCCTGCTCCTGCTGCTGAGGTATTCTATTGCATAACCATGTCCGAATCGAAGATTCTCAAGAAGGACCTGTTCGGCGAAATTCGCCTGTCAGGTATTGCCGGGCAGCGCGTCGTTGTGCGCGACGCCCGCGCTGCAGCGAGCGGCCTGCGCTGGTTCGCGCGCATGCTGATGCGTCGCGAGGCGACTGTGCTTCGCCGGCTGGCCGGGATTGACGGCGTTGCCGAGATTCTTGCTGTCGATACCGACGCACTGACACGGAGTTTTATCGACGGCCAGCCGCTGCATCGCCGGCGGCCCACCGACCCGCTCTTTTTCAAGGCCGCGGCGCAACTTCGCCGGCGAATGCACCGTGCCGGCGTGGTACACAACGACCTCGCCAAGGAACCCAACATCCTCGTCCGCACGGACGGCTCGCCGGCTTTTATCGATTTCCAGCTGGCCTGGTGCAGCGCCGGACGTGGACGGCTGTTTCGCCTCGCCGCCCGGGAAGATCTGCGGCACCTGCTTAAGCACAAGCGTTACTACTGCCCTGAAAGCCTGACACGCCGGGAGATCGGCATACTCGATAATCCCAGCCTGCCGGCAAGACTGTGGCGTGCGGCCTTCAAACCGGTATACCTGTTTGTTACACGCCGCCTGCTGGGCTGGGCCGACCGTGAAGGCGCCGGTGATCGTGGCGAACACGCATAGCGTTTGGGTATACTGCGGCGCCCGTAAAGTAACAAGGATTGCAAGTGGATTTCTGTCATCAGCACAACCTGGTTGATCCGAAAAGCGCCCTGGCGGAACGCAGTTTCGGTATTCGTGTAACCCTTCCCGAGGGCGATACGATGCGCAAGATACTTGGCGACAACTGGGAACGACTGCACTGGTACCCCAGCGAGCGCGAGCGGGACCAGGCCTTCGAGGCGATGGCAACCCGGCATGGTTATTACCGCGACTCCGACACACCGACGCAGGTGCTCGAAAAGATCGCACGCTGAGGCGGCTACAGCGGCGGCGAACCGATCGACAGGTAGAACGCGTGGTTGCCGCCCTCTGCAAAACCGACGGCCAGGTAAATTGCGCCGAAATAGGTATCGAATGCAGCAAACACGCTGCCGTTGACGAGCACTGAATCCAGGCTGATGTCTGACTGGTCCTGCCAGACGTTGCCGACCTCCGCCGAAGCACCGAGATAGACCGGTACGTCGAGCAACGCGTTGGAGTAATCGCCCAGCAATCGATAATAGACGAGCCTGCCGATTGCGGCGTGCGGACCGCTGATCTGCCCATAGTCCAGCCCTGACAGGCGCAGGAACCCGCCGAGCGGCGTGTACTCCTGCAACTGCGCATTGTCATCGAACAATGTTGCGAAGCCGATGCCGGCATTGAAGGTACTTTTGCCCCTGCTCCACGCCGACAGCAGGTCGAACTGCAACTTGTCGTAATTCTCACTCGCACCAAGTGCCTTGCTGGACGCATCCCAGCGCACCCTGGCCAACAGGCCGCTGCGTGGGAAACGAGACTTGTCAAAAGTGTCGAACTGCAGCTGTGCAAACATCGCACCGAGGTCGTACTTGAAATCCGGAATCATCGGGTCTCCGATCTTGACGCGTAACTTGCCATCTCCGCGGTAAAGCCCCATCCGGAATTCGCCGACCAGGCCGAGCTCGGCACCAACATCGAGTCCGAGTTCGCCTTCTGCGACCCGCATCTGCGCGATATCCTGGCCATCGACGAACACGTTCTGGTTGGTTTGTTGCAGCCTGATGCGCGGCGCCACGAAATACCTGAGGCCGCTGCCGAACGGCTGGTAGAACTCGGATTCCAGCAGCAAGTCCGTTCCCAGCTGCAAATCGGTACGCCATTCGGCGCCATTGCGGTTCAGGCCGGTCCGGGTCAGGCGCGCGGCAAGGTTGAAAGCCGTTGTGCCGTCGAAGTCATCCTGCAGCGACACACCGACGTTGAGGAAATCCGGGCCCCAACTCTTGTCGACGGCGGTGTATACCACGCCGACCTGGTCACCGTCCTCGACCAGCCGGTAATTGACCTGTGCGAACATGTCCAGGCCGTAGAGCCGGCTGGCACCTGCAGCAAGCATATCTGCATCCACCGGATCCCCCGCATGCACGCCGGCACGCGCTGCAAGCAGTTCGGTTGCCAGCGGTCCGTCGTGGTCGAATCGCACAAAGTCCAGTTGACGATATTCGGGGGCGACGACCGTTCGGGCGGCGACATGCGTCGCGTAGTCTGCCTCCGACAGGCTCAGGGCCCGCAACTGCTGCTCTACGCCGGCGATAGCAGCGTGGCCTTTCTCGATCGCAAACTCCGGATTCGCAAAATCACTGGATGCGAACGTGCCGAGATCGGGCCGGATAAGAACGTCATCGTCGCTGAGTGTTTCGATTTGCCGCAATGTCTCCTTGCGAATCAGGATCGTCAGCATCTGCTCGGTAATCGCCGGCGCAGACTGCAGGTCATCCAGCGCATACAGCGGAAACTCGACGTCGACCGCGATCACGATATCGACATCCATGGCCCGGACGACATCGACCGGCAGGTTCGCAGCAACACCGCCATCGATCAGCAGGCGTCCGTCCAGCGATGTCGGCGCGATCAGGCCGGGAACCGACATACTGGCCCGCATGGACCGGGCCAGGTCGCCGCTGGTCATGACGTAGTCGGAGCCACTCACAACATCGGTAGCAACTGCGCGAAATGGAATCGGCAATTTCGCGAAGTCGGAGATATGCGCGACGCCGGCGGTCAGGTTACGCAACAACGGGTCAAGATTCTGTCCCTGCACAAACCCCCTGGGCAGCACGATCTCACGGTCGCGAACGCCAAGCTCCAGGTCAATCGGGTATCGCACGTCATCCTGCTTGCGGCGAAAATTCAGATTGCGGCGCGCCGGTGTGTCCGACAGTGCCTGGCTCCAGTTCAGCGACTCGACCGTCTGTTCGAGTTCATCCGCGGACATGCCGGAGGCATACAGTCCGCCGACGATCGCACCCATGCTGGTCCCGGCTATTGCATCGACCGGCACGCGCAAACGCTCGAGTTCCTGCAGTACACCGATGTGCGCAATCCCGCGTGCGCCGCCGCCGCCGAGCACGAGGCCAACCCGCGGCCGGTCTCCGGTGGCTTCTGCCATGCCGCCGGCGCCAAGGCCGATGAGCGTCGCGAGCAAGAGGGTGATAGCCGGCTTTGATTGCTTCATTGCGCGCTCACTGTAAACGAATCGCTGAATGCCAGCAGGGCCGACAGCTGCGTGGCCTTGTCGGCAGATGTCCAGCCACTGTGTGCTGCTGCCAGGCTGGCGATTTCCTCGTACAACGGCCGGCCCTGGTCCGAAGCGAGGCCCAGCATCATCCGGCGATGGACGATATCAGTCAGTGTTCGCGCCATTTCCCTGTCCATGGCAAAAGCAACCTCGCCGGCCAGCACAGTGTGGCTATCATCAATGCAGCGCAGGCGCTCCGACGACTCGCCGGCAAACCTGAGCAGGTCGACGGCGCACCCACCATAGATATCGAGTATGCGCCGGACTCCCGCGCCGGACAGGATGCCGGTTGCTGCCAGTTGCGCCTGCGCTTCGTCGAGGCGGTAGGCGCCCGGCAACAGCGTGTCGCGCGTCCTGCAGGCCGGCAACCGGCGCTGCAACAGCTTGCCAACGCGGTCCACGGCCTGTTCCGCGAGATTCCGGTAGGTCGTCAGCTTGCCACCAATGATCGACAACAAGCCGTTCGCGATGGCCGTATTCTCCCGAATAATATGTCTGCGCGTAATGGCGGACTCGGGTCCCTTGTCGCGCCGCGGCAGTGGCCGGACCCCGGCATAGGCATAGTGAATGTCGGCGACCGTCAGCCCGGCCGACGGGAAGACCCGGTTGGTCTCGTGCAGCAGGTAGTCAATCTCATCCCGGCTGGCACGAACATTTGCAAGGTCGCCTTCAAAACGGATATCCGTCGTGCCAATCAGGTACAGGCCGTTCCAGGGGATGATAAAAATTGGCCGGCCGTCCGCAGCCGCCTCGACATAGAAGGCATCGGCCGGCGCACCGGTGAACTCGCCAACGACGATGTGGCTGCCCTTGGTGCCACCGACCAGGCGCTCGGCGGCCCGCGTGCCGGTCTCCAGGACCTCGTCGACCCACGGTCCGCCGGCGTTCACAACCACGCTGGCGCAGACCTCATACTCCTTATTAGTAATGCTGTCCGCGCAAGCGAGCGATTCAACCCGCCCGGCTTCGATCGTCATCCGCTTGAGCCTGGTATGCGTGCGAATTTCCGCGCCCGCCGCTTGCGCCGCCAGCAGGTTCTCGATAACGAGCCGTTCGGCGAACGCTACCTGCGCGTCGTAATAGCGTGCAGCACCCAGCAGCCCGTCCGCTGCAACGCCGGCTTCCTGCTGCAACAACTGGTCACGGTTCAGCATGTCGTGCCGGGGCACCGTCTTGCCGACGGACAGCAGGTCGTAGACCAGCATGCCCAGGCGGATCAGCCAGCGGCCACGCCGGGCACCCTTGTACATGGGGATCGTGATACGCAACGGCTGTACGAGGTGCGGCGCGATACGGCGCAGGATGATGCGCTCACGCAGGGACTCGAAGACCAGCGGCAACTCACCGTACTCGAGGTAGCGCAAACCGCCGTGAATCAGCCGACTGGACGCCGCCGAGGTACCGCTGCAGATATCGTCCTGCTCGATAACAATGACGGACAGACCGCGCAATGCGGCATCCCGGGCAATGCCTGCGCCATTGATTCCTGCACCGATAATTGCGACATCGTAGCAGTCGCCAGACATCATTCCCTGACCTGGCCGGTACCGCGCACGACATACTTGTAGCTGGTCAGCTCGTTTGCGCCGACAGGACCGCGCGCGTGCACCCGGCCCGTGGCGATGCCGATCTCGGCACCCATTCCGAACTCCCCGCCATCCGCAAACTGTGTCGATGCATTGTGCAGAACAATGGCACTGTCGACATCGCGAAAGAATCGTTCCGCTGCGTCCGCATCGGCGGTGACAATCGCGTCCGTGTGACCGGAGCCAAAGCGAGCAATGTGTGCCATGGCCGCTTCGATGTCTGCGACGACGCGGATGGCAACGATCGCATCCAGGTACTCGGTGGTCCAGTCGGACTCCGAAGCGTGCAGCGCGTCCGGCACGACAGACTGCACTGTCGCATCGCCGCGTATCTCGCAGCCGGCAGCAGCCAGCTCACGCGCTATTGCAGGCAGCGCCGTTGCCGCAATCGATGCATCGATAAGGATTGTCTCGGCCGCACCGCAAATGCCGGTGCGGCGCATTTTCGCGTTCAGTACGATCGCCGTCGCCATCTCGATATCGGCAGCACTGTGCACGTAAACGTGGCAAAGGCCCTCGAGGTGCCCGATCACCGGTACGCGCGCATCCCGCGCAACGCGCTCGATCAGGCTCTTGCCGCCTCTCGGGACCACGACATCCAGCCACTCTGTCATCGATGACAGCAGGTAACCGACAGCGCGGCGGTCCGTGGTCGGCACCAGCGCAATCGCTCCTGCCGGCAAGCCTGCGGCATCGAGACCCGCCTGCAGGCATTCGAACAGTGCGCGACTGGAGTACACGCTCTCGGAGCCGCCGCGCAGTATTGCCGCATTGCCCGACTTGATACACAGGGCTGCCGCATCCGCCGTAACGTTCGGGCGACTCTCGTAGATGATGCCTATGACCCCCAGCGGCACCGTGACGCGCTGGATATTCAGTCCGTTCGGCCGCTCCCATTCGGCGATCACACGGCGCAGCGGATCGGGCATTGCTGCGATCGCATCGAGTCCGGCGGCGATCGCCTCTATCCTGCCGGCATCGAGTGCCAGCCTGTCCAGCATAGCCGGCGTCAGCTCGCGCTGCCGTGCAGCATCGAGGTCGCGTTCGTTTGCCCGGAGGATGTCGTCCGTACGTTTCCTGATTGCGGTCGCCGCTGCCTGCAATGCCAGGTCACGACTCGTTGCATCGCTCAATGCCAACTCGGCCACGGCCGCTTTGGCAGCGGCGCCAAGCGCGTCCATCATGCCGGCAATGTCTGTACGGTCCGGGCTCACGGCGAGGTCGGTTTCAGCGTTCATGGCCAAACAATACCAGTTCGTCACGGTGCACGATGACCGGCCGCCCGCGGTAACCCAGCCTGGCCTCGATTTCCGCGGAGTGAACGCCTACCAGGGCGGCCGCATCCGTGGACGAGTATTCCGCCAGGCCGCGGCCCAGTTCCCTGCCGGCGCGATCCAGGATGGCCACAACGTCGCCGCGCTGAAAGCTTCCGCCAACTTCGGTCACGCCGACCGGGAGCAGGCTCTTGCCATTGTGGAGCGCCGCCGCAGCACCGGCATCGATGTGCAGCTTGCCGACAACGCCCATCGTGCCGGCCAGCCATTGTTTGCGCGCCGCCGCTGGCGTCCCTTCGGCAACAAAGACGGTATGCCTGCTACCACCCCCGAGCGCCGCCAGCGGACGCTCGATGGCACCGTTGGTAATGACGGTAGAACAGCCGGCACGTGTCGCGATCCGGGCAGCCTGTACCTTGGTCGCCATACCGCCGGTGCCGACAGCCGAGCGGGTTTCGCCGGCATAACTGATGATGTCGTCGGAAATCGTCGGCACTTCTGCGATGTGCCGGGCCGACGCGTTGCCGGTCGGGTCCGCGTCATAGAGCCCGTCGACATCCGACAACAGGATCAATGCATCGGCCATGACCAGCTGGCTGATGCGTGCTGCGAGGCGATCGTTGTCGCCGTAGCGGATTTCCTCGGTTGCCACGGTGTCGTTTTCGTTGACGACAGGAATGACAGATCGCCGGATCAGATGATTGAGCGTGGCCCGGGCATTCATGAAGCGTCGCCGGTCCTCGGTATCGTCGGGTGTCAGCAGAATCTGTGCGGTCACGATCCCGTGACCGGACAACGCCTCCTGGTACGCGTGCACGAGGCGCGCCTGCCCCGCCGCAGCCGCAGCCTGCAACTCGGCCAAACCGGCCCGTCGCCGGTCGATGCCGAGCACGCGGCTGCCGATCGCGATGGCACCCGAGGACACGACCAGCACCTGGTGACCCGCCTCGTGCAATTCGGCAATATCGTCAGCCAGGCCTTGCAACCAGTGGCGATGCACCTGGCCGTCGTCATCGGTCAGCAGCGACGAGCCAACCTTGACGACCAGGCGTTTCTTGTCTGCCAGCGTGAACCCGGGCATTTGCTCAAGCGGAAAGGTGATGGTGCGCGTCAAACGACGACAGCGTGACCTCGCCCTTGGACACGGCGACGCTGCCGCTGCGTGCCACGGCGGACAGCTCGCCGATATCCGCGGCAGCGTCGACAAAGCGATCGATCTCGTCAACATTGCCGGTCAACTGGATAGTGCAGCTGACCTGTGCATCGTCCAGGATCTGTGCACCGAACTTCTTCGCCAGCAACAACGCTCTCGCCAATCCGCCGGTCTGCAGCTTGAGTTTGACGATCACCAGTTCGCGTTCGAAATGTTCGCCCAGTGTCATGTCATGGATATTGACGACATCGACCAGCTTGGCCAGCTGCGAGTTCAGTTGCGCGATGGCCGAATCCGATACTGTCGTCACCAGCGTGACCCGCGACACGCTGGGATCGTCCGTCGGTGCAACATTGAGGGAGTCGATGTTGTATCCGCGCGATGAAAACATTCCGGTCAGCCGGGTCAGTGCACCTACTTCATTTTGCAAGAGTACGGATATCGCGTGTCGCATTTTTGGCAATCTTCCTGCTGGAATTGATACATGCAACTGAAACTAAATTTCCTGCATCAATCCGGTTGTTGTCGAGTCCGGGCGAGTATTGCAATGCCGGGGAAATTAGTAAACACTCGCCGCAAAACGAATACTTAGCAAACGATCGGCAGCGGCGTGAATCCCCAGGGAAAAAAGACGGACCAGGAAAACGCAGTACGGCATCCTCTCAGTGGGGAGCGCATGAGTGGTGCGGATATCGTTGTGCAGGTACTCGCCGACGAAGGTGTCGATACCATCTTCGGTTACAGCGGCGGCGCCATCCTGCCAACCTACGACGCAGTCTTTCGCTACAACCGTTCGAACAAGCGCGACAACGGAGAAGCAGCGATACCGCTGATCGTGCCGGCTAATGAACAGGGCGCAGGATTCATGGCCGCCGGTTATGCACGGGCCAGCGGCAAGGTCGGCGTTGTGATGGTGACGTCGGGCCCCGGTGCAACCAATACCGTTACACCAGTGCGTGATTGCATGGCGGACTCGGTGCCAATCGTCGTGATCTGCGGGCAGGTGCCGAAGGCTGCCATTGGGACGGATGCGTTCCAGGAAGCACCGGTCTCCGCAATCATGGGCGCGGTCGCCAAGCACATCCTGCTGGTCACTGATCCGTCGAAGCTCGAGGAAACAATACGCAGCGCATTCGAAATTGCGCGCAGCGGCCGACCGGGCCCGGTCGTTGTCGATATCCCGAAGGACGTGCAAAACTGGGAAGGTGAATTCAAGGGCGCCGGTGTCCTGCCGCTGCCGGGCTACAACCGCCGGCTAAGCGCGGTAACGAACAACCGGCTGACTGACGCCCAGTCCAAACGCTTTTACGAAATGCTCGCCCGGTCAGAACGACCGTTGATCTACGCCGGCGGTGGCGTCATCAATGGCAATGCCACCAAGCCGATGCGGCGCTTCGCGGCGGAATACGGCATTCCGGTCACGACGACGCTGATGGCGTTGGGCGCCAGCGACACGACGCATCCGCTCGCCATGCACATGCTGGGAATGCACGGCCTTGCTTCCGCAAACTACGCCGTCGAGGACTGCGACTTCCTGATCGCTGTCGGCGCGCGCTTCGATGATCGCGTTGCCGGCGACCCCGAAAACTTTGCGCCCAGCGCACAGAACATCGCTCATTTTGACGTGGACATCGCGGAAGTCGGCAAGGTCAAGCGCGTTGACTGGCACCACGTCGGCATTCTCAGTCGCGACCTCGAGGACCTGCTTGCCTACGGCAGGCGCATCAACTTCGGCAAGGATTTCTCCGCCTGGCATGCGGAAATCGCCGAACTCAAGGATCGCTACCGATTGAACTTCGATCGCGAATCGGAGCTGATCCAGCCGTATGCGGTCATCGAGGAGATCAACCGGCACACACGTGGCGAGGCGATCATCACCACCGGGGTTGGTCAGCACCAGATGTGGGCGGCGCAGTATTTCGACTACCGCGAACCGCGCCTGTGGCTGACATCCGGCAGCATGGGCACGATGGGTTTCGGGCTTCCGGCAGCAATCGGTGCACAGTTCGCCCAGCCCGGTCGCACCGTGATCGATATCGACGGCGACGCCAGCATTCGCATGAACATCGGTGAACTGGAAACCGCTACAACCTACAACCTGCCGATCAAAGTCGTCGTCCTGAACAACTTCGGCGATGGCATGGTCAGGCAGTGGCAGAAGCTGTATTACGAGAGTCGCATGTCGGGCAGCGACAAGTCGTTGCACAGCAAGGACTTTATCAAGGCAGCCGAGGCCGATGGCTTCCGGTTTGCCCGGCGGCTCGCCGACAAATCCGAGCTGGAGTCGACGATCGCCGACTTCATGGCATTTGACGGGCCGGCCTTCCTCGAAGTCATCATTGACCCGGACGCGGGTGTCTACCCGATGGTCGGCCCGGGGCTGAGCTACGCCAGGATGATCACCGGCGACTTCATCAAGAGCCGCGAAACACCGGACAAGACGGCGCCTGGCCCCAGCGAAATGTTCTGATATTTCCGAGCCGCTCAACTTTTCAACATGCAACTCTGTGAGCGGAGTCACGGTAGTTTGACCCGTTAAGCCTACACTCGGACTGTCAGCAGGATTATGTCCGGAGTACCGTCATGCAACGCTTTTCGCTTCTTATCCTGGGTGTGCTCAGCCTCACAACCGCCTGCAGCAGCGGCGACGGCTTCAGTGAGGACAAGGGCAACAACAACGGTGGCGGTGGCGGCAATGCCGGTGCCGAAATCACCAGCGCCAACGCCATGCAGGTCACCCGCGTCAGCTACCAGTCCGCACAGGCTGCAGGTGCGGCCGGCGACTATTCAGGCGGTACCGGACTGATCTCGAGCGGTCCCGTGGGGAAGATAGATGGCAGCTTTACCACGGCGAACAAAGTCTCCGGCTCGACCGCCAGCGTACCGATTCCGCCGACAGCAGAAAGCTGTCTTGCGAGCGGCACGGTGACCTTGTCCGGCGATATCACGGACCCGCTGACACCGACACTGACGGCCGGCGACTGGTTTGAACTGGCGTACGTCAATTGTGGCGATGGTTTCGCCGTCATCGATGGTGTTCTTTATTACGAGGTCGACGCGTTCTCGGGTGACCTGGCCGGCGGGAGTTATGACCTGACCATGTTCGCATCGCTGACCGATTTCCAGGTCGCGACAGACGAAGACACGCTGGTCAGCAACGGCGACGTCACGGTCCGATTGAATACGCTGGACGTCCCCGTCGTCGTTACCGAGGTATCGGGCAATACGCTGACCGTTGACAGTGACCTGGCTTCCCAGACGCTGCGCAACTTCAACTCGGTGCATACGTCGGACACCGGACTGCAGCCTGCTCCCTACACGCGAACCAGTTCCGGCACACTCGACACCACCCTGTTGTCCGGCACCGTCAGCTACTCGACCCCGGTGCCGTTCGAGGGCTTCGATGCCGGCTATCCGGGTGCCGGCGAGTTTCTCGTGACCGGCGCGAACAGCAGCGCACGCCTCGTCGTGCTCGACGACGTCAACATAGAAATCGACGTGGATGTCGACGGTGACGGGATCGTGGACGACACGCTCGAAACCACCTGGGCAGAATTCGACGCACTCTGACGGACACGGCGAAGTGTTGCGTGCACTGCGAGAAATCTGCTGATATTATGTGAATTGGAGCAACAGCTTACGAGACCTTTTGCAGGACATTTATAAAGACTATGCTGATCACGCCCACACGTGAAAACCTTAACAAGGTTGTCGTCCTCAACCCCAAGGGCGGTTGCGGCAAGTCGACAATTGCGACCAATCTCGCTGCCTGCTACGCACAACGCGCAACCGCTCCTGTCATCATGGACTACGATCCACAAGGTTCCACGCTGGCCTGGCTCGAGCGTCGGCCGGGCGAGATGCCAACGATCAATGGCATCGCCGCATTCAAGAAATCGATGCAGGCAACGCGTAGCTGGCAGCTGCGTATGCCCAGTGATACCGAGAACCTCGTCATCGACTCGCCCGCGGGCCTGAACCATGACGACCTGCGCGAGGTGACTCGCGACGCAACCAGTATCCTCGTGCCGGTCCTGCCGTCACATATGGACATCCACGCCGCTTCGCGCTGTATCGCTGACCTGTTGCTGGTCGCGAAAGTCGATCGCCGCGACCGGAAACTCGCCGTCGTTGCCAATCGCACGCGCAAGAACACGAAGAGTTTTGGCAAGCTGATGCGTTTTCTCGACTCGCTGGGCATACCCATCATTGCCGTGCTGCGCGACAGCCAGAACTTCGTGCAGGCAGCAGAAAAAGGCGTTGGCATTGTCGAGCTACAACCGTCACGGGTGCGGCCGGATCTCGACCAGCTGGAGAAAATCATGCGCTGGCTCGACAACTGGCCGGAACGCCGGCGTGAGTCTAGCGACGTCACCGGAATCCGGCGCCGGCCATTTTCCAAGGTTGCATTCCTGCGCCGGTCTCAGGCGGGTTCGAGCTGAACGGCCGCGAACTGTTCCGCATCGACGTTTCCGCCCGATAACACGACAACCGTCGTTCTGCCCGCCGTTTCAACGTGACCGGCGACCACCGCGGCCAGTGCAGCCGCACCGCCGGGCTCAACCACCAGCTTCAGCTCGCGAAACGCCAGCCGCATTGCGCGCCTGACATCCGTCTCACTGACGACGACACCGGCGGCAACGTGCTGTCGCATGATTGCGAATGTGAGCTCACCCGGAGCGGTCGTCAGCAGCGCATCGCAGATCGACGGCGTATCGGCCGCGACAGTGGCGCGCTTGCCGGTCATCAATGACCTGCGGGTGTCGTCATAGCCTTCCGGCTCTGCGACGATAATTTCGATGTCCGGCCAGCTTGCACGCAGCGCCAGTGCAACACCTGACGTCAGGCCACCACCGCCGCAGGGAATGACCGCCAGATCGGGTTGTAATCCCAGCGCCGTCGCCTGCTGTACGATTTCGAGGCCAACGGTGCCCTGGCCGGCGATGATGTCCGGATGGTCGAATGACGGCACCAGGGCTCGGCCGTGCTCGGCAGCGATGGCTCGGGCGATGGCTTCCCGGTCTCCGGTATAGCGGTCATAGGTGATGACCTCACCGCCCAGCCGCCGGGTGTTGCCCAGCTTGGTGGCAGGCGCATCCTCAGGCATGACGATCGTTGTCCGGATACCAAGCAGTTTTCCGGCTGCCGCAACACCCTGTGCGTGATTGCCGGACGACCAGGCCACAACGCCGCGGGCGGCTACGTCTGCCGGCAAACGGCGCAGGCAATTATAGGCGCCGCGGATCTTGAACGAGCCGGTGCGCTGCAGGCATTCCGGCTTCAGGAGAAGCGTCCCGCCCTGGCGCTCGTCCAGCGCTGCGCTCTGCACCAGTGGCGTCTGCAATGCGATGCCTTGCAGGCGCCGCGCCGCTGCCTCGATATCCGCCAGCGCCGTCACGCAGTCAGCAGGTCCACTTTTGCAGCGCAGATGAAGTCGTTGTCGGACAGGCCGCCGATCGCATGTGTACTCCAGCGAACAACGCACTTGCTGTAACTCAGCTCGAGGTCGGGATGGTGCCCTTCGCGAATAGCGATCCAGGCGACAGCATTGGCGAAACCGAGCGAGCGGCTGTAGGCCGGAAAGCTGAACTCCCGGGCGATCTCCGTGCCAGCGTCGTTGACGCGCCAGTCCGGATGCAGATTCGCCAGCAAAGCCTCCACTTCATTCGCGGTAAGCGGCTCCACCCCGCCTTCGCAGGGAACGCAATGCCGTGTCGTGAGATCGTCGCTCATCGCTTGAGTATAGACGGCTTTTGCCGCTCGAATAAAAAAAGCCGGCCCGAAGGCCGGCAACGGAGAGACTCACGAAGAGTCGCGGGGGTTCTGTTTCGATTTGCTAGTCGGCGACCTGGGCCACCGGTTGTGCGCCATCGATAAAGAGCTTCAGGCTGACGCGCCGTTCCAGTGCATAGCTATCGATCGATTCGTCCTGGGCCTGCGCCTCTCCATGTGCAGCAGCGCGGATGCGCGACGGGTGAATACCGGCCTGGATCAGCTGGTCGCGAACGAATGCAACGCGTTGTTCGGACAGGTTGAAGTTGTAGGTCTCATCGCCGCGTTCGTCCGCGAACCCGTCGAGCTGAACCTGGACATCCGGCATGGCGGCCAGCGTGCGGCCGAGGCCGGCAAGACGATCTCCGGTCGAGTCCGCCAGCACCGACTCATCGGTGCGAAACAGCAGGTCCATCGCGATACCGGCCTGCAGCATGCTGACCAGTTCCGGACGGGCAATATCCTGCAAGCGGTCGAGTTCGTCGCTGACAGCGTCGTAGTTGGCGTTCAGGTTGCGCAGGTCGGAGCGGGACTGCTGTAACGAAACGTCCAGTTTTTCAATGGTCTCGTTTTTCTGGTACAGCGTGTCACCGATTTTCGCACCGATCGCGGCTCCGATTATCGCACCGATCGGACCGCCGGCGACGGCACCCGCGAGGGCCCCGGAGCCGATTCCGATCTTCTCCTCCTTGCTGGCATCTGCCGCCTGGGCAGGGGCGGTTGCAACGAGGGCTGTACAAAAGAACAAAGCAAGTGTCGTACGCATGACTGTTTCCTCCAAAGGTGATTGCGTCTTCGGAGTTCATTTCACGCGGAAAAACCGCTAACAAGAGGCCTCGATCGTGGAAAGGCGACGATCAATTGTGCCGAATTGTGGCGTGCTAGCTCTTCGGGTCGGACAAGGCGACGAAGGTGCCACCGTTGCGATCGCACAAGACCCGCATCAGCTGTGCAAAGCGCCGCGACGTATCCGACGCTGAACGGCCCGGTTCGAACAGGAACGGGAACCCGACAGCGTGAATCCGCACCAGCAACTCGCCACTCGCCGTCGGCCGATTCACCGTCTCGATCTGCCGCACGACGTTCTCGACCGAGCCACCACTGAACTCGTCGCCAAAAACGTAGATGCTGATTTTCTTGTCCGGCGACCAGAAGGTGCTGATCGCGTAGATGATGCCGTCGGTCGGGTTGCTGTCACTGAACGGCCGCCAGTTGCGCATCGTGTTGACGATCGCTTCGCGGCGGCCCGGCGTATCGGGTATCCACTTGCCGCGATACTGCTGGAACATATAGCTGCCGTTGTCGTTCATGATCTGGATGCCCTTGACCTGCGGGTAGACATCCAGGGTTTCGTTAAGCTTGTCGATTGCACGTTCCCAGTTGAAGCGCTGCATGCTGCCCGACGTATCGACAATAAATATGACGTATTCGCTGTCGGCCGGGATACCGGCCACCGCATCGTCTGATGCGCGGCGGTAATAAGGCGCAAGACGTTTCATTTCATCGGTCAGGCGCTGCCGGGTGATCTGCAACGCTCCTTCGTCGACGACCGACTCGGCGGTTGTCTGGGTCGCCTCGTATTGCCCGCGTATCGTGCTCAACTCGCCCTGCAGCCGCGCCAGCCGGAGTTTGCTGTCGGAGGTTTGCATCCGCACGTCCTCCAGTTCGCGGTTGATCACTGCCGTTTCGCCACGGATATCGAACAGCTCTTCCTGCAGCAGGGCGATCAGGGACTCCAGGTCCTCCTGGGTCTTCTCGATTATGACCGGCTCGTAAATCTTGCTGAGTACCAGCAGCAGGATGATTGCGCCGAATCCGCAGCAAATGCAGTCCAGGAAGGACAGGCTGAAAGCTTCAATATTTCGACGTCGCTTCATTAAAGCTCATTCCCGGATTGCAACGAAAGCCTCATGGCCAGTCCCGGCTGACGCTGATGAACGAGCCGCCCGTGCGGTAGGCCAGGACCCAGTAAACGAACGGCGCCTCGTAGTCGCCTTCCAGCGGGTACAGAAATACATTGACCGGGATGCCGGGCGGCAGTTCACGCAATGCGTTGAAATGCATCCGGTAGCGTTCCTGGCCACTGACGGTTTTCCGGTCGTCATCCGGGCTGCTCATGGTCGGCAAGCCGTCGGCCAGCAGGATGATGTTGTCCGGCGGCGGCGACAGGCTGGCAGCTACCTCCCAGGCCGCCTGCATGTTGGTGCCGTTTTCCGGCGGCGTACGCCGCAGGACCCGGACTGCTTCGTCAAGCTGGGTGTTGTCGTCGGCTTTCAACCAGACACCCTCGCTGCCCTTGATGACCGGTTCCGCCTTTTCGTTGAACATGTAGATCTGGAATTCGCTGCCAGGCAGGAACTGCGCGGTCAGCCAGTCGACACTTGCAACGACCTGGCGCCACTTGACCGCGGCGAGTTTGTCCTCGACGTCCATGTTGCGACGCCGGATGATGTTGACGATCGTACTGTCCAGCATGCTGGCCGATCGGTCGACCAGGATCAGCGTTCGCTGCCCGCCGAGCTTCAGCCCGGTCAGGTACTGCCGGTCGCCATCCCCTTTGAATTCCCGCAGCTTGTTGCCTTCGGCCTCACGGCTCTCGGCCAGCGCCAGCAGGCGTTTGACTTCTTCTTCGAGGCGCTCGATGTCTGACTCGAGCTGTTCGACGCGCTCGATCTTGGCCAGCGTCTCCTCGTCGTACTGCGACAACTCTTCGCGCAGTTTCTCGATCAGTGCGACGATCTGCGCAATCTGCCCCTCTGCCGTCGTTTTTTCGGTCTCCAGCTGCTCCATCGTGTTTTTCGCAAGGACGAGGTCTTTACGGCCTTCGAGGATTTCAACTTCGATCTTGCGGGTCTCGGCCATCAGGTCCGTCGGATCGCTTTCCGTCGTCTCTCGGACCTGCGAGTTGATGATCATGAAGAACAGGATGACGGCGCCGAAGCCGCAACTCATGCAATCGAGAAACGACATGCTGAAGACCTCGAACGGGCGTCGTTTACGCGCCATTAGCCGTCTCCGTCGTGATCAGGCGCAGTTCGAAGCCCGGCGTTCCAATGCGCACGAGGTCGCCAACCTGCAAGACAGCTGAACCGTCAATCGCGTGCCCGTTCAGGAACGAACCATATCGGCTGAAGTCGCGAATCACGCATTGCCCGTTCTCCAGTTGTAGTGAGCAATGATGCCGCGACACACCGGGCATGCTGGCTTGCAGGTCGATCCAGCGACCCTCGCCGGGCTGCGAGCCGACCTGCAATGCATCGCCGTCCAGCGCATAGGCAGTATGCTCGTACAACACATGCGTCGGCCGCCCGCCTTCGGAGGCGAATTCTTTTGGCGCAATGTCTACGGCGGCCTGGTCCCACGGCAGTTGCCGCAGCAAACTGACACCACCACTTCCTGCCTGCATATCGCGGCAGCGGCCGATGAGACCGCGCGCCGTCGCACCGGCTTCAAGCAGGAACAACTCGCCGCCAACCCGTGCCACCAGCATGTCGGTCAGTCCCGGCATCCTGGCTGCGCGATCGGTCAGCTGCAGGGCCGGTGTTTCATCCGCGCGGTACAGTGCGCGCAAACGGCTGGCGATGCGCTGGTAAACCGGCGCGGCAGCTGACACCAGTGACAACGCATCGACTTCCACCCCGTGGCTCACGCCCTGGTTGCTGATCTCCATTGTGACCGCGGCAGAACCCGTCGCGCGCTGCAGCCAGTCTGTCAGCCGGTCCTGGAGTACCTGCTCGGTTTCCGCAGTATGCAGCGGATCGAAACGGGATTGCTGTACGAAAGCCTCCGCGACAACCTTACGCCACGCATCGAACAGCGCAAGCATGCCAGCATCCTCGATCACCTCCACGCGTTCGACGCTCGCACAACCCGCCTGCGACATGCGGCTCAGCGTGACCGAGTGCAGACCGATATCGATGTGGACCGGAACAGCGTTGCGGTACTCGCGCCGGGTTGCAGCCACGGCGGCATCGACGAGGGCGACGATCGGAATCCGCAGTTCTTCAGCAATGCCGAGTAACAGGCCGAGCTGGCTGTTGCCCATGTAAGCCGGAACGGCAACGACAAGACGATCACCACTGCCCGCAACCGCTTGCCAGACCTGTTCGAGTTGCCGGCTGACCAGGTCGGCATTGCTCAAATGCTGGAACTGCCGATCACCAATTGGTGCCGCATCCAGGTCGGCCCAGAACCGGTTCTGGATGCGCCGCGGGCGGATACGGGAACTTGCGTAAGCTTTTGCGCCGGTGACCAGGCCATCGTCTTCGAGCAACGCAAACCCTGGTTCGCGATACAACACACGGTCAGCATCGAGAACGCTGATTCCCGCATCGTTGATATGTGCAGCAAGCAGGCTCAACTACCGGTCCGTCAGTCGGCCTTCATGTGCCGAATCAACTTGTCATTGGCGTAGTTTTCGCTGTCGAACACCAGCCGTTCCTGCAGCAGTTGCAGCTGGTGCACGAGGAACATCAGGAAGATGCTGATCAGCAACGCGATAAAGGTGGAGTTGAACGCGACGCCGAGACTCTGCGTTACACCTGCAATATCGCCCTGCACGGCTTTGTCTGCCTGCGCCAGTGCTTCACCGATGCCGCGTACCGTACCGATGAAGCCGATGGACGGGATAGCCCAGGAGATATAGCGGATCATCGACAATTCCGATTCGAGCCGCTCGGCCTCATTCTCGCAAATCGTATGTGTTGTGCTGGATACGTCCTGGATACTGCGTGTCGAACTGAAACGGCGCAACGCGCTAAGCAAGGCGCGCGGCAACAGCATCGACTGCCGGTCTTCCGGCAGTTGCTCGATCTGCCGCGCGAACTCGCGCGTGTCCTCAGGCAGGATGCGCATGCCCTCGGCAACCGGCACCAGGTCAACATCCAGCAGGCGGCGTTCGCGGACGATCATCCAGGCCTTGTATGCCATGATTGCAAGCGCCCACAGGCCCAGGATGAAACAGGCTTCCTGCTCCAGGTCCTTGATCAGTACGGACACGCGCCGTTCGCGAATGTAGTCCGGGTCAGCCGCGGCAGCCGCGTTCTGTTCCTCGATAATTTGCGCAGCATTTGGCCGGATCACTGAAACATAGAACGCGTGCACGATGATGATCGCAATGATCAGTGCAAACAGCTGGTAGACGAATTCGAACGGTATGTTTTTCTTTTTCATAGATTGCGCTTCGGCTAAATGTCGGCTGGAAAAGGGATGGACTGGTCGGCGGGAATGTCTTCGCTGGGACGAAAATCCTCGTCGTCGACGTCCTGGTAATACTCGTCGGCCGGCGGCGGCTCCGCCGCTTCCTCGGCGGCATCCGCCTCTGCCGGTTCGTCGTCCGCCGGTGCTGCCTCGTCGGCGGAAACTTCGGCAGGCGCGTCGGCATCATCCTGTGCTGCCGCGACAGTTACTATGCCGGCCAACAGCATTATCAGCAGGGCAATTCTTGGCACTTCAGCTCCCGGTCAGTCGTTGTTGGGGTGTTAGACAACAATCGGCCGCAATTGTCGCACGATTCTTCAGTCCAGGTTGCGCACGATCCGGAACCCGACATCCGGACGCGCATCGGTACCGTAGTCGCGATACGACCAGCGCAACTCGGTTTCGCCCGCATGTCGCCATGACGATCCGCGAATAACACGCGGCTTGCCGTTCTCCGGCCCGAGTGGATCGACAACCGGGTTTTTCAATCCGGGTGTGGGTACCGTGTAGAAATCATTGACCCACTCGGCGACGTTGCCGCCACCGTCATAAATGCCAAGCGGGCTCGCCGGGAAACTGCCGGTCGGCGCCGTTGCGGCGAAACCGTCGTCGAAGCGCGGAATCGTCGTTGGCACAAGATCGCTGGCCGACTGGTCCGCATAATTGCCAGAGTCCTTTTTCGGCGGCATGTCCTTGCCCCAGGGGAAGCGCTGCGCACCGGGTGTACCGGCGTAACGCATCGCCCAGACCCATTCGGCTTCAGTCGGCAGCCGGTAACCATTCGTCACGGGGCGGATGGCAATCCACTCCCCGAATTTCTGCTCGTAAGCCGGCGTCAGGCCCTCGATCGCACTGAGCCAGTTACAGTATTCAGCAGCGTCGCCCCAGCTCACCATTGCCACGGGGTTTTCGTCGCCCGCCATCGTGGCGTGAATATCGCTGCCGGAATCATGGTTCTCGCGGAACTTGCGAAACTCCTTGTTGGTGATCTCACGAACTCCAATCAGGAACGGCTTGCTGATCGTAACGGGCACCAGCACTTCGTTGGCCCGGCGGCCGGGGTCCGATCGAGATGAACCCAGTGTGAAAGTACCAGGCTCGATTCGCCGCATGACCTGCCCCTGTGACGTCTCCTGAGTCAGCTGGATTTTTGCCCGCTCGATTGCCTCGAGCGAACGAATACTGGCGGTCACCGTCTGCGGGTAGCCCGGCCGCGGTGTAATCGATCGCGACCAGCTCTCGAAGCCTGCTTTCTTGACCTCGATCCGGTGGGGCGCAGAACTCAGGTCAAAAGTACGCGACCCGGCGCCACGCGGCTGGCCGTCAATATAGACCTCAGCGTCGGCCGGTGAGACGTTGACGGTAACGCGCCCGGTGCGCGCCGACAGGTCGACAGTAATCGCTTCGCTCGCTGCGGCCGCCAGTCGCACCTGGCGGCGTGACGAGCCGTAACCGGCTTTGGACAGGCTGATCACATAGTCGACGTCCGGTGCCAGGTCCAGCGTGAGTGGCGATTGCCCCCGATAGCGACCATTGACCGTGACATTGGCTGCCCGCGGGATCGAGTTGACCTGCAATTTCGCGTTGGCCGGCTGCAAGCGGATCGGCGGCAGCGTTTGTGCGACGTTCGCTTCGGCGGTGACCGTGCCATCCCAGGCGCTATAGCCTTCGCGAACGACGCTGACCAGGTGTTTGCCCTCCATCAGTTCGATCGTCGCCGGTGTCTCGCCGACCTGTTCCTTGCCGGCGAATATTGTGGCGCCGGCAGGTTCCGTCGTTATGCTGACTTCGGCCCAGCGAGGCACCAGTTGCACGGCCAGCAGTTCTTCGCGGCCCAGGCCCTGCATGTCGACAACGTCGGAAAAAGGCAGGTAGCGTTCGGCCGTGATGCTGACGCTGTGCTCGCCGGGTTGCAGCTCCATCGGACCGTACGGGACTTTGCCGGCGATTGCCCCGTCGATAGAAACGACTGCGTCCACCAGCGGCTCGGTAGAAACTGTCAGCTGGCCGGGCAACCGTCGCATTTCAATCTCCAGCTGCATACTGGCTTCGTCGCCCACGGTAAACGCCTGGCGCAAATCGTAATAGCCCCGCTTGGCGATGTCGACGGTGTACTCGCCCTTGCGCAACAGGATGCGGTCACCAATCGGAAAACGGAACCAGCCACCGGTAATCTGCACGCTGTCAGGGTCGGCCGGGTCAATCTCGAAGCGAATCGATTTCGACGTAAACAGCAGGTACGACGCGCTGAGCAGGACCAGCAGTACCGCGCCGATGATGATTTTGAGCCGGCCCTGGCGCGGCTCTTCCAGTCGCGCCTGCGTTTCACTCGCGCGCCGGAACGCAGTGGGTGCAATTTGCTCATCCGCCGCGCTGGCCGTCGCGGCTGCCTCCACCGGCGGCTGCGTAACATAGGCACTGTCTTCGAGGTGCACCTGCAGAATCAGCGCACCGTCATCGACGATCACGCGAATTCGGCTGCCGAAGAATTGGAGTTCGTCGCCGGCGTGCAGCCGCCTGCTGGTTCGCAATGGCTCTGCATTGATTTGCAACGTCGCATCGCCGCCGACGGGCTGAACGAAGGGCTGGCCATCGAGCAGGTCCAGCAGTACGACCGGTCCGCCACCCGGCCCCGGCAGCCGCAAGCTGCAATCGCTGCCGGTACCGACACGCAACGGCAGGTCCGCAGCGTCGATCCGACGCTCACCTTCAGCGTCCCTGATCAGCAGGTGGTCGAAACTCAAATGGCTTCCTCGCAACGAATCACTATCGGTCCGGTTTCCTGTTCCGGCCCGACAAGAAATTCGAGCCGCACATCGCGGTAGCCGGGACGGCTGCCGACGGCGACATACTTGCCGGGACGCAAACTCAACTCGTGAGTTTCGAAGCTGCCGAGTTTACCAACTTTGTAGACAGAAACATCGGTTGCATTGTCGGAGACCAGCTGCACGGGCAGCGGCGTAGCCGCCCGTTTCAACAGCCGCGACAGCTCGTCGCGTTTGCCGGCCAGGACCGGCCCGACGGATTCCATGCGCGTGATGTCCACGACCATCATCGTCGCTTTTTGCATTGTCGACGGCGCGCTCAGGCTGTTGGGTTCGGCAATATAGTCGTCGAGCTGTGCGTGCAGGCCCGCCATCTGTTGCGCCGCCTGCAAGCCATCGCGCGCGAACACCAGGTTGTCGTCGATTTCGAGGATCTTCTCGTAAGTCGCAATGGCCTCTGTCCAGGCTTCGTCTTCCTGCTGCTGCAAGGCCTGTTGCTCGTATGCACTGATCTGGTTCAGGCGAATTTCCTGTTCAACCTGCAGCAGCCCGTCGGCGGGCTCGCGGGATTCCGGTTTCAATTCCTGGGCCATACGAAAAGCCGCGCGTGCCGCATCGTAGTGGCCGTCGGATATTGCTAACAGCCCTTCCGTCATGCGCATATCGAAACGCATTTCATTCAGTTCGGTGCTGACGCGTTGCAGGCCTTCCTGCGCCGGCTGCCACTTGGGATCGATCTCGACGGCCTGGCGGAAACTCTGTTGTGCTGCTTCCAGCTCCAGGTTGCGCTCCAGCGTCGTCCCGCGATCTGTCAAAGTCAGCACGGTATCCAGGTTGCGAGCTCGCGCAAGACCGGCGCGCGCACCTGCATGCCCCGGCGTGATGGCGACGGCAAGCTCGAACAACTGCAAGGCGTCCGCTGTATTCGCAGCCTCGAGCGCCGCCTCTGCATCGGCATAGGTCGCTGCAAAGACTTTGTCCACCTCATCGAGCAGGGGCTCCACGGCCGCAATTGTCTCGCGGTATTTTTCGCTCGCCGTGGCATAGTCACGCGCCAGGTACGCAGCGTCGGCTTCGGCGTAAATTTCCTTTGCCCGGCGAAAGCGTGCGCCACCCCAGCGCTGCACCGCACGTTGCTCCAGCGTGTTCATCATCGACAACAATTCGCCGAGTACTTCGTCTGTCTCGGTACGTGCCACGACGCGGGCGTCGCGCTGCGGCGCCCCGGCATCAGACTCGGCCGGTTGCACCGCATCTGTTGTTGCAGGTGCTTCGGCAGCGGTGCCAGGCGCCTCGGGACCGTCGACAGAAACTGTCCGCGGCAGGACGAAAACGACACCGATAAGCAGGACCACGAGTAACGCGAGTCCGACACCCAGTGTCTTCGGACTGATCCCCGAATTCTCCTGCGTTCCAACCGGCACCGGTTTTTCACGTGCCGGTTTGTGCGCCTTGATGCTGCGACTGGTTTCGATCAGCTCTGCACTGACCGGCGTGCCCCGGCCAATGTAATGCGCCGGCGCCGGCGCCGCTTCGAAGCCTGCGGCGGCTAATCGGCTGGCGACCGCTTTGGCTGCTGGCCGTGCGGCAGCGTCTTTCGCCAGCATATCGGCGACGAGTTCGGCGACAGCAGCAGGTACCGGTTCACCGCCCGCCGTCGTCAGCGCGTCCGGACGCTTGTGCAGGATGTCCTCGCGCGTTCGTGCCGATGAATACGGCGACCGACCGGACACCAGCTCGTATACCAGGCCGCCGAATGCGAACACGTCGTCGGCCGGTTGGGCCGGTTCCCCGGCAAGAGTTTGCGGAGACGCGGCGATCAGCGAGCCTCCGCTCGCCGGCGTATTCACCGCGGCGGCTGAGCCGAAGTCCGTGAGCCACGGCGCGCCGTTCCTGTCGAGCAGGATGTTGCTTGCCTTGATGTCCCTGTGCACGACGCCTTTACCGTGCGCATAGTCCAGCGCACCGGCTATCAGCGCCAGCGCCGGCAGGCTGTCCGCCAGCGGTGCGCCGCTCAACACAGCGATATCCGCACCGTCAACGAATTGCATGCTGTAAAAGGTGGCGTCCGCATCGTCGTGAAACTCGAACACGCGGACAATGTGCGGGTGCAGCAGGCGTATGCTGGTTTGCCATTCCGCCTTGAGATCGGCTGGTAAAAGCCCCTGGCGACCCAGAATCTTCAGTACAACGCTGGCCCGGGTCATGCGATCCGTTGCCAGCCACGCTTGCGTCTGCGGTCCCGCACCCAGTTGACGAACCAGGGTGTAACGGTCGGCGAGCTCCGTCCCTTTGTGCAGGTCCTGCGTCACGCTGTCTCTTTAGCCCGTGGGTTCTGGGACGCGTTCCGGAAGCGATTCGTCGACCGGCTCGACAAACCCGGTCTCAGACTCGTAGATCTGTTTCAGAATTCGTCGCCAGCTCTCGTACTGCGCGGCAGCGGTGCCGGTCAGGCGCCGCGCCTGTCCTTCTACCGATATCACCATCGGCGCCGCTTCTGCCCCGAACGACTCGGACAGTTCCTTGATGGACTCCAGGTGGATGTTTGCCTCGGAACGCCGCGATATACCACCGAACATGGTGTCCCAGCCCTGCTGGATGCCGATGCCCTGCAAGCTGCGATTGATGTAGCGGGTTTGCTTGCCTCCGCTGTCGGTATTGACCGCCAGCGACCCGGCCAGCACAACGGCGCCCATCAGTGTCTGCAGGTTGGCGGAGCGTTTGACCTGCCGGTAGTTAATCGACTCTTCGCGGGCGGTTTTGCGCCACGAGTGGTACGGGATCGCAATGCCGTAATAAAAATTGGCATAGTGCTCGTTCAGCGTGTCGACCACGAGCCGGTCGCGCTCGCGGATGCGTCGCAGCCGATCAACGCCGGGGTCGTTCTCGGCCGGCAACCTGACGGCCTGTGTATAGCCTTCTTCGTCAGTTGCAAGGTGCTCGCCATAAGCTTCGGGCGACATATCGGCAAAGAATTGCAGTTCCGATACATTGCGGATATCCGTGATCGACTTCGGTTCCATCTGCGCGACATAGGCACTCAGGTCATTCGCAATGTCATTGAAAATCTTCTGGTACGGATCCTGCCGCCGGTCCCGATTCACGGAATACGACGAAACGCCGGTCTGGGTGCTGTACGACTTGCGATACCAGGGCACGCCCCGCGCATCGCGAATGTCAACGTCCAGCGTGACGAACTCGCCATCAGACTCCACGATTTCACCTTCGATGATGACGTCGGTAAAGGCGCTGCTGGATGGAATAACACGCACCGCACCCCAGTGGCCGCTGCCTTGCAGGGTTTTCTTCAGGTGGTAGGCAAGATAGCGCGACTCGGCTGCGCGGATTTCCTCGAAGACCTGGGTATCGCTGGGTTCATTGTCCTCCGGCACGCCCTCGGCAAACTGGATGATGCCGATGTCGAGTAGCAGATTCTCTTCGGGCGGCGCCTCCGCCACGACCAGTTCCGTTTCCTCGGCCGTGATGACCTCGTTGACGGAGCACCCGGGCAACAACACGTACAGACTTATCAGCAGCGTGATCTTCTTCATACGCCAGCGAGTTCCCCTCACAGCCCTTTGTACTTGCGATATTCTTCCCACAGCCGGTCGCGCAAGGCAGGATCTTCCTCGGCCAGCGCTGCCTCGCGCAGCTGCCTGGCAATGATGTCATCGTCAACCATGACGGCAATATCGTCCGGCGTACGCTCCTCGATTTCAGCCTGGGTCATCCCGGCCGTCGGCGACTCGCGCTCGATTGCCGAATTGTTCGCGACCGTCACACCGCCTCCAGCGCCCGCGGCCTGCTGGCCCAGGCTGATGCCGCCGCCACCGCCGTCGCCGCCATCACCGAAACCTTCGGTGTTGCGGCCAACTGCAGCAACCTCCTGTTGTTCTTCCATCAGTACCTCATCGAAGCCGCCGATGGACTCATCCAGTTCCTTGCCGAGGCGTGCCGCTCGTTCGTCGGCACTTTCCTCGGGAAATTCACCGGCACTGCCGGCGCCGCCGGTTCCCGCAACCGAGCCAGTGCTACCGTCACCGCTGCCGGAACCGCCACCGGGTGACGCTTCACCGTCGGCCGAACCGCCGCCACCACCGCCGCCACCTGCAGCAGATGATGATGAAGCAGAAGCGTCCGAGTCCGCAGCGGCCGCACCGCCGCCACCGAGGCATTCGCCTGCCTGGCCCATACCGCCAACGCCGCCTGGCAGCGCGCCGGTATCACCGCAATCGCCACCCGACTGGCCGTCGCCGTCGCTGCTGCTGTCGCCGTCGCCGTCAGCACCGCCCTGGCCACCGGACGATTCACCGCCGCCGCCAGCGGAACCGCTGGCATCGCCGCCACTGCCACTGCCGCGCTCACTTGGGGGCGGCGGGATGCTGTCATCGCCGCCACCGCCACCCGGAAAACTGCCAACTTCGCCGGCACCGCCCGATGATCCGCCGGACGAACCACTGGGGCTCTGTGAACCGCCACCGGGCATGCCACCGCCCGGCATACCGCCGCCCGACTGGCCACCACCCGGCATGCCGCCACCGGGCATACCACCACCGGATTGACCGCCGCCAGACTGGCCGCCGGACGATCCACCGGATTGTCCTCCCGATTGGCCGCCTGACTGGCCACCCGACTGGCCGCCACTTTGTCCGCCGGACTGGCCACCGCTCTGCCCCTGCGACTGGCCACTCGGCTGGCTTTGCCCGCCGGACTGGCTACCGGACTGGCCACTCGACGATCCACTGGGCGGCGGTGGCGGTGCAGGCATACCGCCACTACTCGGCGGTGTCGGCACCGTCATTTCCGATTTGCAGCCGCTGATTACCAGGAACGCAGCAACGACGAGCGTTAATGGCTTGATCCACGCGAAGAGCGGTGCTGCGGTCTGGTTGTGTTTCATGGTCCTGTCCTCTCGGTCCGGGATGTAACGGCTGCCTCCCGAGGCGCCGTGATTACTGGATTTGAGCCACAAAGTGCGGTCCGAGTTCCATCGAAAACCGGTGCGGTCTTCGCACCGGCAACGTTCAAGCTGTGCTCTGACGATAATACGCGCTCACGTATCGATCAACACCCGCACCCGGGCCGGCGCCATGGCCGTGCATCGCTGCATTGACATAATCGTAGCCTGTTGATTTTCAAGGGCGATACGGCTTTCGGAACAGCAACAAGGTCAGGTCGTCCGGCTTGCTGGGCTGCTCCGGTGCCGTGCCGCTCATGCGCCGCCGCGCCAGCGCAACAACCGCATCTGCCGCTTTGTCGAGCGGCCCTTTGCGAATTCGCTCGACGATTTCACCGACCAGGACGTTGTCCATCAGTCCATCACTCGCCAGCAGGATTGTATCCCTCGCCTGCAGCTTGACGGCATGGCCGATGTCGATGCGCATCTCGCTGCTGCCTAGGAAATTCGACACCAGGTGCCGGTCCTGGTGATGCAGGGCTTCGCGTTCGTTCAGAAAACCGGCCTCCACGGCGAAGCCGGTTGGCGACTGCACCGGGGTCTGCAGGCGCAACAAGCCGCGCTGGCCGACCACCATGCCTTCCGAGTCGCCGATCTGGTAGGCACGGGCAATACGACCCTCGATCGTGACGACGGTGAAAGTCGTCGCCGCGCCGCTCGCCATGGCCAGCACAGCCTCGTTCGCGGCCTCGATACCGTCGAGAACCGCCGTGCGCAGTACAATCGTTTTCTGTCCCGAGTCCTGCAGGCTGCTAACCAGCGTTGTAACCGCAGTCTGCGATGCGAGCCGCCCTGCCGGCAGGCCGCCGGCCCCGTCTGCCACGACCAGTACCGCGGCTTCCGGGCCGTACGGAATGACGGCGGCACAGTCTTCGTTTTCCGTTTCCCGATCCGGCGAGGGACAGGAAAATCCGATCACCTGGCCGCCGCCGACAGCACCTTCGTGACGATCCTCTGTCAGCCCGCTACCCAGCAACACTGCGTCGTCCGTGAATGAACTATTCACGATGCAAGGGTTCCCGGCACCATGCGCAATATTTCCAGAAATCCGCGGCGATACCCCAGTTGCAGGCTTTGCAGCTGCTGCGTTTGCCCGGCAGCTTCCACGGCTTGCGGACCTTTGTTCGGCACCACGGGCAATAGCGCATGAACGGCATCAGCAAGCCCTTGCAGCGCTTGTTGCTGCAACGACTCGTGTAGCGCTTGTCCGGGTAAACACGGGACGTCTCGGCAACGAAGCCGGGGCCGTAACACCACGGGCAGTAGTCCCAGTCATTCTTGACGCCGCGCTCGCAGCGCGGGCAACTTGAAGCCATGTTCGACTCCGAGCCGCGAGCCGGGTTATCAAAACCGCACCACGGGCACGCCTGCATGCTCATCGCGACCGGGCCCTCGCAACGCCGGCACTGGTGATGCGTATGCAATGTACTGCGGTATTGCTGCTGGAATTCACGCCACTGCATGCGCCGCCAGGAATTGCCGTTGCGTGCCCGGGTTTTGCCACGAGATTTTCTCTGCCGGCGCGAGCGGCTGTCGATGCGATCAAACTCGACCCGCATCTGTTCCGCGTCGCGGTAGCGCTTCTTCGGGTCCAGCTGGATAGCCTTGCGCAGCATTGCAATCAGTCCGGGGCGCACGCGCGCTGCAAGCCGTTCGTGACCGGGCATCGGCCACTCGAATGGCCACTCGGGCAATTTGCCCGAAAACAGTCGATACAGGACCAGCCCGAGCGAGAACACGTCAGACTGGAACTTGGGCCGGCCCATCGCCTGCTCCGGTGCAATGTAGTCGATCGTGCCGGAACCGGAAGCTTTCAGTGTTCGCAGGCTGACCTTGGCGAAGCCGAAGTCGGCGAGCTTCAGCCGGTTGCCAGGGAACAGGATGAAATTCTCGGGCTTGATGTCGCAATGGATGATCTTGTGTTCGTGCGCGAAGGCTACCGAATTGATTGCCTGGCCGGCGAGCTCCAGTGCGCTGGCCGTGGACATGCGCCGCTCGATCCGATCCGCCAGCGATTGCTCGCCGAGTTCCATCGCAATCACGAAATGCTCGTCAATGTAGCTCGCATTCAGGACCGACAGGATATTCGGGTGCTGCAACCGGGTCGCGACCTGCACCTCGTGCAGGAACTCCGCTTCTGTGGCGCCGCTCGTGGTCGTCGGAATTTTCAACGCCACCCGCTGCTTCTGGATCGTATCGAAGGCGCGATAGACATCAGCCAGCGGGCCCGACGAAATGCGACCCATAATCCGGTACTTGCCGATTTTCTGCCGTGCCCTAAGCATGACTGCCAACCCGGCCAACGGCGGTACGCCAACCCTGCAACAACGCCTGCCGGCGATCGTTGCTCATTTCCGGCTCGAACAGGCGGTCACTTTGCCACCTGGCAGCGATCGCATCGGTCGAATCGAACAGCCCCGCACTCAGCCCGGCGAGATAGGTTGCGCCGAGCGCGGTGGACTCGACATCGGTCGGACGTTCGACTGCAATACCCAGCACATCGGCAAGAAACTGCAGGAACCAGTTGTTCGCAACCATGCCGCCGTCGACCCTGATGATGGACGGGGCGATGCCATCATCGACCATGGCATCGAGCAGGTCGCAGGTCTGGTAGGCGATGGCCTGCAGCGTGGCCGTTACGATCTGCTCACGGCCGCTGCCGCGGGTCAGGCCCAGCACCGCGCCGCGCGCATAAGGGTCCCAGTACGGCGCGCCCAGCCCGGCAAATGCCGGCACGACATGAACATCATCAACGACGCCCGTTTCCATGGCGACCGCCTCGGTCGCTTCTGACGAGGCCACCAGTCCGAGCTCATCACGCAGCCATTGTATGGCCGAGCCCGCGACAAAAACGCTGCCTTCGAGGCCATAGCTGACCTTGCCGTCGAGCCTCAGGGCAACGGTCGTCAACAGCTTGTTCGCCGACTGCAGTGCCTCGTCCGACGTATTGGCCAGCACGAAGCAACCGGTCCCGTAGGTGCTCTTGACCGTGCCGCGGTCGAACCCGGCCTGGCCGATGAGCGCCGCCTGCTGGTCTCCTGCAATGCCGAGGACAGGTACACCGCGCAGCACAGCGCAGTCGCCGACACCGTATTGTTCTGCGCAATCGTGCACCGCCGGCAGCAGGCTGGCCGGGATAGCGAACAGCTCCAGCAGTTCCTCGTCCCACTGCTGGGTGTGAATATTGAATAACATGGTTCTCGACGCGTTGGTCGCATCCGTTGCGTGCACCTTGCCGCCTGTCAGGCGCCACAGGACAAAGCTGTCAACCGTGCCGAAAGCGAGCTCGCCGCGTTCAGCACGCTCGCGGGCGCCGGCAACGTTATCGAGGATCCAGGCCAGCTTCGTTGCTGAAAAATACGGGTCCAGTCGCAAGCCGGTACGCCCTTCGACCAACGCCTCTTTGCCGTCGGCCCGGAATGTATCGCAGGCAGCAGCCGTGCGCCGGTCCTGCCAGACGATCGCGTTGTAAATACACTCACCCGACCGGCGGTCCCAGACCAGCGTCGTTTCGCGCTGGTTGGTAATGCCGATACCGCTTATGTCGGCCGCAGCCGCGCCGGCTGATTGCATCGCTTCACTGGTGACAACCTGTATCGCTGCCCAGATTTCTTCCGGATCGTGTTCCACCCATCCCGGCACCGGGTAATGTTGTTTGAATTCCCGTTGCGCGCTGGCAACCACGCGGATCTCATGATCGTAGATGATGGTTCGCGTGCTGCTGGTTCCCTCATCAATTGTCAACAAGAACTTGCCGGTCATGCCGTGTCCGCATCCTCGCCTGTTTGCGCCCAGATCGGTTTGCGAATCCCAATTGCGCTCCCCTTGTCTGCCGGAACTCCCCAGTCGGGCTGTGACGTCGCCACTTGCCGGATTCCCTGCAGGATTTTCTCCGGCCACGGCGCAACCTTTCGCTTGCGCAAGTCGACGTGCAATGACAACCATTCGGCCGTCGCGGCCAGGTAGCCTTTTTCCGCATGATACATGCGCTGGAACTGGTGGATGCGTTTTTCATCGAATGCCAGCACCTGCGAAGTCACGACATAAGGGTCATCGGGTAACAGTTCCTGCCTGTACAGTACCTGCGATGCCGCGGCAAAAGTCGAGCTGCGCTCCTTTTCGATATGCTCTGAAGTGATACCAAACCGGATCCAGAGCGCATCGATTCCAAGGTCGAACGCCAGCACGTAATAAGCCACGTTCATGTGCCCGTTGAAATCGATCCACTCTGGCCGGACCGAGCCTCTGTGCACGACCGCACCCAGCATCGCAGCGGGATCCGCCACCCCGCTATGCTTCCGCCAGTTCGGCAATGTTTTCGAACAGGCGCAGTGCCTCCGGGTTGGCCAGCGCTTCGGTATTGCTGACGGTCTCGCCATGCACAACGGAACGCACCGCCAATTCGGTGATCTTGCCGCTCTTGGTGCGCGGAATGTCAGCGACAGCGACAATCTTCGCAGGCACGTGCCGCGGCGTGGCGCCGGTCCGTATCGTCTGCCGAATACGTTGTTGCAACGCAGCGTCAAGCTCCAGTCCCGCGCGTAACACGACGAACAGTACAACGCGTACGTCATCGTCCCATTGTTGTCCGATCGCGATGCTCTCGAGAACCTCCGGCAGTTTCTCCACCTGGCGGTAAATCTCGGCAGTACCGATGCGCACGCCGCCGGGATTCAGCACGGCATCTGAACGGCCATGAATCACCATGCCACCGGACGATTTCAGCTCGGCAAAATCGCCGTGCGCCCAGATGCCGGGAAAACGCTCGTAGTACGCTGCCCGATAACGTTTGTCACCCGGGTCATTCCAGAAGCAGACCGGCGTGGACGGGAATGGCCGCGTACAGACCAGCTCGCCTTTTTCATCCAGCACAGCGTTGCCGGATGCGTCGAATATCTCGACGGCCATGCCCAGCCCGCGGCTCTGTAATTCACCACGGCGTACCGGCCACAGCGGATTGCCTGCGGCAAAACAGCCCAGCAGATCGGTGCCTCCGGCAATCGATGCGAGTTGGACATCTTTCTTGATGGCGTCGTAGACAAAGTCGAAACTTTCCGGTGCCAGTGGCGAGCCAGTCGACAGGATGCTGCGGATACTGCCGAGGTCGAACTCGTCAATCGGCCGCAGCCCGGTATTCTCGAGTGCCGAAATGTACTTGGCGCTGGTGCCGAAGATCGTCACCTGCTCCGCATCCGCCAGTTCCCACAGCGCCCGCCCGTCGCGTGCGAAAGGTGCGCCGTCGAACAGCACCAGTGTCGCGCCGGCCGCCAGGCCGCTGGCAAGCCAGTTCCACATCATCCAGCCACAGGTCGTGAAGTAGAACAGGCGATCGTCTGCGTTGACATCCGTCTGTAGCTGCAGCTCACAGATGTGTTTGAGCAGCGTGCCACCATGCCCGTGCACGATGCACTTGGGCACGCCCGTAGTACCTGACGAATACATGATGTACAGCGGGTGATCGAACGCGACTGGCTCGAATTGCAACGTGGCGCCTGCCACGACGAAATCGTCCCAGGCAACGCAATCCTCGCCGGTCGCCTCGGCACCACCTGCAAGAAAGTCGACGATAACCGTCAGCTGTACACTGGCGATAGTCCGGGCGATTTCCCGCACGACCGGCAGGCTGTCGATCCGCTTGCCGTTGTACAGGTAGCCATTGGTCGCCACCAGCACTTTGGGCGCGATCTGGCCGAAGCGGTCCACGACGCCGTTGACCCCGAAGTCCGGGGAGCAGGACGACCAGGTTGCACCAATGCTTGCCGTCGCCAGCATCGCAATGATGGCCTCCGGGCAATTGGGCAGGAAACCGGCCACGCGGTCGCCTTTCTCCACGCCTGCCTGGCGCAGCCCTGCGGCAAACTTAGCCACGGCTGCGCGCAACTCATCGCGGCTCAGTTGTCGCCGGCTCGCATCTTCGCCGCAAAATACCAGCGCCGCCCGGTCGCCGCTGTGGCGCAGCAGGTGTTTTGCGAAATTGAGCTGGCTGCCGGCATACCAGCCGGCGTCCATCATGTTGTCGGGCCGCTCGATCGAACAACCAGGCCGGACGTCGAATTCAACGTCACCAAATTCGCAGACGGCATCCCAGAAACCCGCCAGGTCGTTCGTCGACCAGTCATGCAGTTGCTCGTAGTTGTCGTGGCCGTGCTTCCGCATGAACCGGTACATGGCGGAAGCCTGTACACGTTGCTCGTCCGGTTGCCAGATTATCGGGTTTTCAGCCATTTGACCTGCTCAGAACCTGACGCCGACTGCGCGACACAAAAACTGCATGAATGGCGTCCCCGCCTTGAATGCCGACTCGACCTTGCGCTGAAACGGCGGTCCCAGGCAGTCTTTCACTGCGAAATCCTGAACCGCGATGAAACTCTTGCGCTTGATGTCTTCAATACAGTCGTGGTCCTTGTCGAAGCCTCGCGGTGGACGGGTGAGCTTTTCGCCGCCCAACTCGAACCTGCGCCTGAAACCGGCATCGCTGACGACGCGTTGCCACTCAGCGGGTCGGGCTGCGATACGCTCGCGTATGGCACGCAGGGCATCCGACTCCGGCCGCCACATGCCGACGCCGACGAACACGCTGTCGGGATCGACATGCACGTAGTACCCGGGCGAGTGCACGTCCTTCGCGCGTTCGTGCCGGAACTGGACACCGATGTTGGTCTTGTAGGGCGTCTTGTTCCTGGAAAAACGCGTGTCCCGGTAGACACGCATCAGCGAGCCGCCAACACGCGTCGCCTGGGCCACGAAGTGCGGGGCAATGCTGCGCAACGGCTCCTGCATGGACATGATAAAACGCAGCGCAACGTCAAGGACCTGTTCTTCGTAGCGGCTCTTGTTTTGCTGAAACCACTCGCGATCGTTGTTGGCAGCCAGCTCCTGCAGGAATGACAGCGTCGCTGCGTCAAACCCGGTGTATCGATTGCCTGCCATCAGCAACTCGCGGACGCGTCATCCGCCTGTGGGTGCGGGAACATGTCCGACTCATCCTCGCCTTCTCGTGGCGCCAGGCAGGCGAAGTCCTTTTCCACCAGGATCGACAACCTGTCGCCGCCGTCAACTGGCTGATCGCCACGAATTGACACCTCTGCGGAATCGGCCCAGGCCTGTACGGCGGCCGCGGGCAAACCGATCGTGATGGTATCGTCGGCGAATGCGGCTGTCGGCTGCGCGTATCGGTCCGTACTTTCGACAACATAGGCCAATGTCCTGCCATTGGCGAAGACTGTCGTTGCCGCAACGCGCTTCTCGTCGCGCAGCTTGTCGACTTCCCCGCGCTCCAGCCGGAGGCGCACCGTGTTGTCGCGAATTCTGAGTTTCATGGTGCCGATACTTTACACTGTCTGTCCATCATGCGGCTGCCAGCGACTCGAGCAAGGCCCTGACGTTGGCGTCCCCCGGACGCTGCTCGGCCAGCTCTTCGGCGAGCTCCCGCGCGCCACCGATATCACCGTTATCGCGCAGCAGCGTCGCCAGCGCCCAGGCAATGTCGAAGTCGGCAGGAAAATCGTCGCGGGCCTTGCGCAGCGCAGCGATTGCGGCGTCCGTCTGGCCCAGCGAGCTGAGTGCTATACCGGCCACGTAGGCATAGCGCGGATTCGCCGGTGCGAGCTCGGCTGACCTCTGCAACTCGACCAGCCCCGCCTCCGGGCGATCGGTACGCACCAGCAACAAACCCAGAGAATGCCGCAGGTCCGCATCCTGGCTGTCCAGTTCGAGGCCGGCGCGTAGCAAAGCCTCGGCAGCAGCTTCGTCACCGGTGCGGCGTAATGCGTCAGCATAGTTCAGCCGCGAGTAGCTGTAGGCAGCGTCCATGTTCAACGCGAACTCGTAGTGTTGCAGCGCCAGGTCGATATTGCCGAGCGACGACTCGAAATCGCCAAGCGCGACATGTGCTTCCGGACGGCTCGCGACTGCCTGCTGCGCGTCCCGGAATTCTTCCGCAGCGGCAGTAAATCCCGAGTCCTGCGACAGGTAATCGCGCAGAGGCGCGACCAGCCTGGCCGTCTCGATGCGCACGCTGCGAACCGGGTCCTGCAACAGCGGCTGCAGCAATTGCACCCGTGCCTCCGGCGGCAGCAGGGCTGCGCTGCCAACGGCCGCCATGCGTACGAGCGGGTCCGGGTCGTTCAACACCGCCTGGATCGCCCTGCCGTCCTGCTCCGAAGCGGGACTGCTCAACCCCGCGACCGCAGTTGCACGCACGATCCCGGGCAACTCGCTGTCGGCAATAACCCCGAGCAACGGCATGTTGCCAGCCCCATTGCGCACCGCGGAAAATGCGGCGGCGAAATGCCCTTCCGGCTCGCCCCACCAGCTTTCTGCAGCCGATGCGATGTCCTGCTCGCTGTCATCGTGACAGTTCGTGCAGGCGTTCGGGGCATTGCTCACCAGCGCGAGATCCGGTCGCGGAACCCTGAAACTATGGTCGCGCCTGGGGTCCACCTGCATGTAGTCGCGCGCCGGCATATGACAGTCGACGCAGGCGACGTCGGCGGGCGCATGCCGGTGGTGTTCGCGCGTCGCGAACCTGGCCGGCAAATGGCACTGGTTGCAGACCGTGCTCGGGTCGTCGCCGGTAACCAGCGCCAGCGAATGCGGATTGTGGCAATCGCTGCAGGTTACGCCCGCCTGGTACATGCGACTCTGCAGGAAGGAACCATAGACATAAACTTCGTCACGAATCTGGCCATCGTCAAAGTACAATGGGTCGGTCAGCAACGCGGGCCGATGCGTATCGGCGAGCGGCAGGCCATAAGTGTAGTCACTGCTGACAGTGCCGCGGCGCGCATGGCAGCGTCCGCAAGCTTCCGGTTGCCTGGAACGTTTCGTGGCCAGTTCGCTGCGTTCTGCGATACCCGTTTCAGGGTTCATGATCCAGGTCGCGCGGCCGTGGTCATCGAGGTCCACCTGCAGGCCCATGCTGCCGCGCATTTCTCCCTGTTGCGCCATCACCACGTGCCGCGACGCCGGCCCGTGACACCCTTCACAGCCGACATTGATCTCGGACCAGGTTGTCGCAAAGCGGTCGGCGGCCGAATCGTAATTGACCTGCAGGTTCGTCGAATGGCATTCGGCGCACATGTAGTTCCAGTTCTGCTGGCGACCGGTCCAGTGCAGTTCGTCGCCCGGGGCGATTTCCTCGTCACCGTACACATGGAACCACTGCTGGCCGCCCTCGGATGCGGCGCGGCTGTCCCAGGCGAACGGCAGGGACTGCAGGCGGCCGTTTGGAAACTCGACGAGGTATTGCTGCAGCGGGTAGACGCCGAAGGTATGCGTGACGGCATAGTCTTCGTCGACCCCGCGGGCATTTTGCGTGCGTACCCGGAACGCACCGTCGGATTTGTAGAATCGGGTTTGCCTGCCGAAGTAATCGAACGTCGTTCCGGAGAAATCGGCAAGCGCGGTCGCGTCGCTGGCGACCTGCATTGCAAGATCGTGGTGCGAACCGCGCCAGTTCGCATGCTGTTCCTTGTGGCAGTCGCGACAGGCGTCGGACCCAATGAACTCAGGGGGCGCAGGCCCTGCAGTCTGCGCGGCAGGTGGCGGTTCCGGTGAGCATCCGCACAGCGCGAGCAGGGCTCCCGCAAGCAGGACCCGCACACAACCGGGCATCACGAGCACCTGCCGTGCAGGTTCGAAACGGGTACGCAAACCATGACGGCCACTCACAGAACGGCCGAACGCCGCAAGCCTAGTCGGCGATAACGTTTTCGGCTTGTGGGCCTTTCTGGCCCTGCGTCACTTCCATCGTGACGGACTGTCCTTCTTTCAGGGTCTTGAATCCTTCCATCTGGATAGCGCTGTGATGAACGAATACATCCTGTCCACCTTCACGCTCGATAAATCCGAATCCCTTGTCGTCATTGAACCACTTGACAGTACCGCTAACTCTTTCGCCTGACATAGTTACCTCTGGTTGAATAGCAGCCCCAACGTGCGGGGCAGGCACAGTTTACTCGCAATTGGATTGCAGGGCGATAATTCGCTGCGATTTAGGCCCTTGCCGGCCGCTGCCGGATGTAGCGGCGGTCCAGGTTGCCGATCTTGCTGCAACCGATCAGCGCCAGCGTGCGTTCGAGTTCCGCCCGCAGGATGCCGAGCGCGCGTTCAACGCCGGGTTGCCCGCCGGCCGCCAGCGCATACAGGTAGCCCCGGCCAATGCTGCACGCATTCGCACCCAGCGCCAGCGCCTTGACGACATGACTGCCGCGCCGGATACCGCCATCGCAAATGATTTCGAGCCGGTCACGCAGTGCATCGGCAACATCGCGGATGCAATCGACCGGCGCCGGCGCCGTGTCCAGTTGCCGGCCTCCATGGTTCGAAAGGAAGACCGCGGTCGCGCCGGCGTCGGCCGCCAGGCGGCAATCCTCAACTGACTGGACACCCTTGACAGCCAGCGGCCCGTTCCATTTCGCGGCCAGCCACTCGACGTCCTTCCAGGTCAGTGACCGCTCAAGCTGGTCATAGATGTAGCTGCGGATGCCCGCCTGCAAAGCTTCGGCCGCTGCTGCACTGCTCGTGATGTTCACCATTTCGAGATCGTTACGCACGACCGCCCGGTAGACCCAGCCCGGATGGCGGAAGAATGCCAGCGCCTGCCGGATACGCGAACGCGGCGGCGCCGCGAAGCCGTGCACCAGGTCGCGCTCGCGGTTACCGCCAACGGCAACGTCAACCGTCAGCGCCAGGGCCTTGTAGCCGGCCGCCCTGCAGCGCTCGATCCATTCTTCGGTGAGCCCGCGGTCCTTGAATACGTACAGCTGGTACAGCTTCGGGCCATTGCTGGCCGCGGCGGTATCCTCGATCGTCGTCGTTCCCAGCGTCGAGAGGCTGTAAAACATGCCGAACTTGTCGGCCGCCCTGGCAACCCCCGGCTCGCCGGCCGCATGAAACAGCCTGGAGGCCCCGGTCGGCGATATCATGACCGGCCAGTCGACCGCCTCGCCGAACAGCGTCGACTGCAACTCGATCCGACTCACGTCGTGCAACTGGGACGGCATCAGTTCGTAATCAGCGAATGCGGCGGTGTTTCGAGCCAGCGAAACTTCGTCGTCGGCGCCGCCATCGATGTAATGAAACACCGGTGCCGGCAGACGTCGCCGCGCGACCTCACGGAACTCCATCAGGTTATTGCATTTCGTATACCGCATCGATTGAGAGTATCACGTACTGTTTTGCCCCGGCGGCCTGTTAGAATTGCGCCGCGATGTCTGAACCCGTCACTCTCGATCCCCGCAAACAAGCGATTGCCCGCTGGCTGCTCATGTGCTGCGCGCTGGTTTTTGCAATGGTGGTCCTGGGTGGCGTCACCCGGCTGACCGGCTCCGGCCTGTCGATGGCGGAGTGGCGTCCGATCATGGGCACGCTACCCCCACTCAGCGACGCCGAGTGGCAGCGGGTCTTCGATATCTACAAACAAACACCCGAGTTCATCCACGTGAATTCCGACATGAACCTGGAGGGATTCAAGGGCATATTCTGGCTCGAGTACCTGCACCGCCTGTTGGGCAGACTGCTCGGCTTTGCGTTCTCGCTACCGCTGCTGTACTTCGTCATCAAGCAATACATCACGCTGCGCGAACTGCCGTGGTACCTCGCCATGCTGGCGCTGGGCGGCGCGCAGGGCTTCATCGGCAAGATCATGGTAGCCAGCGGCCAGGTCGACACACCGCACGTCAGCCCATATCGGCTGGTGGCCCATCTCACAGCTGCATTCCTCGTCTACGCAATGATGCTGTGGCGCGCCCTGACCCTGCTGCGACCGCCCGGCGCGACCCGTTCACATCCGTGGTTTGCACGCACCTGCGCACTGATTGCGCTGCTAGCCGTCACGATCGTGTCCGGTGGCTTTGTCGCTGGACTTAAAGCCGGGCTGATCTACAACACGTTTCCGAAGATGGGATCTGACTGGCTGCCGCCGGGTCTCCTGGCACTGGAGCCGGCCTGGCGGAATTTCACCGAGAACCTGGCGACCGTGCAATTCGACCATCGCCTGCTGGCGGTGACGACGTTCGTCGTCATCGCAACATACTGGTACCGGGCGAGGCTGGCAGGTTTCCCGCCAGCAGCAGCCCGTGCCAGCACTGCGCTGCTGCATACCGCTGTTCTGCAAGTCGTACTGGGCATTTCGACACTGCTGCTGGCCGTGCCCACAGCACTGGCCGTCACCCACCAGGCCGTCGCGCTGCTGCTATTGACGGTGGCGCTGTACCTCGCACACAGCCTGCGGAAAGCGCCGATTTAGACCGGCCCGCCGGTGGCGTCAGACCGCCGTCAGCCAGCCGTGCGTGTCGGTGGCGGCGCCCTTCTGGATATCCTGAAGCGCCTTGCACAGTTTCTGCGTGTTCGCACCCGGGCTACCGTCGCGGACCTTGAGTTCCTTGCCGCGGTAGACGAGACCGCCGACTGACGACAGCGTCGCCGCCGTTCCCGACAAGGCCGCTTCATGCGTACTGATCAGTTGCAGTAACTCGTCCACGGTGAAGTTGCGCTCGTTGACCTTGTAGCCGTGATCGGTGGCCAGGCGCAGCACCGAATCGCGCGTGATCCCGTGCAGGAATGACGAGTCGAGCGGTTTGGTGATGATTTCGCTGTCGCTGATCAGCAGGAAATTGGCGGCGCCGGTCTCCTGGACGTTGCCGTTTGGGCAGAACAGCACCTGGTCAACACCGTATTTTGCTTTCGCATCCAGCGTCGGACCCAGTGCTGCGGCATAGTTGCCACCGGTCTTGGTACTGCCGAGCTGGTCGGTCGTGCGCGCATGCTCGTCGTCGACCAGCAATTTCAACGTGGGCGCGCCGCCGCTGAAGTAGTCGCCAACCGGCGACGCGATGACGAACAACAATGCCTCGCACGACGGCGCCGCGGCGGCGCCGATGTTTTCCTCGGTGCCGATCAGTGTCGGTCGCAGGTACAACGAACTCGGCGGCTCGGGAATCTCGTCGGCCAGGTGGGCTACGAGGTCACGGACCATGCCCGCCAGCATTTCGGCATCCGGTACTGGCAG
>JAUIDP010000103.1 GCA_030429005.1 Gammaproteobacteria bacterium | reverse complement strand
ATCGACGAACTCGACGCCGTTGGCCGTCATCGCGGTGCCGGCCTCGGTGGTGGCCACGATGAGCGCGAGCAAACGCTGAACCAGATGCTGGTGGAAATGGACGGCTTCGAAGGTACCGAAGGAGTCATCGTCATTGCGGCAACCAACCGCCCGGACGTCCTGGACCCGGCACTGCTCAGGCCTGGCCGTTTCGATCGCCAGGTTGTCGTCCCGCTCCCTGATATTCGCGGACGGGAACTGATCCTGAAGGTACATATGCGCAAGGTACCGCTGGACGAAGACGTCAAGCCGGCGGTCATTGCCCGTGGTACCCCGGGTTTTTCCGGGGCTGACCTCGCAAACCTGGTCAACGAAGCAGCGTTGTTTGCCGCGCGCGCCAACCGGCGCGTGGTCAGCATGGAGCATTTCGAAAAGGCCAAGGACAAGATCATGATGGGCACGGAGCGCCGGTCCATGGTGATGAACGAGCAGGAAAAACTGAATACGGCGTACCATGAAGCCGGGCATGCAATTGTCGGCTACCTGGTGCCGGAACATGACCCGGTCTACAAGGTGACGATTATCCCGCGCGGGCGCGCGCTGGGAGTCACGATGTACCTGCCCGAAGAAGACCGCTACAGCATCTCGAAACAGGCAATCGAGAGCCAGATCTCTAGCCTGTTCGGCGGGCGCATTGCCGAGGACATGATCCTGGGCTCCGGCGGCGTGACCACCGGTGCGTCCAATGACATCGAGCGCGCCACGGAACTCGCACGCAACATGGTGACCAAGTGGGGCCTGTCAGAGCGTCTCGGTCCGCTGACGTACTCGGAAGACGACGGCGAGGTGTTCCTCGGCCGGTCGGTAACACAGCACAAGCACGTTTCCGACGATACGGCGCACGCTATCGACGAGGAAGTTCGCAAGATCATCGACACGAATTATGCCCGGGCGAAACAGATTCTCGAGGACAACGTCGAGAAGCTGCACGTGATGGCGAAAGCGCTGGTGAAGTACGAGACCATTGACTCCGAGCAAATCAAGGACATCATGGACGGCAAGGATCCCCGGCCTCCTCAGGATTGGGACGCATCCGATGACACACCGTCCGATACCGGCAAAAAGGCGCCCAAGAAGGAGGCGCCCGGTTCGATTGGCGGTCCTGCGAGCGAGCACTAGCGCGACGGAGAAATGCTGAAGCTAGACGGCCCGGCGGTGATGGGCGTGCTCAACGTCACGCCCGACTCCTTTTCTGACGGCGGGCGATTCCAGACGGTCGAGCTGGCGCTGGAGCACGCCGGCAAGATGGTTGCTCAGGGTGCTGCGATTATCGATATTGGCGGCGAATCGACCCGTCCCGGTGCCAGGGATATCAGCGAACAGGAAGAGATTGACCGGGTAGTGCCGGTCATCGAAGCTGTCGTGCGCGAATTCGGTACGCCGGTTTCCGTGGATACCAGCAAGTCTGCCGTTATGCGCGCCGCTGCCGCAGCGGGCGCAGCGATGATCAACGATATCCGTGCTCTGCAACTCGAGTCGGCGCTGGCCACGGCTGCTGAGCTGCAGCTGCCGGTCTGCCTGATGCACATGCAGGGAACGCCGCAGTCGATGCAGGCCAGGCCCCGGTACGACAATGTCGTCGAGGAAGTTGCAGCGTTCCTGGCTCAACGCGTGGCACAATGCGTCCGGGCGGGCCTTGCGAAAGACCTGCTGGCGGTCGACCCGGGCTTCGGCTTCGGCAAGACGCCGCAACAGAACATGGCGTTGCTGGCAAATCTCGGGCGACTGCGGGACATTGGTTGCCCGATTCTGGTCGGCGTGTCGCGAAAGTCGACGCTTGGTGTGATTACGGGGCGTGACACAGCGGACCGGCTGGCGGCGAGCATTGCTGCCGCGACGGCGGCGGTCCTGCGCGGCGCCAGCATTATACGGGCGCATGACGTTGCGGAAACTGTGGACGCGGTTCGGGTGGCGCGAAGCCTGATGCAATCTGGTGGTGGTGAATGAGCAGGAAGTATTTCGGAACGGACGGGGTCCGCGGCAGGGTAGGCAGCGACCCGATGACGGCGGAGTTTGCATTGCGGCTGGCCAGCGCGGCAGCACAGGTACTGGTGCCGGATGGCGGACAGGTCCTGATCGGCAAGGACACTCGGCTGTCAGGCTACATGTTCGAGTCTGCCCTCGAAGCAGGATTTGTCGCTGCCGGCGTCGACGTACTGCTGCTGGGACCGCTGCCAACCCCGGCAATCGCCGAAATGACGCAAAGCTTCAAGGCAGATCTCGGCGTCGTCATCAGCGCTTCGCACAATCCGTACGAGGACAACGGCATCAAGTTTTTCGACAGCCAGGGGGCGAAACTCAGCGACGAGGTCGAAACCGAAATAGAACGATACCTGGGCAAGTCGGCGATAACGCGTGATTCGGCGGGTCTCGGCAAGGCCAGGCGCATCGACTCGGCGCGTATTCACTACCAGGAATTCGCGGCTTCGACCTTTCCCGCTGAAATGAACCTCGAAGGGCTGAAGATCGTGTTCGACGGTGCCAATGGAGCCGGCTACAAGGTCGGCCCGAGAACGCTCAGCCGACTGGGTGCTGAGGTCATCCCGATTGGCTGTTCGCCCAACGGGCGGAATATTAATGATGGCTGCGGGTCGACGCACCCTGAATTGATGCGGCTGACCGTGCCGGCTGTCAAGGCGGACGTTGGTATTGCGCTGGACGGCGACGGCGACCGGGTCGTGATGTGTGACGAAAACGGCGAGGTTGTTGACGGCGACCAGATGCTCTACATCCTCGCCACGGCGAGGCACGCGAACGGCGAGTTGCAAGGGCCGGTTGTCGGTACCGTGATGAGCAATCTCGGTCTCGAGCATGCATTGACCCGGGCCGGCATCGAGTTCCGGCGTGCCAGGGTGGGAGATCGCTACGTGCTGGAGGCATTGCGCGAGTTCGGCGGCATCCTTGGCGGCGAGACATCCGGTCATATGCTGGTACTTGACCAGACGACGACCGGTGACGGGCTGGTTTGCGCCCTGCAGGTTCTCGCGATCATGAAGGGTTCGGGCAGGAAACTGTCCGAGCTGGCAGCAGGCATGCAGAAATACCCACAGACAATGGTGAATGTCCGGACGGCAGAGCGATTCGACCCGACGCAATCCACGGTCATTCAGGACGCTGTCGTGGCGGCGGAAGATGAACTGGCGGATAGCGGCCGAATCGTACTGCGCGCTTCCGGGACCGAGCCGGTGATCCGCGTCATGGTCGAAGGCGAGGATCACGAGAAAGTTGTTGCGCTCGCCGAGCGGCTGGCAGCCGTCGTCGAGGGCGCAACCGGCTGAGCGGCGTTTTTTCCCGTTGATTTGCGGGGTTAGCCTCGGTATCCTGCGCGCCTTTTTGGGGCTCGAGGCTCGGACACATGCGCGACATCCTGGTTGCCGGAAACTGGAAAATGAACGGCGATTCGGCCAGCAATTCCGCTCTTTTGGCGGGCATTCTCGCGGGAATGCCGGACAGCGAGCGGGTCAGGCTGCTCGTCTGCCCACCGTTCCCATACCTGGCCGCGACGGCACACCAGGTCACTGGCAGCCGTCTCGCCCTGGGCGCGCAAACCGCATCGGAGCACGCTGCGGGCGCCTACACTGGCGAAGTTTCGGTAGCGATGCTGGCGGATATCGGCTGCGAATACGTCATCGTTGGCCACTCCGAGCGACGGAGCCTGTTCGGCGAGAGCAGCAGCGCCGTCGCGACAAAGTTCGAGGCCGTGACGGCGGCGGGACTGACGCCGATCCTGTGTGTCGGCGAGTCGCTGGATGAGCGTGAAGCCGGGGCAACAGAGAGTATAATCGGCGAGCAGCTCGATGCCGTATTGCAGCAGGTGGGCGTGGCGGGCCTGTCGAATGCGGTTATCGCCTACGAGCCTGTATGGGCTATCGGTACCGGCAAGACTGCGACGCCGGAGCAAGCGCAGCAGGTGCATCGATATATCCGCGAGAAAATCGCGGCCCTCGATGCAGATATAGCAGCCAAAATTCTGCTTTTGTACGGCGGCAGCGTGAAGGGAGACAACGCAGCAGGGCTGTTTTCCATGCCGGATATCGACGGTGGCCTGATCGGTGGCGCGTCGTTGCAAGCAGACGATTTCCTGGCAATCGCCAACGCGGCGGCCAGTATTTGAGGACCTGATGGACACAATTCAAAAAGCGGTGCTTATTGCACACACGTTGATTGCAATTGCAATTATTGCGCTGGTTTTGCTACAGCGAGGCAAAGGTGCCGATGCGGGTGCTGCATTTGGTGCAGGCGCATCGGGCACGGTATTCGGTTCGCGTGGATCGGGCAGTTTTTTCTCGCGGGCAACGGCAATACTGGCCACGGCGTTTTTCGCAACGAGCCTGACGCTTGCCTACCTGAGTTCGCAGCGCGTTTCGACAGACGAGAGCCTGATTGACCCGTCAGCGGTAACGACCGCTCCGGTCGAGGCGGTTGAGGAAGCACTCATGGAAGATGACGGCGTACCTGCGCTTGAAGATGCACCGATGGGTGACAGCGATGTTCCGGTGCTGGAAGAAGAGGTGACTGAGGACAACAGCGATAGCGAGAACTGATTCGCTGGCAATTTGAAGCTCTGGTGGTGGAATTGGTAGACACGCTGTCTTGAGGGGGCAGTGGCGCGAGCCGTGCGAGTTCGAGTCTCGCCCAGAGCACCAATTGAATTCTTGCAGTCGCGTACCCGATAAGTGTTTCCAAAACGCGTCACATTGATACAATGGCACGCTCGTCAGGGCAGGAAGCAATGCTACAAGAATATTTTCCCATTCTGGTTTTTCTCGGTGTCGCTGCCGGCATCGGCTGTGTGCTCCTGGCGCTCGGTTTTCTTATTGGCAAAGGCGGCAAGGACGACGAGAAGCTGTCGCCGTATGAATGCGGGTTCGAGCCTTTCGACGATTCACGGACCAGGTTCGATGTGCGCTATTACCTGGTAGCCATCCTGTTCATCATTTTTGACCTGGAAATCGCATTCCTGTTTCCATGGGCGGTATCGCTGGATACCGTTGGTCGTTTCGGCATAGCCGCGATGGGCCTGTTCCTTGCAATCCTGGTCGTCGGGTTCATCTACGAGTGGAAGAAAGGGGCGCTGGAATGGGACTGAGCAATGCAGCCGTTGCCCCGGAAGCGGGTGCCGAAGAGGCGGGCCAGAGCCTGCAGAAGAAGGGCTTTGTCGTCACCAGCGTAGATGCCGTCATGAACTGGGCGCGCACCGGTTCGTTGTGGCCTATGACATTCGGGCTTGCCTGCTGCGCCGTCGAGATGATGCAGGCAGGGGCTTCCCGCTACGACCTCGATCGTTTTGGCATCATTTTTCGTCCGAGCCCGCGCCAGTCGGATTGCATGATTGTTGCCGGTACGCTGACCAACAAGATGGCACCGGCCCTGCGCAAGGTCTACGACCAGATGCCAGAGCCGCGCTGGGTTGTCTCGATGGGGTCCTGTGCCAACGGCGGGGGCTACTACCACTATTCCTATGCTGTCGTTCGCGGCTGCGACCGCATCGTGCCGGTCGACGTATATGTGCCGGGATGCCCGCCAACTGCGGAAGCGCTGATCTACGGCCTGATCCAGCTGCAAACCAAGATTCGTCGAACGAGCACGATTGCCAGATAAGAACAGCAAATGACCAACCGGCATGAAACATTGGCCGCTCGTATGGACGAGCGATTTGGCGAGCAGGTCAGCCGTGTCGCTTCGAGCTGTCGCGAGCTGACCTTTGAAGTGGCCAAAGATGACCTCGTCACAGTTGCCACGGCGTTGCGCAATGAGCCGGAATTCGGCTTTGAGATGCTGATGGATGTCTGCGGTGTCGACTATCTGTCTTATGGTGACGACGAGTGGACGACCTCCAGCGCGACCGAAACCGGATTCAGCCGCGGCGTGCAGCGTGCGCCGGTGCTCCTCGATGAAGCCGATACGTTCGACGAGCGCCGCTTCGCGGTCGTTTATCACCTGTTATCGCTGCGGCATAACACGCGCCTGCGGTTGCGGGTATTCACCGGTACTGCGAATCCGCCGATTGTCCGCTCCGTGGTCGATATCTGGAATTCAGCCAACTGGTTCGAGCGCGAGGCATTCGACCTGTACGGTATTTTGTTCGAAGGCCACCCGGACCTGCGCCGCATCCTTACCGATTACGGCTTCATCGGGCATCCGTTCCGCAAGGATTTTCCGTTGATGGGGGCCGTCGAAGTGGCTTACGACGAAGATAAGGGACGCGTCGCGTATCAGCCGGTCAGTATCGAGGAACGCACGCTGGTGCCGCGCGTTATCCGCGAGGATAACCGCTACGACGAGCAGCTCCGGGGAACCTCCGATGAGTGAGATTCACAGCTACACGATGAATTTCGGTCCGCAGCACCCGGCGGCACATGGTGTGTTGCGCCTCGTCCTGGAGATGGACGGTGAAACGATCCAGAAAGCGGACCCGCAGGTCGGATTGCTGCACCGCGGCACCGAGAAGCTGGCCGAAAGCAAGCCGTACAACCAGAGCATCGGCTACATGGACCGGCTCGACTATGTGTCGATGATGGCAAATGAACACGGCTACGTGCTGGCGATTGAAAAGCTGCTCGGGATCGAGGCACCGATCCGGGCCCAGTATATCCGGGTCATGTTCGACGAGATTACGCGAATCCTCAATCACCTGATGTGGCTGGGCGCGCATGGCCTCGACATCGGTGCGATGACGATGTTCCTGTACTGTTTTCGCGAACGCGAGGACCTGATGGACTGCTACGAGGCGGTATCCGGTACACGTATGCACGCGACCTATTACCGCCCCGGCGGTGTTTACCGCGACCTGCCGGAAACAATGCCGAAGTACCAGGAATCGAAATTCCGCAGCAAGAAGGAAGTGGACCGGCTGAACTCAATTCGCGACGGATCCCTGCTCGATTTCATTGAAGCCTTTACCAGGAAATTCCCAGGCTGTGTCGACGAGTACGAGACGCTGTTGACCGACAACCGCATCTGGAAACAACGGACGGTCAATATTGCCGTGGTTTCGCCGGAGCGCGCCATGCAACTCGGCTTCAGTGGCCCGATGCTGCGCGGTTCCGGCGTGGAATGGGATTTGCGCAAGAAGCAACCTTATGAAGTCTACGACCAGGTCGACTTCGACATCCCCGTCGGGACCAACGGCGACTGCTACGATCGGTACCTGGTACGCGTCGAGGAAATGCGCCAGTCCAACCGCATCATTGCGCAATGCGTCGAGTGGCTGCGCGCCAATCCGGGCCGGGTCATGCTGGACGACCGCAAGGTGATTGCGCCGCGGCGTGTCGAAATGAAAGACGACATGGAATCGCTCATCCACCATTTCAAACTGTTTACGGAAGGTTATTGCGTTCCTGAGGGTGAGGCTTA
>JAUIDP010000102.1 GCA_030429005.1 Gammaproteobacteria bacterium | reverse complement strand
CAGGACGACACCGAGCGTGTCCAGCGCCCGCCACGTGGCGATCCAGAAGACGGCCCAGCCGGCCAGCAGCACGCCGATCAGCAACAGGTGCAGCGGGCCGAATGCGCTCAGGCTGATGGCGTCGCTGATCCAGTGATAGGCGGAGAAACCGCTCGGGTTGTAGGTGAGCAATACCAGCGCCAGCGCCGCGACGAAGCGCAGGCCGAAGCCGGCAACGGAGAGTGACGACTCCGAAGAATTCTTGTTCTTGGCCATCAGGGGTCCTGTTCGAGATCGGAAATCCGCCCCATGATACCCCAGCCACCGAAGGCTTCTGCAACCGCAATCCAGAGTTCGTTGTCGCCTTTCTTGAGCGGCAGCACGACGTTGTCGAACAACCCGATCGTGCCCAGGTAGCGATAGTCGCGCGTCAGGTAGGTGTTGTCGCCGCCGTAGAGCAGTTTGCCGTTCAGGTAGACGTTGGCCCGGTCGCTGTAGCCGAAGGTAAGCAGTTTGCTGCCGGCACGCTCTGCCCGTATGACATGCCGCGCAAACACCGTATTGCCTGCCGCGATGCTGCTGACCTCGGCGAGGTTCGTGATGCCGGTGGTTTCCGCCGGCAACGGTGTCCAGCTGCGTTCGCGCTGCATCGCGCGGTCCAGTTCGCTGCCGGTCAGTGTCGCGCCGTCGAATTCATCCGAGACCTGCCACTCGGTGATCGTACCGGCGGCCAGCGTGTCGTCGGCGTGCACATGGGGCAACGCATACTGGTTGGCCAGCTGCGTGTAGCGAAAGTTGGCGAAGTGCACGGCCGAGAAATTCGCCGAGCTCACGCCGATGGCGCCGCTCTCGATGTCGCGCTTCAGGCCGGTGACGTGCAGCACCGGTTCGTCCGAGTTGATGTAGACCAGCGCCTGGTCCTCGGCGTACAGAACCCTGACGTGCATCCACTCATTGAACTTGTACTGCACCGGCGCGCCATAGCCTTCGCCGTGATAGAGCTGCCAGGCGGCCGAGCCGTTGAACGCCGGCTGGTACTGGTTGGCGTCCGGGTTGCCGGACTGGTGCGGGCGAATGTAGAAGTTTTCGTAGTTGCCCTCGTCCTGCCAGCGGAACAGCAGCCCGGCGAAACCGCGCTCGGGCGTCACCGCCACGTCGAACTCGACCAGGCCGTTGCGGATGTCGGTGTCAGGCAGCAGCGCGCCGCCACCCTTGACCTTCAATGCCACCTGGCCGAGGTACTCGGCGACTTCGAATTCTTCCGCTTCGATCTGCCAGCGTGGGTCATCGAACGGCACGCTGACCGGTGGCGGCGGTTCGACCATGCGTTCGCCGCTGACCGCCTTCAGTGCCGCCGCGCGAAACGGGGTCTCGAAGAACGCCTCGTAGTAGCCGTGCGTGTATTCATCGCCGCGCGTGAAGCGGTCCTCAAACGCTGAAAAATCCAGCGCCTGCTGCGCGTCTTCCGGGCTCATGCCGCTGGCCAGCAACCGGTCGGTCTGCGCGGCAATCGAGTCGGCGGTTTCGATCAGCAGGTCGACATACTTCATGTCCCGCTGGATCTCGCCGTGGCCGGGCACGAGAATCTCGAAGCCAAGCGCGTTGATGTTGCGCAGCGTTTCCGCCCACGGACGCGGCGGCATGTTGAACGCATACGGTGACGGCTTGACGACGATGTCGCCGGTCGCGACGATTTTCTCGTCGGGCAGCCACATGACGATGTCGCCCTCGGTGTTGGCATGGCCGAGGAACAGCAGCTCGATACGACGTGTGCCGGACTCGATGACGTAGCGGTCGGAAAACGTGAGGGTGGCCGGTGTGACTTTCGCGCGCAGGAAGTCGCGGTCAATCTCGTCGCGATGATCGATGATGTCCTGGTAGGACGCCCGGTCGATGTCGCTGTGCTCGTTGCCTTCCGAGTCGATGCCGGTCTCGACGATACGCTGGAACTCCTCGAAGTTCTGCTCGACGAAACCCATTTCGCGATCGATGTAGTTGATGCGCGAGCTGTTCATGACTTCCTGTGTGAATTCGTGCGCGATGAACTGCACGTTGTCGTATTCCTCGGCGATGCGAAACACGCCGAAGTTGTGGTCGCCGTGCCAGTGGCTCGTGATGACATGCGTGATCGGCGCATCCGTCAGCGAGCGGACTTTCTCGATGAGCTGCTCGGTCATCGACGGCATGCCGCCGCCATCGAAAACGACGACGCCTGCTTCGCTGATGACGAACACGGTGCTGCCCATGACCGGGAAGCGCGGTCCGTCGGGCCGCACGCCGGCCCAGACGCCGGGCGCGAGTTCCTCGAATTCGAACCTGAACGGGCTGTCTTTGCCGAATGCGGTATTCAGCGGCAGCGCACTGAGCAGCACGGCGGCTGCGAGCAGTTGGTATCGGCGCATAACTCCCCCCGGTTGGTTATTCCCCGTTGCAGTCTTTCGAACGGCTGTCGGCCGTTCGGTTCCATACCAATTGCTTCGGCAACGAAAAACGGCCGGGCGATCGCTCACCCGGCCGTCTTTCGTTAGTGCCTTGTTGCCGGTCTACGCCGCCTGCAGGATCTGCTTTGCGGGCGTGTACTCGTAGCCGAGGTCGGCGGCAACCGCTTCGTAGACGACGTGGCCGCCGTGCACGTTCAGGCCGTTCGCAAGATGCGGGTCGCGAATCAGCGCCTCGCGCCAGCCGAGGTTGGCCAGTGACTTGACGAACGGCAGCGTCGCGTTGGTCAGTGCGAACGTGCTCGTGCGCGGCACGGCGCCCGGCATGTTGGTGACGCAATAGTGCACGACATCGTCGACGGTGTAGGTCGGCTCGGCGTGGGTTGTCGGCCGGCTGGTTTCGAAACAACCACCCTGGTCGATGGAGATGTCCACCATGACCGCGCCCTTGTGCATCGACCGGACGTCGGCAGCGCTGACCAGTTTCGGTGCAGCCGCACCGGCAACCAGCACGGCGCCGACAACGAGGTCGGCATCGGCAACCAGTTCCGAGATCGTCTGCTTGGTCGAGTAGACCGTGTGCACGCGACCGCCCCAGATATCGTCGAGCTGCCGCAGCCGCGGCAGCGAACGGTCGAGGATCGTGACATCCGCGCCAAGCCCGACCGCCATGTCGGCGGCATTCGAACCGGACACGCCGCCACCGATGACGACAACCTTCGCCGGCTGCACGCCCGGCACACCGCCGAGCAATACGCCGCGGCCGCCGTTCGCTTTCTGCAGTGACATCGCACCGGCCTGGATCGACAGGCGGCCGGCCACTTCGGACATCGGCGTCAGCAACGGCAACGAACCGTCGGGCGCCGTGACCGTTTCGTAGGCGATGGCTGTTGCGCCGGATTTCATCAATGCTTCGGTCTGTGCACGGTCGGCAGCGAGGTGCAGGTAGGTGAACAGCACCTGGTCTTCACGCAGCATGTCGCATTCATTGAGCTGCGGCTCCTTGACCTTGACAATCATGTCGGCAACGTCGAAGACCTGCTCGGCGGTGCGCAGCACGGTGGCGCCTGCAGCTTCGTAGTCGGCATCGGTCATGCCGATGCCCTCGCCTGCATTCGTCTCGACAAAAACTTCGTGGCCGTCATGCACCAGTTCGACGACGCCGGACGGCCGCAGGCCAACGCGAAATTCGAGTGTTTTGATTTCCTTGGGAACCCCGATCTTCATTATTCTCTCCAAATCCCGATCACAGGTTCTGACACAATACCGCTGAAATTGCGCCATTAGATTGTTATTTTCTCGATAGATGGCGTATATTGCGCAATATTCTGTCGCTTAACTTCATTATCTAGCAATTTTCTGCTATGGCACTCGACCGTTACGACCGGCTGATCCTCGACGTCCTGCAAACGGACGGACGCATCAGCAATGTGCAGCTCGCCGCCGCCGTCAACCTGTCGGAGTCGGCCTGCCTGCGCCGCGTGCGCGCGCTGGAGGAGGACGGCTATATCGACCGATACGCAGCGTTATTGAACCAGGGCAAGGCCGGGCTGTCTGGTAACGTATTCGTACACATTGGCCTGCACCGCGAGGAACAGAGCGAGCTGGCCGCGTTCGAAGCGGCGGTTGAAGCGATTCCGGAAGTGATGGAGTGTTACCTGATGACCGGCGAGTTTGACTACCTGCTGCGCGTTGTCGTTGCCAACATGGCAGACTTCGAACGGCTGCACAACGAGGCGCTGACGCGCCTGCCCGGTGTCGCGCGGGTCAATTCCAGCGTCGCAATTCGTACCGTGCAGAAGAAAACCCAACTGCCATTGCCAACGGAGGCCGTCGGTGGACCGTAACGCCAGCACGTCGCTCGCCAGCGAGTTTCGCCGCGTGCGCGACTACAGCGTGCAGCTTTGCGCGACGCTGGCGCCGGAAGACACTGTCGTGCAGTCGATGCCGGACACCAGCCCGACGAAGTGGCATCTCGCGCACATCACCTGGTTCTTCGAGCGTTTCGTGCTCGAGGAATACTCGGGCAGCTACCGGCGTTTCAACGACGACTTCGACTACCTGTTCAACTCCTACTACTTCTCGGTCGGGCAGATGCACGCGCGGCCACGGCGCGGGCTGTTGTCGCGGCCGACGTTTGCCGAGGTGCTGGAATATCGCCAGCATGTCGATGCCGCGATACAGGACCTGCTCGAACAGAACGACGGCATGGAGGTCATCGAGCGGGTCGTGCTCGGGCTGAACCACGAACAGCAGCACCAGGAGTTGCTGCTGACGGACATCAAGCATGTCCTGTCCTGCAACCCGACACACCCGGTGATGAACCCGGCGCTGGTCGTGCCCGAGTCGGTGCTTGCCGGCGAATACACCTGGAGCAACGGGCGCTCCGGCGTGCGGCCGATCGGCGCGCGCGGCATGGGCTTCTGTTTTGACAACGAGCTGCCGCGGCACGACGCACTGCTGCACGAACACGCGCTTGGCGACCGGCTGGTGACCAACGGCGAGTATCGCGAATTCATCGACGACGGCGGCTACCGGGACTCGAACCTGTGGCTGTCCGACGGCTGGGCCGTTATCAACGAGCGCGGCTGGGACCGGCCGCTGTACTGGAGCGAGAGTCTCGACGCCGAGTTCACGCTCGGCGGGCTGCGCGACATCGACGCCTCCGCGCCGGTTTGTCACGTCAGCTACTACGAGGCGGACGCATTTGCCCGCTGGGCCGGTGTGCGGCTGCCGACCGAGTTTGAATGGGAGGACGCTGTCTCGGAACTGCCGGTGGACGGTAATCTTCTCGAAAAGAACATCTGGCATCCTGTTGCCAATGCAAGCGATCGACAGTTTTTCGGGGACGCCTGGGAGTGGACGTCGTCTGCGTATGCACCCTATCCCGGATTCAAACCCCTGCCCGGCTCGCTGGGCGAGTACAATGGCAAGTTCATGTGTAACCAGATGACTGTACGCGGCGGCTCCTGCGTGACCGCGACCGACCACATTCGCCCAAGCTACCGCAGTTTTTTCTACCCGGACGCGCGCTGGCAGTTTCTCGGCTTCCGACTGGCCAAAGACGGTGCGGCATGACGGCCGTGGCAACCGACAACGCCGTCCGCGAAATCGTCCGCGGGCTCCGGCAGGACGAGAAGATGATCTCGCCGAAGTTTTTCTACGACGAGCGCGGCTCGCAGCTGTTCGATGAAATTACGGCGCTGCCGGAGTATTACCCGACCGAAACCGAGCTCGCGATCATGCAGGACAACATCGATGAGATCGCGGCGCTGATCGGGCCGCAGGCGAGCCTCATCGAGTATGGCAGCGGCTCGAGCCTGAAAACACGCGTGCTACTGCAGCACCTGATCGACCAGGCCGTGTACGTGCCGGTCGATATCTCCGAGGACCACCTGCTGGCATCGGCCGCCGAAATTCGCGAGGAGTTTCCGGGGCTCGAAGTGCTGCCGGTCGTGGCCGATTTTACGAAACACTTCAACCTGCCGAACCCGGCGGTCATGCCGCGGCGCAATATCGTCTACTTCCCGGGCTCGACGATTGGCAATTTCCCGAAAGACGAAGCCTGCGAGCTGCTCAGGGTGATGTATGACGAAGCGGGCGAGGACGGCGCGATGCTGATCGGCGTGGATCTGCAGAAAGATCCCGCTGTGATCGAGGCAGCCTACAACGATGCCGCCGGCGTGACAGCCGAGTTCAACCTGAACATGCTGCGCCACCTGAACCGGGAATTCGGCTCGGACTTCGACCTCGACTCGTGGCAACACGACGCGCAGTACAACGAGAACAAGGGCCGTGTCGAGATCCGGCTGATGAACGACAGCCGCCAGACCGTCAACATCGGCGACGCCACCGTCGTCGTGGAAGAAGGCGAAGGCATCCTGACGGAATACTCACACAAGTACACGCTGGAAGGCTTCGCAGAAATGGCGGCAGGCGCCGGCTTCAAGACAGCCCGAGTCTGGACCGACCCGGACGAACTTTTCAGCGTCCACTACTGCACCCGCTAAAAAAGCCGTGACAGTTACTACTTACACCTTTTTTTGAAAAAGGTGTAAGTAGTAACTGTCACGGCTTTTTCTAGGTGGGGGGGACGAACTCTTTCGGGGCGGCCGAGCCTTCGCCAAAGAAATATTTTTCCATTTCTTTTTCCAGGAAGGCGCGGGCTTCCGGTTCTATCGGGGTCAGGCGGTACTCGTTGATCAACATCGTCTGGTGGGCGATCCAGCGCTGCCACGCTTCTTTCGATACGTTGTCGTAGATCTTCTGGCCGAGTTCGCCGGGATACGGCGCGTAATCGAGGCCTTCTGCGCCTTCGCCGAGGAGCACACATTTAATCGTTCGGGACATGTTGTTCTGTCTGTAGTGAATGGAGTATCTGTTGCACCGGTGCTGCCATGCCGCCCGGCGGCTCATCGTTCAAACGATACCACCTGGTATCCGCCGAGTCGGCTACTTTACTCTGCGCGGCCGCAACGCGCACTAGCACCGGCCGGATATCGAGATCGAAATGGCTGAAACTGTGCCGCAATACCTCGAGCGTCGCCTTGTCGCCCGGCAGTTGTCCCAGCGTGTCGCGACACCAGCCGTCGACATCCTCGACCTCGGGCAAACTCCAAAGCCCGCCCCAGATACCGGCCGCCGGGCGCCGCTCAAGAAATATCGCTGTATCGTCCACGGCGATGACCATTGTCGTTGCCCGCAGCGGTTTTGCCTGCCGCGCCTTGCGCCCCGGATAGGCTGCAATGTCATCAGCCAGCCGCGCCGCACAGTCCGCCGCAACCGGGCATTCTGCGCACGCCGGTCGGCTGCGCGTACACAGCGTTGCGCCGAGGTCCATGATCGCCTGCGTATAGTCGGCCACACGTTCGTCCGGCGTATACTGCTGTGCCAGCTCCCACAAGCGCTTCGCCACGCTTGTCTTGCCCGGCCAGCCCGCGACCGCGGCGTGGCGCGCCAGCACGCGTTTTACATTGCCGTCCAGAATGGCATGGCGCTGGCCGCTGGCGATCGACAGGATTGCACCCGCTGTCGATCGGCCGATGCCCGGCAAAGCGACCACATCATCGAACGCCGCCGGAAACGTGCCGCCATGCCGGTCGCGAATCTCGATGGCCGCCTTGTGCAGGTTGCGCGCACGGGCGTAGTAGCCGAGGCCGGACCAGTGCTGCAGCACCGCGTCGATATCG
>JAUIDP010000012.1 GCA_030429005.1 Gammaproteobacteria bacterium | reverse complement strand
CAGCTGGTGTTTGCCTTCCTTTCGGGGCGCAGCGAGGCGCAGATTGCGAATCGCCGTTTGCAAACGGTCGATTCGCCGCTGCAGTTCCGGCTGGCTAAAGGAAACTGTCTCAGCTCGAACTTCCTCCTGAAGTCGCTCGAGCTCGCGGCTACCCAGCCCGACGCCGAAAAACTGCACCGCGAGATCCGGGACCTGGTGCGCCTCGTCGAGGATGACGGCTTCCGCTCCCGGCAGGAACTCGACGAAACCTTCCTCTTTCATCGCGAGGTCGGCCAGCAGCAGGTGGTGATTGACCACGACGAGATCGGCCTCCTGCGCTGCGCGGCGCGCCTTGACGACGTGACAATTCGCATATTCCGGGCATTTCTGCCCCAGGCAGTTGTCGACCGTCGATGTGACATGCGGCCAGATCGCAGAGTCTTCGGCCACGTCGGTCAGTTCGGCACGATCACCACTGCCAGTGCGGTGGCGCCATTCGCGCACGGCAAGCAGGTCACTGTGAAGACCGGCTGGTATCTCGGTGACCTGGTCAAGGCGGTGCAGGCAGAGGTAGTTGGCACGCCCTTTCAATAGCGCTGTTGTCACCGGGCGGCCGGCGGCCTTGGCAACCATTGGCAGGTCGCGATGGTACAACTGGTCCTGCAGCGCCTTCGTGCCGGTCGAAATAATCGTTTTCCGGCCACTCAGGAGCGCCGGCAGCAGATAGGCGAAGGTCTTGCCGGTACCGGTGCCGGCTTCGATGACGATCCTGTCGAGCCCGGCAATTGCTTCCGCCACGGCTTCCGCCATCCAGGCCTGGCCAGCCCGCGGCCGAAAGCCGGGCAGAAACGGCTGCAGCGGGCTGTTTTCGCCAAAAAATTCTGAAAGCTGGGTCACGGCGCAAAGGGTACACGGATTGCCGGGCAAAAGTGCTCAATAAATGTCAAACAGGGGCTGACCTTTGGTCGTTGACAGGTATAATCGCCCGCCTCAAAGCCACCAATCAATTGTGCGAAAAACAGACAATTTTCTCACAACTAACTGCTATGCCTACTTCACTTGCAACCCTGGAATCCTGGGTAGACGAGGTTGCCAGCCGTACCCGGCCTGAACAGGTCACCTGGTGCGATGGCAGCGACGATGAATATTCACAACTGGTCCGGCAAATGCTGCAATCCGGCGACCTGTCGGAGTTGAACCAGGACACGTACCCGAACTGCTACCTGCACCTGTCGGACCCGAGCGACGTGGCTCGCGTCGAGCACCTGACGTTCGTCTGTACCGACAACGCCGACGATGCCGGGCCGAACAATAACTGGTTGAGCCCGGCGGATGGGCACGAAAGGATTGACGCACTCTTTGACGGCTGCATGCAGGGCCGCACGATGTACGTCATCCCGTATTGCATGGGGCCCATTGACTCGCCGTATTCCCGCTGCGGTGTCGAAATCACAGACAGCCCGTACGTGGTCGTCAACATGAAGCTGATGACGCGTATGGGAGCCGCTGCATTGCAACGGATCGAGCGCGAAGGCAAGTTCGTCAAGGGCTTGCACTCCACCGGTGACCTCGATCCGGAAAAGCGACTGATCATGCACTTTCCCGACGAACTGTCGATCAAGAGCATCGGTTCCGGCTACGGCGGCAACGCCCTGCTCGGCAAAAAGTGTCACGCGCTGCGCATTGCCAGCTACCAGGCACGCGCCGAGGGCTGGCTCGCAGAGCACATGCTGATCGTCGGCGTTGAGAACCCACAGGGCGAAACACACTACATCGCCTGCGCACTGCCGTCCGCCTGCGGCAAGACCAACCTTGCGATGTTGATCCCGCCGGCATCGATGCCCGGGTGGAAAATCTGGACACTGGGCGACGATATCGCCTGGCTGCACCTGGATGACGCAGGCCAGTTGCGCGCCATCAATCCGGAATCCGGCTATTTCGGCGTTGTACCGGGCACCAACGAGGCAACCAACAAGAATGCCTACGACATGATTCGGCATGATGCGATCTTCACCAATGTTGCACGTACTGCCGACAATGAGCCCTGGTGGGAAAACAAGGGTGTTGGTGAGCCGGTGACCGACTGGCAGGGCCGTCCCTATGACAAGGCCAACGGCAAGGCCGCGCACCCGAATTCGCGCTTTACCGTCGCGGCGGGCAACAACCCCAGCTACTCGAAACTGGCCGAGGCACCGGCCGGTGTTCCGATCTCTGCGATCGTGTTCGGCGGTCGCCGCAAGGAACTGGCGCCTCTCGTTTACCAGGCCAGGAACTGGCGACACGGCGTCCTCGTCGGTGCCGGTGTCGCATCGGAAACGACATCGGCCAACATCGGCGAAGTCGGCGTCGTGCGCCGCGACCCGATGGCAATGAAACCTTTTTGCGGCTACAACTTTGCCGACTACTGGGCACACTGGCTGTCATTTGCCGGGCGCACCGAAACGTTGCCTGGCGTGTTCCACGTCAACTGGTTCCGCCAGGACGAGAACGGCCGCTTCCTGTGGCCCGGATTTGGCGAAAACCTGCGCGTGCTGAAATGGATTCTCGATCGCTGCAACGGTCGGGCCGAAGCGGTGGAGACAGCGATTGGTTACCTGCCGAGGGTCGAAGATCTCGACATCGACGGCCTCGACATCAACCGCAGTGACCTGGAGACGCTGACGAGCATCAATGCCCGGCAGTGGCAAGTTGAAATCGAGGCTATCGGCGAATACCTGGCAAGCTATGGTGACCGGCTGCCTGCGGAACTGCGCGACGAGCTGCAGATCGTTGCTGACAAGCTGGCCCATGGCAGCGTGAACACGGCGGACTCCTGAGAACAGGCTGAAGGGGTCGGGGCTGCTGCTCTGGCCCTTTTGGACTGCGGCTGGTGCCCGCCGCCTACTCCAGCGTCTTGAAATGTATCGCCAGTGAGGCGCCTGGCTGTTCTGCGCGCCCGAGGCCAATCGTCCCTTCACCGCTCAGCTGTGCACTGTCGCGGCGGACAAACGTCTCTTCGCCCTGCACGTTGATCAGGAACGTACCGTTCGTACTCTGGTCAACGATAATGACCTTGCCTCGGCGCATCTCGACTTTGGCGTGAATTCTCGAGATCAGGTTGCCTTTGATGACCAGGTCATTGTCCTCAGCGCGCCCGAGCGTGACGCTCTTGCGCCGGTCGCTGACTTCGATGTTCTGGTTGCGAAAACTGAGCAACACCCGGGTTGCCTTGCGCGCCTGACCTTCCAGTTCGATCGTCGGCAGCATGCTGGTCGCTTCATCGGGATTCCACAGCAACTCATACAAGGCAACCTCGTCCAGCTTGCCGCGCACGGTGGCAACATCGATCTGGCGCGTCAATTCCCTGAACTTGTCGCTCATTTTCATGACGGTTTCGCCGGTAATGACAATCTGGCGCGACTTCGCCTGTGACGTCATGCGATTGGCCGTGTGCACGGCGGCGCCGAAAATGTCGTTCTGCTCCTGGACCACGGGTCCGTAGTGACACCCGATGCGGATCGATACGGCAATGCGCCCTTCCTGCTTGTTATCCGCAGTGATCCTGCCCTGCATGTGAATGGCAGCGCTCATCGCCTCGTCGACAGTGGGAAACGTCGACATGACCTCATCGCCAATGGTCTTGATCACGGTGCCGTTGTATTGCAGCGTCGCATCTTTCATAACGTCCAGGCACGCGGCAACCGTCTCGCTGGCCTTGGTATCGCCGAATTTGTCATAAAGCTGCGTGCTGCCGACAACGTCAGCAAACAATATCGCTACTTCCAGATCCTTCGCCATATACCGCCTATAACTTATTAATAAATAAGGTTATTTATCGGCCACAATATACGCCACCCAGGCAAGGTCCGCTTCACCCCTGGCGTTTGGCGTAAATTCACCGTTGCCCTCGCCATCTTCGTCCTCGCCCTCCCAATAGACTGTCACATTGGAGAATCCGGCTTCCAGTAGCAAGTCACGAATTTCCGGCGCGCTCCAAAGGCGCCACTCGTAGGTAAATGCCTTCTTGATCTTTGAACCATCCTTGAACTTGAAGTGAATATGGCACTTCATGTGATTGCTGACCGGAAAGAACTCGGCCTGGTGCCAGATGTAGGTGAAATCGCCGTGCTTGGTCTTTTCCTTGGTCTCTTCCTGTGACTCCGGACCGCCGAACATGTCCATGAACAGCAAACCGTCGTCCTCGATGGCGGCGTGACAGCGTTTCAGGTAATTGAGCATCTGGGCACGCTCTTCGAATATCCAGTAGCTGAAATTGAACGCCACCAGGATATCGACCTTCGGTGTCTCGACAGTTTGAACATCCGACTCAATCAGCCGTACGCGCGCCTGGTCCTGTGTCTGTAACCGCCCGACCCGGTTCTGCCGGCCCCACTCGAGCACGGACGGATCGAGATCCACGCCAACGGCGGAATACTCCGGGCCCTGCTTGACCCATTCGCAGGCAAGGCTCGCAGTGCCACAAAAATCTTCGCGTAAGGTGTGTGCAACACGACCAACACGTTCCGAGAAAGTCTCCCGCAGGAATATGACCTCGTTCTCGACGTTCTGTACCGACTCTTCATACAACTCGTGAATATCGGCTTTCTCGGCCATCGTTTGATGGCGACCCTTGCTGGAAGTCTTGGCACTCATTGACGATGTGTCACTCTGGCAGTTGAAAGGATTGGCTATTGTAGCCGGGGATTGTCTAGGCTGCCATTGGCATCTGTTGCAATGCATTGACCAGTACATCAACACCTGCGTCCTGTCGATAGGCGTTCTCGGACAGGGCGCGCCGCCAGGATCGTGCACCCGGTTGTCCCGAAAACAAACCCGTCATGTGTCGCGTAATTCGATGCAGGCGTTCACCCGCGGCGAGCTCACCCTCGATATACGGCAACATCTGCTGCACGACATCGCGGCGTGCGGGCATTTCACCATCCGGCTGCAAATGTGCATCCAGCTCGGCAAGGAAATACGGGTTGTGGTATGCGGCACGACCGATCATGACGCTGTCGACATGCTGCAAGGCCTCGTCAACCTGTTGCAGCGAATCGATGCCGCCGTTCAGACCGATGTGTAAGTCCGGGCAATCCTGTTTCAGGCGATAGACGCGCTCGTAATTCAGTGGCGGCACCGTGCGATTTTCCTTCGGGCTCAACCCGTCGAGGATTGCGATTCGGGCATGCACGATAAACGTATTGCAACCGGCGCTCACAAGCGCGTCGACAAACCGCCGCAGGAATTCGTAGCTGTCCTTGTCATCGATGCCGATGCGGGTTTTTACCGTCACCGGCAGGTCGGCTTCCGCGCGCATTGCCTTGTAACACTCAGCGACCGTTGCCGGTGCAGCCATCAGGCAGGCTCCGAACTGACCGCTCTGCACGCGATCGCTTGGGCAGCCGACATTGATATTGAGTTCGTCATAGCCGAATTGCGCGGCTTTGCCGGCGGCTCTTGCCATCCAGTCTTTGTCGCTTCCACCAAGTTGCAATGCGATGGGATGCTCGGCCACATCAAAGCGCAGCAGGTGTTCACTGTCGCCGTGCACAATAGCTGCGGCGGTGACCATTTCGGTGTACAAACGGACGCTGGGCGACAGCAATCGCAGGAAATAGCGGCAATGACGATCGGTCCAATCCATCATCGGGGCGACGGACACGGGCGATGTAATTTGTCTAACTCGCTCTTCAGTCATTTGCCGTTTTGTAAACGAACAACGTGTTGATGGCTATTCTTCCTTCGACCCGGACAAGCGCAGGGCCCGCGGCAGTGGCAATTGCAGGAACGGCGCCAGCAATCCGCGTGGCATGAGCACCACTGCCACGACGAACAGCAGCCCGAGAACCAGTAACCAGTATTGCCCCAGTGTATCGGACAGGACATTTTCCACTGATTTTACCGCCACCGCACCGATAAAGGCCGCAAGCAGAACGGTCTTGCCACCGATCGCGACCCAGATCAGGACTTCTGTCGCCAGTGCAAAGCCGAGAATTGCCGGAGACACAAAGGCAAACTGCACTGCGAATAGCGCTCCTGCCAGTCCCGCTATGGCGCCGGAGACGGCAAATGCCGCAGCCTTGTACTCGGCCGTCTCAAAACCAAGGAAAGTCGCGCGAGTTTCATTGTCGCGAATGCCGCGCAATACCGTGCCAAATGCCGAGCGCTCCAGCCTGAGCAACAAGAGATATATCCCGAGCGCTGCCACAAGAACCACGAAGAAGAACGGCAATGGATCGTATAACTCGGTCTGCCAGCTGCCCCAGCCCACGCGCAGTGGTGGTATATCGAGCAAACCATTGAATCCGCCGATGTACGACCAGTTGATCGCCAGCCGTTCGGCTATCACCGCGGCAGACAGCGTGACTATGCCGAAATAGGCGCCGTACAGGCCGCGCCCTTTAAACAGGGCCAACCCCAGCAACCCCGCCACCACGGCAGGCAGAATCACCGCCAGCCCCAGACCGGTCAGCGTCGTCGCCGGAATGCCGGGAATCATGTCCTTGGTGGTCAACGCCATCGCGTAAGCACCGAGTCCGAAAAAGAGCGACTGGCCAAAGCACAACAGCCCGCCCTGTCCCCAGATAAAAGCGAGGCTCAAGGCAAAAATGCCGTAAATCATCAACTGTGACAGCAAGCCAAGATTCCAGCCGTCCAGAAACAGCGGAGACGCAATCAGTGCCGCCCAGAACAGCACCGTGAGTTGACGTGAATAGCCCGACATCAGCGCTTCCTTTTCCCGGTTACGCCGCCCGGCCACAGCCGGATAACCACGATGGCGATACTGAATACGGCAATCTGCGCGACCACCGGCGTCCATATCGCTGCCACCACACTGTTGGACCCGCCGATGATGCCAGCGCCCCAGAGCGCGCCCAGCGGGCTGGCTGTGCCGCCGACGAGGACCGACAGAAATGCCGGCACCAGAAAGCCGACGCCCATCTGCGGGTCAACGCTCATGAGCGGCGCCATAATCGCGCCAGCCAGCCCGGCAAGTCCGGAACCGAAAGCAAACGTCAACCGATCCACTCGGCGCGTATTGACCCCGAGGCAAGCGGCCATCTGGCGATTGGCGATGACGCCACGCGCAGTCAGGCCCACGCGGGTGCGAAACAGGATAAAAAAGGTTGCCGCCGTAATCAGGATAGCCATGCCCATGACGAACAGGCGGTACGACGAATAGGTGATACCAAACATCGCAACGGGTTCGGCAAAGGGCGCCACGGCTTGCTGCGACCCGGGCCCAAACAGGACGATCACCAGCTGCTTGAGGGCCAGGGATATGCCCCATGTCGCGAGGATCGTGTCCAGAAATCGATGGTAGATGCGACGGATGACGAGTTCTTCGATGACCAGCCCGACAAGTGCGACGACAACAAACGCGATAAGCAGGATAACGGCGAACGGCAGTGCATACTGTTGCAGCAGCACTACCGTGTAAGCGCCGAGCAGGAAGAATTCGCCATGAGCAAGGTTGACGACGTTCATCATGCCAAAAATGATGACCAGCCCGATGCAGACCAGTAGAAGGGTCAGGATGTAGCTGGCAGCATCAAGGCCAATAAGGACGGTCATTTCCATTGTGTTACACCGATAAGTAACGGCCGATCATGGCCGGATTCCTGTTGATTTCTTCGACTGCGACGCCCGATTGAATGCGACCGTTTTCGATGAAGCGAACGTGGTCAGCCAGTCGCCGCACCAGGTCGAGGTTCTGCTCCACAACCAGCACGGTCATTTTTTCCTGCTCCACGATGCGGCGCAGAATCGCAGCAATTTCCTGCACTATCGACGGCTGAATGCCTTCCGACGGCTCATCCAGCAACAGCAGGTCCGGTCGGCCGACCAGGGCCCGGGCGATGGCCAGTTGCTGTTGCTGCCCGCCCGACATGGTTCCGCCCAGTTGCTTGCGCCGTTCGGCAAGAACCGGAAAGTAATCATAGACAAAGTCGACAGGCTCATTTCGCTGTTTGCGTTTGCCGATCCGGCCCATTGCAAGGTTTTGCTCGACGGTAAAATCGGGGAAGATCTCTCGTCCCTGCGGCACATAAGCGATGCCGGCATTGCTGATCCGATAAGGCGGCAGGGCCGCGATTTCCTGGTCCAGAAACCTGATGGAACCTGAAATCTGCGGCAACACGCCCATGAGCGCCTTGACGAAGGTGGTCTTGCCCATGCCATTGCGCCCCATCAGCGCGATGCAGTCACCGCGTACCAGGTCGAGGTCCAGTCCCCTCAGGACCGGTGCGCCACGGATGTATCCGGCCTGCAGGTCACGTACTTGCAGCATCAGTCGATTTCCCCCAGGTAGGCCTGGCGAATTCTCGCATCTTCGCTAATGGCGGCGTAATCCCCTTCGCGCAGCACTGCTCCTTCCATCATTACGATAAGCGGGCTGCCCAGCTTACGCACAAAACCCATGTCGTGTTCGATGACCAGAACTGCCACGCCCAGTCGGTCGCGCACATCCTGGATCATGTGCACGATGGCATCAGTTTCGTCCTCGGTCATGCCGGCCGTCGGCTCGTCCAGCAGCAGGAGCTGCGCATCTGTCACCACCAACAAAGCAATTTCGAGCTGCTGGCGGATTCCATGCGGCAACTCGGCCGCCGGTTTGTCCCCGAATTCCAGTAACCTGGTTTCAGCCAGGACCGGTCCATAACGAGACCGGTCCGGTCCGCCACGCATCAGGCTGAACGGCGCATAGTGTTTCGCCGCAGAGGTCATTGCGATCTCAATATTTTCGGCAACGGTCAGGTCGTCAAAAACTGACGGAATCTGGAATTTGCGTGCGATGCCGTTGCGGCAGATCTTCTGCGGTGAAAGGCCGGTAATGGCGTCACCGTTGAACAGGACCTGGCCCGATGTGGGATACAGGTCCCCGGATATCACATTGAAAAGCGTGCTCTTGCCGCAGCCGTTCGGCCCGATGATGCACTTCACTTCGCCCTGCGACAGTTCGAGGCCCATACCGTCCAGTGCCCGGATGCCGCCAAAATCCATCGTGATTTCGCGTACCGTCAGGAAAGGGGCGGCACCCGTGGTCATTCAGTCACCCGGTCTCAGGCACACTGACTGGGGGCGACAATTTTGCCGATGTACTTCAGCATCTCCAGTTGTTGGTCGCGAACTTCGAACAACAACATGTTGAGGTCCACATGCCTGTCTTCGGCGCGCATCGTCACTTCGCCATTGGCGACAGTCATGCTGCCAGGCAGCGCCGCCATGATCTTTTCAGTATCGTCTGAATCCACCCGCTGCATTGCGTCGAGGAAGAATCGGGTAATGCCGTAATGCGCTGACACGTAATAACTGACCACCACGTCGTCGCCATAGCGTGCCTTTTGCCGGGCAACGAAGTCCCGGGACTCGGGTCGGTCAAGCGTCTGGATGAAATCCGCACAGCCGATGATGCCTTCGGACTCGGCCGCGCTCAGCCCGGGCAGATAGTTTTCATTGAACCCAAGGTACGCAATCCGCGCCTTGTCTTTCATGCCCGCTGCCGTGAACTGTTTAACAAAGGTCACACCATCTGCTCCCGGGAGGGTCAGAATGACCGCATCGGCACCCGACTCTTCGATCTTGCGGATCGTTGTGGCAAAGTCTTTTACCCCGAACGGTGTGTACTCTTCGCCCACCACGTTACCACCCGCAGCTGCCACGGATGCACGAATCGCTACATTCATCTTTTGCGGCCAGACATAGTCTGCGCCGAACAGGTAGACATTCCTGCCAACGGTCTCCATCAGGTAGGGAATCAGCGGATCCACATAGTGTGCAGGAAGGGCACTATAACAAGCGATGTAATCGCTGCAGACGCCGCCCTCGTAGTCGGTGGCATACAACAGCGGTTTGCGGCCGCGCTCAATCGAAGACCTGATTGCGTCGCGCGCCGCACTTGTAATGGGTCCTATCACCGCATCGACGCGGTCGCGGCGGATCAACTGTTGTACTCGCTCCACCGACGTCTTGGGGTCGGTACGATTGTCGGCCTTGATGATTTCGACCTGGCGACCGAGTACGCCACCGGCACCGTTGACTTCGTCCACCAGCATCTCGATGCCCTGCATTGCCTGGGCGCCGAATAATTCGAGCCCGCCCGAAAACGGCATCAGCACGCCCAGTTTGACCGTTTTTCCCTGTGCAAATGCCGGGGCACCCAGCGCCAGCGAACTGACAACCGCCGCGCCACCGCGCAACACCTCCCTGCGGTTCATCATTCCTGTCGGTTTTCGGGTCGTATCCATATCACTTTCTCGACAATTGAACGGCCTGCGACGACTCGTCCGCTAGACCACCGTGTAGCCTCCGTCCGCGACGAGGTTTTCTCCGGTCACGAAACTGGCCTCGTCACTGGCCAGGAACAGCACCGTGTTGGCGATTTCCTCCGGTGCACCGAAGCGTTTCATCGGCTGCAACGCCAGGTAACTGCGCATTTCGGCTTCAGGATCGGCAGCGGTATTGGCGGCGCCCAATCGCAGTCCCGGCGTATCGATCGTACCGGGACAGATCGCATTCACGCGGATACCGTGCTGCATCAGGCCAATCGCGGCAGCGCGGGTAAGAGAGGATACACCTCCCTTGGTCGCGTGGTAGGCAGCGTACCCCGGAGAGCCAACGATAGCGAAAGTCGACGACGTATTGACGATCGAGCCGCCGTTGCCGTGGTCTATCATCCGGCGCGCCGCCTCGCGAGTGCCGATGAACACCGAGCGCAGGTTGACGCGGACAAGCAAGTCGAAATCCTCGTCCGTGGCATCCAGGATGCCGCGCGTGTCCTGTATCGCGGCGTTGTTGAACAGGATATCCAGTCGTCCGAAACGGCTGCTGCAAAGATCAAGTGCTGCCTCCAGGTCCGCGCGCTCGGACACATCGCAACGGGCAAACTCCGCTTTGCCGCCGGATTCGAGGATTTCGGACACAAGCGCGCTGCCTGCCGCTTCGTCCTTGTCGGCAACAATGACACTGGCTCCCTCTTCTGCAAAGCGGCGGGCAGTGGCGGCCCCGATCCCGTTCGAAGCGCCTGTCAGGACAGCAGCACGGTTTGCAAGTCTCATTCTTCAGGCTCCCAGGTTTTCAGCGGGCCTTTGCCGGCAATATGGTCAAGTACGTCTTGCGAATCGGCGACGACACCGAAGTGCGTTGCAATATCATAGAGCGTCGAATCCTGCTCGCGTGGACCGGTTGCTGCACAGGCATCGCGCGGCACCACCACCTGGTAGCCATTGAAAAACGCATCGTGAACTGTTGAGCGCACGCAAATATTGGTTACAACACCAAACACGACCAGAGTATCAATCAGGTTGTCGCGCAGGGTCAGGTCGAGATCGGTGCCGAAAAATGCGCTGTAGCGCCGTTTGACGAACACGAAATCGTCGTTCTGCTTGTCCAGCTGCGGCATTACATCCACGCCACCGGTGTCTTCCAGGCAGTGCGGCGCGCGCTTCGCAAACTCGCGATCATGCCGGAGGCCCGGCCGATGCGCATCGACGACCCAACCAACCATCATGCCTGCCTGCCGGGCACTCCGGACCAGGTCGTTCTGGACAGGGTAGAGCCGTTCAGCTCCCGGCAACGGCATGGCGCCCGCCGGATCGCAAAAGTCGTGCAGCATGTCCACGATCAGCACCGCCGTGGTGTCAGGTCTTAGCGAGATTTTTTGCTGCGCACTCTGGGTGGCCGAGAAGGCATCCATAGAAATTCTCAATGAATTTACTTCGTATACGACATAAAAACCCAATGCGGTGGTTAAGTCAACCAGCGTGAAACGCGTTCGGCCCTTGTTATTGTTTCGTACACTAAGTAGCGTGCAGCTGCATATCGACGAGATGGTTTTGGATTGCTGTTCGGTTTTTGAAAGGTGAACGCCATGGACAAGATCACAATGACTGACGACGGGGAATCGGACCCGGTGGCGGGTGACGTTCAATACGACCTGCAACAAAACATCGGTTACCTGCTTCGGGCGACAAACCAGTACGCCGTCAGCCGCTTCAACTCGTATATGAAGAACGTCATGTTGATCAACAACGTGACCACAACCCAGTTTGCAGTCATCACGACGGTATATCGATTTCCCGGAATTTCCTTCAGCGAGCTGTCGACCTTCACGTCTGTAGACCTGCCAACCCTGAACGGCCTGGTCAAACGGCTTGTTGAGCGCGGTATCCTGATTTCCGTGGTCAACAAGGATGACAAGCGTTCGCGCCAGATCAGCCTGACCAAGAGTGGCAACCAGCTGGCCAGTGACCTGACCCGACACGGCAACACAATCGGTGACTTCGTCGCAAAGGAGCTGACATCAAGCGAAGAGCGGGAGCTTTGCAGACTTCTCAACAAGCTCCGTGGCGCTGAATGAACGGGACCGTCCGAGGGCGCGTTCGCATTGTTGCCGGGCTATTTGCCTCCCGGGTGATCAATCGTGCCCAGGAGCACCGACAGCGATTCGGCAAGTAGTTTGCGATCAACGTCGGGCTCGATCGCCATACGCACCGTGACGCCGGCGTACACCAGCAGCAACGCGAGTGCACGCTCGCAGACCCAACCCTTTTCAACAGCGAAGCCGGCCTGCTCCTTATTCCGATCGAGCCAGGCCGCCAGTTCGCAGCGAACATTGCGATCGAATTCACCCATGGCCTGTGCGATCTCGGGATCGCGCGTCGCCTCGGCGGACATTTCCAGGAACAGGGCTTCATTCATGGACCGGTCCCGTTCCGGCCCATCCTCGTCGAAGTAGCTGATCATGCCAGCGCACAGGTCTGCCGTATTGCGAAATCCACGAATGCGTTCGCGCGCAATCTCGAGCTGGCTTTCGATGATCGCGAGGATAATCGCGTTCTTGTTCTCGAAATAGCGGTAGATCAGCCCGGGACTCATTCCGGCGGTCTTGGCTATCGTGGCCATCCCTGCCGCGTGAAAACCGCTGCGGATGAACTCTTTTCGCGCCGCATCGAGAATTCGTTCGCGCTGCGCATGCCGGCGTAGCTCGACGTTCGTCGGCTTTTTCTTCGCTGCCTCACTCATCTTCCCCCACCTTCGTTGCTACGTTGAAACCGTTGCAGTTTGTTCGTGGCCGTCGATGTCCTTTCCGGCGCTCGCGACCTGTGCTTTCGATTTACCAAACAACTTTTGAATCAGTACGAAAAACATCGGCACAAAGAATATGCCCAGGAACGCCCCTGCCAGCATGCCGCCGAGTACGCCGGTACCGATAGCCGCCTGGGCGCCGGAACCGGCGCCGCTCGCCAGCGCGAGTGGCAACACGCCCATGCCGAATGCCAGCGACGTCATGATGATCGGCCGCAGCCGGTCGCGCACGGCGTCAAGCGTCGCCTCGACGAGTTCCACGCCGTCATCGAAGTTCTGCTTCGCGAAAGCGATAATCAGAATCGCATTCTTGGTCGACAGCCCGATGGTTGCCAGCATTGCCACCTGGAAATAGATATCCCGATCCAGGTCCCGGAACATCGCGGCCAGCGCGATGCCAAGGATGCCGAGCGGCGCGACGATCAGTGCCGAGGTCGGAATCGACCAGCTCTCGTACAGTGCAGCGAGGCACAGGAAAACAATCAGGATCGACAGCGCATACAAAAGCGGCGTTTGCGCCCCGGCCTGCCGCTCCTGGTAAGACAAGCCCGTCCATTCGATACCGAACCCGGCGGGCAGGCCGGCTACGATCGACTCGATTTCGGCCATTGCATCCCCGGAACTCACGCCGGGCGCCGGTTCGCCCTGGATCTCGGTCGCGGACACACCGTTATAGCGTGCCAGTTGCGGAGAACCATACTCCCAGTACGAGGTGACAAATGATGACAATGGCACCATCTGCCCGTCCTGGTTCTTGACGGACCAGAGCCTGAAATCCTCAGGTGTCATGCGAAATGGCGCATCTGCCTGGACGTAGACTCGCTTGACTCGGCCGCGGTCGATGAAGTCATCGATGTACTGCCCGCCCCAGGCAGCCTGGATCGTGGCGCTGATATCCGCTACGTCAATTCCGAGAGCACCGGCTTTTTTGAAATCGATATCGAGATGAAACTGTGGCGAGTCCGAACGACCGTTGTGCCGCGTGTTGACCAACAACGGGCTCCGCGCCGCTTCCTGCAACAACTGGTCAGTTGCGGCAACCAGCGCGTCATGCCCCCGGTTGCCGTTGTCCTGCAGATAGAAGTTAAACCCGGCCGAGCGCCCCAGGTCCTGGATCGCTGGCGGCACCATCGCAAAGGTCATGGCATCCTTGATGCCGGCAAAAGCGGCGTTCGCCCTGCCAGCGATGGCTGCCGCTGACTGATCTTTGTCGGCGCGATCATCCCAGTCCTTGAGCTTGATGAATGCAAAAGCCGCGTTTTGTCCCGAACCGGCAAAACTGAAACCCACGACGCCGAACATCGATTCGACCGTGTCTTTCTCCTCGTCGAGAAAGTGGTCTTCGATTCGCTGCAAAGTATCCATCGTCCGTTCCATCGTCGCACCCGCAGGCGCCTGTGCCATGACCATCAATGTTCCCTGGTCTTCCTGCGGCACGAATGACGTCGGCCGGTTCAGCAGTACGACCAGCATCAGCCCGACCAGCAGGACAAACACCGCGACGTATCGTCCGCCGCGTGCAATCATCCCGCGCACCGCATCCCGGTAACGCTTTGCATTACGATCGAATTTGCGATTGAACCAGCCGAAGAAACCTTTTTGTCCGTGCAGTTCGCCCTTTTTCACCGGCTTCAGCATCGTCGCGCACAGCGCGGGCGTTAACACAATTGCGATCAGCACCGACAATGCCATCGCGGAGACGATCGTTGCTGAAAACTGCCGGTAGATGACCCCGGTTGCGCCGCCCAGGAAGGCCATGGGCACGAATACAGCCGCAAGCACCAGGCCGACGGCGACCAGCGCGCCGGTGATCTGACGCATCGATTTTCGGGTCGCCTCCTCCGGCGACAAGCCCTCCTCGCTCATTACCCGTTCGACGTTTTCGACGACAACAATGGCGTCGTCAACCAGCAGTCCGATTGCAAGCACCATCGCAAACATTGTCAGCATATTGACCGAAAAACCAAGGGCGGCAAGGATACCGAAGGTACCCAACAAGACGACCGGTACGGCGATTGTCGGGATCAGCGTTGCACGCAGGTTCTGCAGGAACAGGAACATGACACAGAACACCAGCACGACGGCTTCGAGGAGAATCTGGACTACATTTTCGATCGCGATCCGGACAAAGGGCGCAGTTTCAAACGGAATGACGGCGCTAAGGTGGGACGGAAAGAATTCCTCGAGCTCGGCGATACGTTCCTCCACCGCCGCCGCCGTCTCGAGCGCATTGGCGCCGGTTGCCAGCGCAATGGCCATGCCGGTTGCGGGCTGGCGATTGAATCGCGACTCCATGCCGTAGGAAGCAGAACCCAGCTCTACCCGTGCAATATCGGCCAAGCGGAGTATCGAACCATCCGGGTTGGATCGAACGACGACGTCTTCAAATTCGCTGACATCCTCCATCCTGCCGCGCGCGGTAATCGTGGCGTTCAGTTCCTGGCCTGATACAGCAGGCGCGCCGCCGAGTTCACCAACGGCGATCTGCTGGTTTTGTGCCCGGATGGCTGCCGTAACCTCGGCAGGCGTCAGCCTGTAGACATCCAGCTTGTTCGGGTCGAGCCAGATACGCATCGCATACTGCGAACCGAAGACCTGGATATCACCAACTCCGGGTACCCGGCTGATCGGATCCAGCAGATTGGCCATGACATAGTCGGCGATATCGTTGCGGCTGACGTTGGGGTCTTCCGAAACGAAACCCAACAGCATAAGAGTGCCTGTCCGTGCCTTGCCAACGTTGACGCCCTGCCGCTGAACTTCCTGCGGCAATAGCGGCATCGCCAGTTGTAACTTGTTCTGCACCTGGACCTGCGCGATGTCCGGGTTTGTGCCATTTTCGAACGTCAGGACAATCGACGCCCGCCCGTTCGACGAACTGGTCGACGACATGTACAGCAAGCCGTCGAGTCCTTTCATGTTCTGTTCGATGACCTGCGTAACGGAGTCCTCGACGGACTTTGCCGATGCCCCCGGGTAGTTGGCATTGACGGTCACCGACGGTGGAGCGATGTCCGGATACATCGCAACCGGCAACTGGGTGATCGAAAGCGCACCCGCGATCATGATGATGATCGCGATTACCCATGCGAATATCGGCCTGCCGATGAAGAACTGGGCCACGGTACTACCTCAACTTCCCGACACTGGTTCAGCCTGCGCGACAGCGGGCTGCCCGGGCTGTATGCGTTGCAGGCCTTCGACAATGACCCTGTCGCCTGCAGCCAGGCCACCCAGGACCAGCCAGTCAGCACCGATCGACTCACCGACCGACACTTCGCGCTGCTCCACAACACCCTCATCGGTCAGGACCATGGCGAGTGCCTGGCCGCGTGAGTCTCGTGTAACGCCGCGCTGTGGCACCAACAAGGCATCGTCCAGAATTGCATTGCTGACGACTGCCCGCACATACATGCCGGGCAGCAAGACCAGGTCCGGATTAGGGACGACGATGCGCATCGCGACACTGCCGGTGGTCGGGTCCACCGCGGCATCTTCAAAGGTCAGCACACCCTCTTGCGGATACCGGCCGCCATCGTCGAGCAGAATTTGCACCGGGATGTCGTCTGCCTGCTGTACAGCGTTCGCCGACAACTGCCGCCGCAGAGCCAACAGCTCGCTCGCCGACTGGGTCACGTCGACGTAGATGGGATCGAGTTGTTGCACTGTCGTCAGTGCTGCAGACTGGTCCGCTGTCACCAGCGCGCCGGGTGTGACCGCCGAGCGACCGACCCGGCCTGCTATCGGCGAAACGATCCGCGCGTAGTCCAGTCGGACCTTCGCCGTCTGCAGCTGCGCCTCGGCAACGCCGACATCGGCCGCCGCCTGTTTCTGGATTGCCAGCAGGTTCTGGTATTCCTGTTCGCTGATCGACTTGCTCTCGCGCAGCCCTTCGGCGCGTTCCGCATTCAATCGCGCAATGTCGGCAGCCGCCTGTGCCCGCACCAGCGACGCACCGGCACTCTGGTACTGGGCCCGGTATATGGAGTCATCGAGCTGGTAGAGTGCCTCGCCCTGTTCAACCTGGCCGCCTTCCGTAAACAGGCGTTCCTGGATAATGCCGGTGACCAGCGGCCTGACCTCCGCGATCAGGTAAGCCCGCGTACGCCCGGGCAGCTCCCGGCTCAACGTCACGCGTTCCGGTTGCAGCGTGACCACGCGCACTTCGGGGGGTGGGAAATTGGTCGGGGCGGGTGCTGCGTGGTTGTCACAGCCAGACAGGCTGAACAGGACCGCGATCAGCGGCAAACTCACGCTTCGGTTGAGCAGGGATTTCATCAGTTTGGTTTCTTGGAAAAGGCAGGGAACACCAGTGAGAATGAACGTTCATTCTCACTTTGTCAACTGCTGAAACCAGGCCACCCGGTACTGCGGTGCGACGCGCCTATTCGTCGATATCCTGCCCGGCCCGGATCAGCGAAAAGCTCTGGTTTCCCCGGGTTCCGGCCATGACAGCCTCGATGATCGGGGCATTGATGCCTGGCTCACCGCTCCAGCGAACGAGGAAATTGGCGCCACTGCCGCCCCGCGTGTCCCACTGCGGAAGGGTCAGCGTTACGGTCGTCATCGGGTCCAGTTCGTAGGCGCTCTCCAGGTACTCACTGAGCCGTTTGCCGGCCGTATCGAAGTACTCAATTTCATGCACAATCAATGACATGCCGGGGTCCGTATTGCGGATGCTGAGCGATATCGCCATCTCCGAAACACTTTCTTTGGACAACAGCAGCCGGGAGTACACCGGCACGTAAACCAACTGGGTCGGACCGTCGCCTGTATCATCGGCCAGGTTGAAAAACTCGCCCTTGCCGTCGAAGGTGGCCTCCGGCCAGTCGGCCGTCGACGAATCGGCAGCCCTGAAATCGCACCCGGATATGGACGCTGCAACAACAACGAATGCGACTGCTACGACGCGTCGACGCACTGGCAAAGGCCCTCCTGAATTCCGAATCGCTCTGGACTATTCTGCTGCACGCGGCGCCGACCTATTCGCCTGTATGTTCCATAGCGATCGCAACGGCTTCGGTGACGGTAATTACGACGAGGTCACCTACCTTTGCACGTTTCAGGTTCTCCGGGTTGCGCGCTGCATATTCGGTGACGTTGCCTTCCGGCCCTTTCAGTTTAAAGGTGTTCGCCTCGAGATTGATTTCTTCGACAGTCGCCGTGACAACTGTAGTTTCCATCGCCGCCATTCCCGGCATCTCGCCTTCGGCCGCCCGTTCAACGGCGTCAACCTGCGCTGCACCCGGCTCGTAACCGTCATTTGCCATGACTTCGATGGACAGACTTTCCTCATATTCCGCCAACAGGATATCGCCAACCTTGACCTGGCCCAGGTTGCGTACTTCGGCGGGTGCCGTGACCGTGAGCGACTCGCCATCATCCCGCAGCAAGGTGACTTCCCGGGTCTCATGATTGATCGCCGTCACCTCCGCAGCCACGGTCTGAACCTGGCTGACATACAGGGACGGACGCTCCAGCGCAGCTTCTTCAGCAGCCGTCGCCAGGCCGGAAAACAGCATCAGGGTTACACCAAGCAAGCTAGTTTTTTTCATTATTTTGATCCTTCACCAGGGATGTATTCAGAAGTTGTGCAAGCCGAACGCCGGCCTGCTGCAGGCGACGGGCAACCACCTTGCCATGCCGGCGCAAATATCGCGTGCTGATCTTTTGCATACGCCACTCTTCGCCGGTATCAAGGAGCATATTGTCATCGGCATACCAGCAGGCGTTCTGCTTGTTGACACAATAGCGCGTCGTCGGCGCTATCGCTATCTGGAAAGACTCGTTTACCCACTCAATAACAGAGTCGTAACGCCAGGCCTCGCGTTGCTGACTGGAAATCTGCGCGCGCAATTCTTCCGCAATTTCCTGGTAGTCGTTGCCGAGATTGTGCGCCACGATCTCACCGTCCCAGACGCCGTGAAAATTCGGCCATTCCATTTCCTCGAGGTCGACATTGATACTGTTTGAACCCCGGTCGTCCATGAAGGACACGTGCAAAGGCTGGTGAACATCGCCAACCCAGTGCCCCAAAAGCTTCACTGCCGTCAGTTTCTGCGCATCGCTGGACATGCCGTCAGCAAGCACGGCTGTATCCTGCTGAATTGCTGAGATCACGCAACTGTCTGCCATCGGGCAATCGGCTGTCGTTACGGCCTTCGTCGACCGCGGAAAATTGACGTAGTGGTCGATCGGGCGAATGACTTCTGGTTTGTCCGCGAACAGGCATGACTCGGCAAAAGAATCAAAATTCGGGTCCAGTGCCAGCAAGCGGTCCAGTTCTGCCCGTGCGTCGGGCAACAGTTCGTCATAGGCAATCTGGCAGACCACGCGATGGCCGGTTTCCCCCCACGCCAATACCGGGCCAGGGAGCGCGCTCAGCAGCACCGCAGTCAAACACGCCAGGCGGGTAGTTACTGTCATCGGCTACTCCATACTCAGAATTCAGCGCCGAGCCCGATCAACAGCGCAACGTCCTCGTTGTCTGCCCCGTCGACCGGATCCGTTTCGTAATCGTAGTTCAGCGTCAGGTTGGCGTACAGCAGGTCAGTGATTTCGTAACGTAACCCGGTGCTGGTTTTGTAGCTGGTATTGTCACGGCCTTCGAGGTTTTCAACAATCGAATGGTTGTGGAAGATCTCCATGTCGCCCTGCAGGATTTCCTGCCGGTAGCGCAGCGACCAGACCGCGACCGAGTTTTCATCGCGCACACCAGCCAGTTCTTCCGACTGCGCACCAAGCCCGAGCTGGATACTGAGCAGTAGCCTGGGCGTGTTGAATATGTCCCGGCCGAGGCCGCCAGAGACGATGAACCTCGAATCGAGCTCGATGATCGGGTCACGCTCGTAACTGGCATTTGCAGCAAAATACCAGGGGTCGTCATACAGCCAGTTGTAGTTGTACTTGATCAGCTGGCGGTCCTGCGTCGTCACACTGTCGAGTTCTTCCCGGTAGTCGGAATACTCGATGAAATGTCGATGATCCGGGATTTCAATCTTGCTGTCGGCACGCAGCTGGGTGCTGCTGGAGTCCGTGTTGCCAGATTTCAAAGTCGCCGAAAAATCAATGTGGCTTTCCCAGTCAAATGCCTTGGCCGGCTCATCCAGCTCGAGAATGTCTGCCAGCGCAATCGGTTCCGGCTGCTGATCGACACTGATCAGCTGCTGGTCATCGTCATTCGCACCGGGAAACGTTGCTACGACTTTACGTCCGTCAAGAAATTCCAGTTCGAAGTTGCGCTCCGACTCGATGTGATCGACGACATCCAGGTCAACATTGAATTCGTCGGAATATTCCGGCTCGATGGCCACCTCGTCATCCCAGATTTGCTTGATCGTTCCGGTGATTCGATCGCCGTTCTTCAGAACCAGCACATCCGCGACAGCGGCGCTCCACGAAAAGAAAACGGATAAGACTACGCACAGCAACATGGCTGTGGCTCTATTGCAATACTGCATTTTCAGACCTCGGATTGCTTTGCCGGCAAACGCGCGCAAGTCACGCCTGGCGGCGCAGGCGTCGGGGTGAACGCCTGCGCTATGGATACCGGATGCTTGCGAAACGGCAAATATCGGCGGGTATTACTGGGGCTCAACCTTGAATTTCTGGCCGCCGATTGCGGCCTCATACATCAAGCCACCCTTGGCTTGCGTAAAAATGGCCATGCCGTCGTTGAACTCCGCATCAGCGGACGCGCCCGCGGTGACGGCCACAGCCGAAGCCTGCGCGTTCAGCTCAAAGTTGCCTTTCTTGAAATCATTCAGCGTCTCGTTGTTTTCGAAGAAGATAAACTCGCTGTATGCCTGCCCGCCCCACTGGAACCCGATACTCAGCTGCGTCAGCGTTACCAGCGCGGTTACCTTGTCACCTTCGTACAGAACCCCTTTGCCGCGTGCGCCACCAATACCAATGCCGCCCTTGCCCACCGTCGGTATGACGACGTATCCGGCAGCGTGTTCAAAAAAACGCGAGACACTCGGGTCTTTTTCTTTGAACGATGCGATCGCTTCTTTCGCCTTCGCATCGTATTCCTGGACTTCATCCGGGTCCCACCCGGCAAGCGCAGTCGCTGAAACGGCGACGAGCGCCGCTGATGCAAGCAACGTAATGAGTTTTCTCACGTTTCTCTCCTGGAGTTTGCGGTGCTTCGCCAGCACCGGTTCTTCTTGAATTTCGTGCAGTTTAACACTGCTGACATGAAACTTACCTTACAGCCGCGGCACGATTGCTTTCCGCGACCTGGCCGCGTGCCGGTGCCGATTCCAGGCGCGCTACCGGCACCAGCTCGCGCACGAGCTCGTGAAAGTAATGAATGCCTACCTCGAGGCCGGACAACGGCCCTGGCGCATAGCCGTGTGACTGCAGCCCCTGCTGTACGCGCTCGCACAGCGTCAGGTCTTCATCGTTGACGCGGTTGTTCACTTCGATATTGATGTCGCGCAACTGCTGTTCCTCCGGCGTCGGATCCGGGTGGCCATAGTACAGCGTACGCACCATCGTCTTGTCGGGGCCCAGCGGTACGAGCTGGAAGAAATCCACAATTTCCGGGTAGAAATCGATGCCGAGGTTGCCGGCAAAACCGAACTGTATCCACTTGTTGCGAATCTCAGCAGGGACCCGCGCCTGCGCGTGCACACTCATTTGCTGGTAGCGGCGCTCCAGTTCGTCGTTCGACGGTTTGGTTTTCAGCTCAAAGATGCCATAGTCCACGCCGCTGGAGCTGGACTCGCCAAGATCATCATTGACAATCAGCAGCCGATTCAGTCCCGGATGGCCAATGGGGATGTGATAGTTCTCCAGGTAATTGTCCCATGCGACCTTCCAGTTGCAATTCCATACCTGGTCCGGCGCATCCGCACAGCGCACGTAGTTCTCGACGCCATACATTTCGAAATACCGCCCCATGTGCCCGAAGTGCTCGGCAACACCCGGACCATCGCCCAGCATGCGGACGAATAACAGCCCGTAGTAGTTCTCGAGCTGTACTTCGTGCAGTCCGTACTGCGTCTTGTCGACGCCGGGAAAGTGCTCGTCCTGCGGAATCGCCATCAAGCTGCCGTCGAGCTGGTAGGTCCAGCCGTGATACGGGCAACGAATGACGCCCCTGCAATTGCCTTCGCCTGCGAGAATACGCGATGCCCGGTGGCGGCACACATTCTGGAATGCGCGCACCTGTCCGTCCTTGCCCCGGATCACGAAGACGCTGTCCCGGCCAATGCTGCGACTCAGGTAGTCGCCCACTTCGGGGATGTCATTGATGTGCCCGACAAGTTGCCAGCGCCGCAGGAAAAACGCTTCATAGTCGAGCTCGAAAAACTCGGGGTTGGTATAGGTCCACGGCGACAGTGGTTTACCCGGCTTGATATCCCATGGCAATTCCTGAAACTTCACCTTTGCGTTCATGATTCCGACCACTCCTTGATGGTCCTGCCCTCTGCCACAAGTTTCTCCAGCAACGGTGCGGGCGACCAGTTGTCAACGGCCAGCGTTTGCCCAAACTCCAGGATTCGCTCCAGCACCCGGTCGAGGCCGACCTCTTCCGCATAGTGCATCGGGCCACCGCGCCATGCCGGATAGCCATACCCGTACACGTACACCACGTCGATATCGCCGGGGCGCTGCGCAATGCCCTCGTCGAGAATTCGCAGCCCCTCGTTAATCATTGCGAACATCGTGCGATCAACGATCTCCGCAGCGGATATTGCACGCCGTTCGATGCCGGCGACCGCTGCTTCACGTTCGATAATCGCCTGAACCTCGGGGTCAGCCGTCTTCTGCCGCGTATCCGGATCGTAGCGATAGAAACCCTGGCCGCTTTTCTGTCCGAGACGCCCGGCTTCCACGAGAGCATCGGGAACACGGTACGCATTCGCATCGCCGCGCTGCTCGGCCGGCAGCGCCTGGCGCGCCTTGTAGCCGACATCCAGGCCGGCAAGGTCGCTGACGCTGATCGGGCCCATCGCCATACCCCAGTCGTAAATCGCCGCATCGACACTCTCCGGTGTCGCGCCTTCGATCAGGCACAGTTGTGCTTCGCGAAAGTACGGACCCAGCATGCGATTGCCGATAAAGCCATAACAGACGCCGGACATGACCGGCACCTTCCGGATTTTCTTGCCCAGCGCCATGACGGTTGCGAGCACGTCGTCGGCCGTTCTGTCACCGCGCACCACTTCGAGCAACTTCATGATGTGGGCCGGACTGAAAAAATGCATGCCGAGGCAGTCTGCGGGGCGGTTCGTCGCAGCAGCGATAGCATTTACGTCCTGGTAGGACGTGTTGGTCGCGAGAATCGCGCCTTGTTTGCAGACCGCGTCCAGCTGCCGGAAGATGTTTTTCTTCAACTCCGGATCTTCGAACACCGCTTCGATGACGAGATCGGCGTCAGCGAGGTCGCCATAATCAGTCGTTCCGCGAATGCGATCGCGACAGGCCGAGGCCTCTTCCTCGCTGAGCTTGCCGCGCTTGACGCTGCCGGCATAGTTCCTGTCAACGATCCCGAGTCCGCGCTGCAACGCCTCGTCGTTGATCTCAAGTAACGTGACATCGAAGCCGGCATTGGCAAAGCTCATCGCGATGCCGCCACCCATCGTACCCCCGCCAATGATGCCTACCCGCTCGATAGTGCGCTGCTGCAGGTCCGGAGCCAGGCCCTTGATTCTTGCTGCCTCCCGTTCCGCGAAAAACAGGTGGCGCATGGCCTTCGCCTGGCTCCCTGTCAGCAGCTCGGTGAACAGCGTGCGTTCCTTTGCAAGCCCTTCGACGAACGGCAGCTCGACCGCCGCCCTGACCGCCTCGAGCATTTTGTGGGGGGCAACCTGTCCACGGGCCCGCTTGTCAAACTGTGCGGCGGCCTGCTCGAACACCTCGTCATTGACCGGCTCTACAGGAAGCTCGCTGGCGCGTCGCAATTCGGCGCCCGCATCCAGCAGCTCGGCAATGTATGCCAGTGCGCAGGCCCGCAAATCGTCGGCAACGACCCTGTCAACGAGGCCCAGTTCTGCCGCCCGCACGGCACTGACCGGGGAGCCGCTGGCCATCAGTTCGATTGCCGCAGGCACACCGGCGAGTCGGGGAACGCGCTGCGTGCCGCCGGCGCCCGGAAACAAACCAAGCTTGATCTCCGGTAGACCGACCCTGGCGGTCTCGAGTGCGATCCGGTAGTGACAGCCCAGTGCCACCTCGAAGCCTCCGCCCAATGCAGTGCCGTGAATGGCTGCGACGACCAGCTTGCCAGACGCTTCGATTTCGTTGATCAGCTGCGGCAGAAATGGTTCCTGCATGGGCTTGCCGAACTCGCTGATATCCGCGCCGGCGATAAACGTCCGGCCCGCGCAAACGATCAGCAGGGCCTTGCTGGCATCTGTTTGCGCAGCAGCAACTGCCCGCTGCAGGCCGCCACGCACAGCATGTGACAGTGCATTGACGGGTGGGTTATTAACGGTAATGACGCCGATACCGTCGACGATCTCGTAGTTGACTGCATTCTCGTTGTCTGTATCCATCACCACAGTTTACTCAAATCCTGATTTCCGGTGGATGATTTCTGGTAGCATCAGGCAATGACCTACGGCCAACTCATCAAGCAAGCGGACCACAATCTCCGGTCTCGGTATGAGCAGGACAATATTGCCGAACAGTTGATGCGCCGGCTGGCGGAACTGCTGGCTGCAGGAGAAGCCAATGCCGATGCGGCCTGCCGGGCGCTGCGCCTGAGTCGACGTACCTTGCAGCGACGCCTGCGTGCCGAAAAAACCAGTTTCCAGAAAGTCCTCAAAGAAGCCCGTGCACGGCTGGCCGTGGACTACCTCAGCGATGCGCGCCTGAAATTGCTGGAAGTCGCCATGTTGCTGGGCTATTCCAACATCAGCTCATTCACCACGGCGTTCAAGTCCTGGTACGACATGCCACCCGCCGAGTACCGGCAGAAATATCTCTCTACCTGACGGCGCCCGAACCCAAAGCTCAAAAAGGCGTCAGAGCCCCTTCCAGCCGGCGTTGATCGTTGTTCAGGTTAGTACAAAAACGGCTCTGACCCCTTTTTGTACTCTACCCTCCGAAAGCACGCCGAAACGCTCAAATTAAGCTATGATGCGCGGCTCTCCGAGGAGGACAAATCATGCGCGAAATGATGCAGTTTTACATCGACGGCCAATGGGTCGACCCCGTAACGCCAAAGTCCCTGGACGTCATCAACCCCGCAACCGAAGAGGTCTGCGGGCACATCAGCATCGGCAGTGCGGCCGACGTCGACGTGGCGGTGGCTGCCGCCCGGCGCGCATTCGAAACCTATTCGCAGACCTCGCGTGAAGAACGCCTCGACCTGTTGCAGGCGATCCTCGACGAATACATGAAGCGCTTCGACGATATGGCCGAGGCCATCATGGAGGAAATGGGAGCCCCCTGGGAAGTAGCGTCGAAAGCGCAGGCAGCCAGCGGTCCGCAGCATATCAAGGCGGCTATCCGGGCCCTGAAAGCGCTGGAAGTCGAGAGCAGCAGCCGCGCCACGCTGATCGTCAAGGAACCGATCGGCGTCTGCGGCCTGATCACGCCGTGGAACTGGCCGCAAAACCAGATCGCCGTCAAAGTGGCACCGGCACTGGCCGCTGGCTGCACGATGATCCTGAAGCCGAGCGAAGTCGCACCGTTCGATGCCTATATTTTCAGCGAGATTCTCGATGCTGCCGGCGTACCAGCCGGCGTGTACAACATGATCAACGGTGACGGGCCTGGTGTCGGCACCGCAATCAGCTCGCACCCGGGTATCGACATGGTGTCGTTTACCGGCTCGACACGCGCCGGCGTTCTGGTCGCGCAAAACGCGGCACCGACGGTCAAGCGTGTCGCACAGGAACTGGGCGGCAAGTCACCCAATATTATTCTCGACGACGCGGACTTCGAGTCCGCCGTCAAGGCAGGCGCCGGCGAGGTGTTCTTCAATACCGGCCAGTCCTGCGATGCACCGACGCGCATGCTGGTACCGCGCGAGCGGATGGACGAAGCCGCAGCCTTCGCGGCCGAAGTGGCGAATACCACGGTCGTCGGCGATCCGCGCGCGGAAGGCGTCGAAGTCGGCCCGCTGGTGTCCGAAGTGCAATGGAACAAGGTACAGGGCCTGATCCAGAAGGGTATCGACGAAGGCGCCGTGCTGGCCGCAGGCGGCGTCGGACGGCCGGAAGGCCTTGAGAAGGGTTACTATGCGAAACCTACCGTGTTCGCGAATGTCAGTAACGACATGACCATTGCGCGCGAAGAGATCTTCGGTCCGGTCGTCTCGATCATTCCCTATGATGACGAAGACGAGGCAATCCGGATCGCCAACGATACGCCATACGGTCTCGCCAGTTACGTCTCGTCCACGGATATGGAGCATGCACGCCGGGTTGCATCGCGCCTGCGGGCCGGTATGGTGCACATCAATAATGCCAATCTCGATGCCGGCGCCCCGTTCGGCGGGTACAAGCAATCCGGCAATGGCCGTGAATGGGGCGGCCACGGTCTCGAGGAATTTCTTGAAGTGAAGTCAATCTGCGGTCTGGAATAATCTTTAGAATGCGAAAACTGTTTTTGACAATTGTCAGCGCGGCCGCGCTGCTCATGGCCGCCTGTACCGGTGATTCCGATCGACCGGAGGCAACCGGCGAAGGACTGGTTCGTGCAATCAACACGATCCCGACAGGGCCCGAGTTCGGCTTCCTGATCGAAGAACGCACGATTGGAGGAGCCAACTACGCCAGCGCCACAACGCAAACCAGTTTTGACGACCTCGAGTACAATTTCAATTTCCAGGTCGCATTACCCGGCATGATCGGGGCCCAGCGCGTTGCGACGGTCCCGCAGAAGATCGAGAGAGACCGTGCGTATACATTCCTGATCACTGGCGATGTGGCGGCTCCGGACATCATTGTCTGGGACTACCCGGTGACCGAATTCGCGGAAACGGACACGACTTTCGAGCTGCGCTTCGGGCATACCGCGGAGTCGTACGGACCGATTGACGTCTACTACGCACCGCCAGGAACGGCTCCGGTCGCCGGCGAGGCGGTCGCATCGCTGGAGTTTGGCGAGGTTTCCGATGCCGTTGTCAGGGAGTCCGGCGAATACGTCTACATCATGACGACGGCGGGTGACCCCGGCGATATCCTGTTCGAATCGAATACAACGACAGGCAGTTCGCGCACCAGCCTGACAATCACACCGTTCGACGGTACGGCAAACGACCCCGGGCCGCTGGCCGTGCGCGTCATCAGCCAGAACGGCACTTCTTCGGCGCTGGCCGATACCAATATCGATTCCACCGTTCGCTTTATCCATGCGTCCATGGCGCTGGCCACGTCAGACATCTACTCTGATGAAGCCTTGAGCGACCGGATCGTGGCGAATCACGCCTACAGGGACATCACCGGCGACCTCGACCTGGATTTCGGTGAATACACGTTTACGTATACAACGGCCGGCAACACGGGCAGCATCCTGTTCGAAGCGCCCGCCGTGCTTTTTCCCGCGTCCCGCGTCGAGGTCTATATTGTCGGCGAAGTCGATGCGCTCAGTGCAAACGTCGTCAACCCGGACCGTCGATCCGTCGAGACGCTGACGAAACTGAAGTTCACACATGCGGCTTTCAATCACCCGTTTGTCGACCTGTATATTGTCGAGGCCGGCACTTCGCTCGAGGATGTGCTGTTACCTGAGTTTTTCGGCATTCCTCCCGGTTTGCCGCCGCTGAGTACGACGATTGACCAGGGCAATCTGGAAATGTACGTGACCGTTGCCGGTGAAAAGACGATTATTGCCGGCCCGGTTGCGCTGACCGCGGAGCTGGGCGACGTCTTTGACTACATCGCCTACGACACCGTTGATCCGGCAACTGCCGACCTGGTACAAATACCGGCACCCTGACCAGTCCCGTTACCGCGGCTTTGCGGTCGCTAGTCGACCTCCACTGAAGCCGCGATAAACTGCTCAATCTTTTCCTGCAGCTCGCGGTAGACACCGGCAAACGCTTCGCGGCGCGCTGCACTGTCCTCGACGGCAGCCGGGTCCGGCAGACCCCAGTGCAATGACTGCGGCGCGCCGATCCAGACGGGGCAGCTCTCGGCCGCCGCGTTGTCGCAAACAGTGATGACGGTATCCAGTTTGACCGCGCCGTCACCGGAAAACTCGTCCCAGGATTTCGACCGCAAACCGTGTACAGCAAGCCCGTGCTGCTGCAGGACCTCCAGCGCGCCCGGATTGACCTTGCCAACCGGCTGGCTGCCGGCACTGTAAGCACGAAACCTGCCCGCACCCATCTCGTTCATCAGCACCTCGGCAACGATACTGCGGGCCGAGTTGCCGGTACAAAGAAACAGTACGTTATGCACAGCAGCGCCCTTCCTTACTGGTCTCGCCAGGTACGTTCTGCTGCGCTGCAGCGGCCTTGCTGACTGTTTCGGGTACGCCGTCAGAGCCGTAGTGCGTGATCGCGCCATGCGTGACGAAAGTTTCCCAGGCCACCTCGTCCGGGTCGCGAATCCAGGTCTTGCTTGACTTCGCGTAACAGCATTCTGCCACCGGCTGGTCGAAGGTTTCCTGCCCTGCTGCTCGCAGCCGTGCCTGGATTTCCTGCAACTCTTCGTCCGTGTCGGCCTGCAGGCCGACATGATTAATGCCGCTTGTTTTGCTCGACTCGGCTATTGAGAAATTGATGCGTGGATCGTCCAGCATCCATTTCGCATAGTCATCCTTGCGCACGGTCGGCTCGACCGCGAACAACGTGGTGTAAAAGCCGATCGATTTTTCCAGGTCGGCCACGGCAACGTTGACGTGAAAACGTTTCATGATTTTCTCCTTAGCAATTGATTCGCGCTGCCACGGGCTCGCATACTTCGGCCGATCCACCGCAACAGTCCTCCATCAGGTACACAATCAGGCTGCTCAACGCGGCAAAATTCGCGCTGTAGATGATATGCCGCCCTTCCCGGCGGCTGTGGACGATCCCCGCCCGCCCGAGCTTGTGCAGGTGGCTGGACATCGTGTTCTGCAGTGCGCCGAGGCGATCCGCAATGTCACCAGCAGACAGCCCCCTGGGCCCGGCCTGGACCAGCAGGCGAAACACGCCCAGCCGGGTTTCATGCGCAAGTGATTCCAGGGACTCGACAGCCGTTTTAATATCCATATATCGAGAATAGTCGATATATAATTCGCGGTCAAGCCCCGGTGGCAGTAACCGCAGGCTGTCAGGATGCAGTTGCAGCTTCGATATACGCGGAGCGATCGTTGGCGGCGTCGTCCGGGGAGATCGACTTGGCGTTGTACATGGCCTCATCGGCGACACTGATCAGGTGCCACAGTTCTTCGCCATGTCGTGGCATCAGGGCTATGCCGACGCTCGCTGTGCATTTTATCTCCTGGCCCTGGATGATATAGGCCTCCGAGGCGGCCACGACGAGCCGCTCGGCGATGCGCTTGGCGTCGGCAACGTTCACACCCGGCAGCACGATTGCGAACTCGTCACCACCGAGGCGGCCCAGCACATCCTCGGGCCGCAGGCAGAATTCCAGCCGATGGCCGAATGCCTTCAGCAGCGCGTCGCCGGCCCTGTGACCGAACTGGTCATTGATCGCCTTGAACTGGTTCAGGTCGAGGTACAGGACAGCACCGTCGTCCGAATTGCGTATCGAGGTCGCGCCCTCCTTTTCAAAGCCGCGGCGGTTCAATACGCCAGTTAGAGGATCGCGCAATGCGTCTGCCAGCATCTGGTCTTCGCTGCGCTTGCGCTGGGTGATGTCGCTCAACGTCACCGAAAAGTCATTGTCGATCGGCTCGCCCGATACACGCAGCCATACCCGGCCAGCCTCGGTGGCTACCGCAACCTCATAGCTGGTCATCGACTGGTTGGCCGAGTCGTCTTTGAAATGTTCGATCAAAGACTTTGGATTCAGCTGTTCGAGCTTGTCCAGCGGCATCCCTATCAGCGTGCCGACGCCGGTGCCCAGAAACGCTTCAGCGGCGCGATTTGCATAGACACAGCGAAAGCGACGGTCCTGGTCACTCTCGTCGCGCGCGAATCGAAGCATGCCATTGGAAGACGTCTCGATCAGAGTCCGGATCAGGCGTTCATTGTCAGCCAGTTTGTCCAGTGCGGTGCGGCGTTCGGTGACGTCCCGGCAGACGACGACCATGCCCAGGTTTTGCCCCCGGCGGCCGGTCAGCGGCCGCGAACTCAGCTCATACACATGATTGTTGTTCATGCGCAGGGTCTGGGTGAGGTCAAGTTCGTTGGCTTTTCGCAGCAGGTCCCGTGCCTGCGGAAAGTCCTGCCAAAGCTTCTTGCCCAGCAGTTCCGACTCGGTCGCTTTCAGAAACTCCTGGGCACTCTGGTTGACGCAAACGATACAGTCGTTCATGTCCAGCACGATGATGGGGTCGCGAACGTGGTGAAACAGTGTTTCGTAAGCGAGCGGACTGAAGTCGAAGAAGCGCATTGTGATGCTCGCGTACCAGTACACGGGCAACAGCAATACCATCGTCAGCGATGTAAACGGAAAGTCCGCCGGACCCATACCAAGGAAATTGTTTCCGACGCTAACCGCGAACGGCATGATCGCGCAGCCAATCAGGACGACAATCGTACGCCGGTGCGCCGGCGCGATGCTTGGCAATCGGCTGGCCAGTGAAATGACCGTGTACAGGAACAGGCCATACATGAAAGGTGCGTGCACACGCGAAAACCAGTAGTGGTCCGTCAGTTCCGAAAACCTGATGCCTTCTGCGGTTACCTCTGCCGACCAGATCGCGTTGTGCATGGAATTGGTCAGTGCAAGTACGGTGGTCGCAATCGGGATTACCGAGAGCATTGCCACGATCACCGGGCCGGGCGCTCCGACCGTGTACTCCCGATAGACCAGGTAAAACGCGATCGGCAGGAAGCCGGACGCGAAGAACGTCAGGACCCGGCCGATGCCGTAGATATTAGTATCATAAGTGCCGTAGGAAAACGCTGTTCCGGCGACCAGCACGCCGATCAGGAACAGGAAAAACGAAATGACGCTGTTACTACCCAGGTGCGCAGCGCGCGCAACGTAAACGGACAGCCCCAGGTAGAGCAGTGCTGCCAGCCCGAAGACAGGGCGAAGAAACAGCTCGAGACCGTCCAACGTCAGGACCTTCCGAGCACGTAAATTCGGCGTGAAAACAACATCCCGCCATGCTATCTGGCTGCGCCACGACATAATGCGGCACAGGTCGCATTATGATGCAATCAAAGGCCTACAGCCCGTCTGCCGTATCCTCGATCAGCGTGTCTACGACGTTTTTCAATGCGACTTCGTCATCGGCACCGAACGCTTTCGACTCCTCGAAAACATTAATCTGGCGGTGCGCGCTGGTGCCGCGTGCAACGATAGTGCGAACATGCTCGATCTCTTTTGTACAGCTCAATGCTTCTGCATCTTCGGCAATCAGGTCTAACAGCTCGTCGAGCAACTGGTCGAACGGCACGACGACCCCTTTTGCCAGGTCAATCAGCCCTTCGTCGTAGCTATAGCGCATGGCACGCCATCGGTTCTCGCGAATCAGCATCGGCGTGTAAATCCGCCAGCGCTGGTTATGGCTACGAAGGCGGTACAGCATGCGCAGCAGGCAGACCAGCATCGCCGCGATCGCCACCGTGTCGTCCAGACGCGTGCAGACGTCCATGACGCGCGTTTCCAGTGTCGGGAAACGTGCACTCGGCCGCAAGTCCCACCAGATCCGGGTCGAGTCCTCGATCAGGCCTGCATCGACCATGATCCGTACGTGACGTTCATATTCCGCGTAGCTCGCAAACCGTTCCGGGAGACCGGTGCGCGGCAATGCATCGAAAACCGTCAACCTGTAGCTCTTCAACCCGGTATTGCGCCCTTCCCAGAACGGGGACGAACAGGACATCGCCAGGAGATGTGGCAGGAAGTACGACATCTGGTTCATCAGGTCGATGCGCAACTCGTCGTCTTCGATACCGACATGCACATGCATGCCGCAAATCAGCAAGCGACGCGCCGCTGCCTGCATCTCGAGCGTCAGTGACTCGTAACGGTCTTTCTCGGTTTGCTTCTGTTCCGACCAGCGGCTGAACGGATGCGTTGACGATGCAATAGGCGCAAGCCCGTGATCGTTGGCGACATCGACGATGATTTTTCTCAAGCGGCGCAGATCCTCACGCGCTTCCGTGATGTCACCGCAGACTTTCGTGCCGATCTCGATTTGCGAACGCAGCAATTCGGACGATACCTGCTCGCCGAGCTTTTCCTCGCAGGCTTTCATAAGGCTCTGCGGCGGATCGACGACCAGCGCACGGGTTTCCTTGTCGACGAGCAGGTATTCCTCTTCAATTCCCATCGTAAACTTGGACGGTACATTGGGCATGGGCATCTTCCTGCTCTGGTTGTGACGGGCTATGCGCGGGCCCGGGTGTCGTTGAGACCGATTCTCTCGGGTATCGATTCAATAATCTTGTGCATCACGGCCGCTATCCGTTCAACGCCAGCCATATCGGAGATCAGGTCCTGCCGGATCTCGATGCCGAGGTGCGGCAGGCCATTGGCCTCTGCGTGGTTGTCGATAGTGTAATCCTGCGGAGCCTTGCCCGAATAGGGTTCGTTATCGCCGGTCACGAAGCCTGCCGCGCGGAACTCGGTCAGGAATATCTCTGGCAGGCGCGCATCGGTATCCCAGAGAATGCCAACCTGCCACGGTCTCGATTCGCCGTTCAGGACCGGCGTGAAGCTGTGCACCGAGATGAACGCCGGTGGCGGCCCGATGCCGGAAAGCCTGCTGACCTGCGCATCGATTGCACGGTGATAAGGCCAGTAAATCTCGTTGGCACGCGCGTCCTTGTCCGCCTGGGACAGGCTGCGGTTGCCCGGAACGAGAATACCGTCGCCGTATTCAAGGAATGCACCCGGGTCGAGCAGTTCCCGGTTGCAGTCGACTACCAGCCGCGAATACTGGGCCAGCACTGCGGTGACGCCCAGGCTGTCGGAGAGGCATTCGGTCAGGGCACCGGCACCGATATCGATCGCGAGGTGGCAACGGCGTGCGAACGGATCCAGCCCCATATCGCCCAGCGCCTCCGGGAAACGGCAGCTGGCATGGTCGCAGACAAGCAGTATCGGCGCCTCGGACACCGCGTTCTGTACGTAAAACGGGGAAGGTTCGGTTGCTGACAGCAGCGTATTGTTTTTATCAGTGGAGCGGCCCTGCATGCGGCCAGTATACCTTCAGGCGCTCTGCACCGTGAAACGATTATTTCCCCAGGGAGCAAAGGATGCGACCGAGGTCGGCCGGGCAATGTAGTAGCCCTGTGCGAACTCGACCCCGAGGGCACCCAGTTTTTCGAGCACCTGCTTGGTCTCGACGCGTTCGGCGATTGTCTCGATTCCCATGGCCTGGCCGACCTCGCTGATCGCCTTGACCATGCTCTCGTCGACCGAGTCATCGGCCACATTGCGAATGAACTGGCCGTCGATTTTCAGGTAGTCGACCGGCAGGTTTTTGAGATACGTAAACGACGACAGCCCGCTGCCGAAATCATCAAGCGAGAATTTGCAACCCAGTGCTTTCAACGACTGCATGAAATGGACAACGCGCGACAGGTTGGATATGGCCGCGGTCTCGGTAATCTCGAAACAGATCGCACCTTTTGGCAATTTCTGTTTTTGCAGCTCCTTGATGACGTCGCCCAGGAAGCGATCTTCGCTCAACGACGTGCCAGAGAGGTTTATTGCCAGCGTATAGCGTGCATCCTCGTCACCGCTGCGGTCGGCCAGCTTTGCCAGTGCTTCACGAATTACCCAGCGGTCCAGCGTCGACATCAGGTTGTAGCGTTCCGCCGCCGGAATAAACTGGTCCGGGCTGACCAGCGCGCCATCTTCGTCGCGCATGCGCAGCAGCAACTCGTAGTGTCCGCGGCTCTCATCGTGGTCCTGGCCGATGCCGATGATCGGCTGGAAAAACAGCTCGAGGCGATCGTCTTCGACAGCGCTGCTGATGCGCGATACCCATTTCATTTCCTCGTGCCGCAGTGATGCGTCGGTGCCCTGGTAGAGATGCACCTGGTTGCGACCCTTGTCCTTGGCTGAATAGCAGGACACGTCCGCCGAACTCATCAGCGTAGCCACGTCTTCACTCTCGGCCGTAACCATGACCACGCCGATCGAACAGCGGATCGATGTAAACGAGTCCTTCCATTCGAAGCGAAACTCCTCCATCTCGCCGCGAATGGATTCAGCAACCTCCATTGCCCGCGCCTCGTTGCAGCGTTCCAGCAATATGCCGAATTCGTCACCGCTGAGCCGTGCCAGGACATCCGTGGACCGGATATTGCCGTGAATCAGCTCAGCGATTCTTTTCAGCAGGGCATCGCCTGCAATATGGCCGAAAGTGTCGTTGACCACCTTGAACTGGTCGAGATCGAGGTACAGCAAAGCATGGGTCTGCCCGGGCTCTGATTGCAGTGCCTGCATCGCGGCAATCAGGCGATTCTCGAACTCACGACGATTGATAAGGTCTGTCAGTGAATCGTGCGAAGCCTGGTAACTGAGTTGCCGGAACAGTCGGGTTTCCTTGCTCACGTCATGGAAAACCATGACTGAACCGATGACGTTACCGATGCGATCACGAATCGGTGCAGCGGAGTCCTGGATCGGAATCTCTTCACTGTTCTTGTTGATCAGTACCGAATGATCTTCGAGGGTAATCACACGTTCTTCTCGCAGGCAACGCATGACGGGGTTTTCCACGGTTGCACGTGTATGCTCGTTGACGATCGTCATGATCTCGGTGATCGGGCGATTGTTGACGCTGCGCATGTCGTAACCGGTGAGATCCTGCGCAACCGGGTTGATGTAATCGACGCGCCCTTGTGCATCCGTAGTGATGACACCATCGCCGATGGATTGCAGCGTAACCTGCGCACGCTCCTTCTCTTCGAAAATACGCGTTTCGGCACGTTTACGGTCAGTGATATCGGTGATCGTGCCCTCGTGCGCGACGATCGTACCGTCATCGTCGTAAACGGCTCGCGCATTCTCCAGCACGACGATTTCCCGGCCGTCCTTGCGGCGCAGCCGGTACTCGAAATTCTTGACGATGCCCTGCGCCTCCAGTCGCGCGAACACGCGCTCGCGATCGACCGGGTTGACGTACAGCAATGTGGTCTGACCGATACTCTTGAGATCCTCTGCGCTGTCGTAGCCGAGCATCTCAACAAGCGCCGGGTTGGCTGCGATGATCTCACCCTCCCGGGAGGCAATGTAGACGCCGTCGACGACGTTCTCGAAGAGGCCCCGATAGCGCATCTCGGAGTTCCTGAGCTTGCTTTCGTCAACCTGCCGTTTGATCGCGATGCCGGCCAGCTTGGCCATGCGATTAAGTTGATCCGCTTCGTCAGTGGTCGGCGCCCGGGCCTCCCCGACGTAAACATCCAGCGTACCGAGAACCCGGCCGCCGGCACCCTCGAGCAGGAGTGACCAGGCCGCGGCGATTTCGTGTTCCGCGGCTCCCGCTGCCAACTCCGACCATCCCGGCTTTGCCGCAATGTCGGTGCAAAGCTGGTCCTCACCGTGAAACACGGCTGCCCCGCACGTCAGACCGTCGCCGGTGACTTCGACAAACTCCAGCGAGAGCTTGAAGGCTTCCGGCAGGCTCGGCGCCTGTGCGAGGTGCAGCATCTTTGACGACGGGTGCAATTGCATCACAGCGGCACGAAAGTCGTCATTGATCCGTTCAACGCAGCGGCAGATCGCACGTAGCGTTCGTTCGTACGGCGTGCTCGCAGCAATCATTTCAAGAATCTTGTTCTGCGCAAAAGCAATTGACTCCATGCGCTTGCGCTCTTCGATATTGCTGATCGAAGCCCGAATCAGTCTCGAACTGTCCGATGGCAGGCGACTAAACCGGACCTCGCACGGAAACTCCTTGCCGCCTGAATCCTTGTGAATCCATTCAAAGCTGGGATTCCCGCCTGCCAGCGCCTCGTCAATATACCCACGGTCAACGCCAAACGACGGCGTGCCATCGGCCTGCCTGGCAGGACTGATGTCCTCGGGGCTCACGGTCAGCAGGCGACTGCGAGATAGGTTGAACAACGAGCAGGCCCTCTCATTCGCATCCACCAGCCGGTTCTGGTCGATGTCATAGACAACGATAGCTTCCGGCGCGTTCTCGACCAGTGCCCGGTAGCGCTCTTCGTTGACGCGCAGCGCGGACTCTGCGTTCTGCCGGCCGGTTACGTCGCGCAAGCTGATGACGAAGATCCGGCTATGTCCGGCTTCCAGGACACTCGCCGTGATGTCGGCGATAAACGATTCCCCGTCCGCGCGCACGGCTTCCACCTGCCCGGGTTCGACTCGCGGATATGAATTGTCGACGCCGTAGAGAAACGGCTGCAGAAAATCCTCGAGAATCTTGCCGTGTGCATTCGGCACCAGGTGCTCGAGTTTTGAACCGATCAACTGGTCCTTGGCCAGGCCGAAAAAGCTCGAGCAGGTCTTGTTGCAGTTACAGACGATGCCGCTCTCGCTGACCGACAGCAAAGCCTCGGCTACGCTGTCGAATATCGCTTCGATCGGCGTCGTGTTGGTCAGCGACTGGGTGATCGTCGCTTCCATCTTGTCGTAGTGCGCGTCGATCAGGTTCAATAGCTCGACGAAATCGGGTTTGTCGATACCCGAATCCTCTGTCGCTTGCTTGATCCTCTCGCGTAAGTCCTTTTGCATCGGCCGACCCGTACGTTCCATCGTATTCAAACAGACAATTCGCGACCTGCCCCGCGAAAAACGTTCGACTGCAGCGTCCAACAATAGGCATTAATCGCAAGTGGGTCTGTGACACGTATCCAATTCTGAATCTTTTTTTGGGAAATATTTCCCTTTCTTTTTCAATACGTTATGGAAAAAAGCTGATGCATTCTCCGTTTGTGGAATCTGCACGAATTGCGACTGAACATAATAGCCAAGGGGCAGCGGCCGGACCTGGGGCAATCGTCGCGCCGATGTCAGACAGCTACTCTTCGCTGGCCGGGAGACTGCGAATAAGGTTGCCGTCTTCGTCAGTAGTGACGGTCCCATTCTCGACGATCTCCCTGGGCGCGGCCGCACCAACCTGGATCGGAATGGCGGTGACAGTTCGAATCGAGCCGGTATCGGTCTCGATGACTGCCGCCACATTCAGGTACAGGCGCCCTTCACGAAGAGGCACCACGGTAACCTGCTGCGCGACGCGCTCATCTTCGGTTGAAGGGGATATAGAGACCGACGATGACTGCGCCGCGGACATCTGCAATGCAGTTTCGTCGTTCACCCGGTAGGAAACGGTATACGGCGTCGCACCGAACGATGACTCGAATTGCAGGTCCAGGGCAACGGGCTGGCCGACGATCGGCGTGCCGATAACACGGTATGTAATCTCGACCGGGCTCTGCACTTCCGACGTTCTTTGTGCAATCGCCGTTTTCCCGTCATTTGCAACCGTTTGCCCCGCTTCGGAACTGACGCCGTTACTGCCGTCGTCGCCGCCACAAGCGGCCAGCAAACAGATTGCTGCAAGTGCTGCGATATTCGCTCGATTCATAATGCTCACCACAAAGTCCTAAGGCGTCGGTTCAAAGCGTACGTCAAAACACACGGTCGGCGGATACGACGCTGAAATGTCCGGGTCCGCGTAACGCCAGTCTCGCAGGTCCGCGATATATGTTCCGGGCTGCAACGGCGGCGTTACACCGGTTTCGAAGTTCTCGTCCTCGCTTAGCAATTTCAGCACCGCGTTGCCATTCTGTACCAACAGCATGTCCGGGTCACTCTGGTCGTTGTCTGTCATATCCGGCGTCGGCGGCGTTGGCGTCGTTGATTCAATCACGACATTGTACTCGTCGAGCATCGGTACGCTGAGCCGGATATAGCGATATTCCGACAGCTTGTTGCCGTCTTTTGCCGCGCCCGTGTCGAACTGGCTGTTGGAACAAATATTCGTCGTTGTCCCGTCCGCCACCATGTCGATGTAAATTGGCAGGACATCAGCAGGATCCGCGGCGCCACCGTCATTGGTTTCGTTCGTCCCCCAGATGTCGAGCAGTGCTCCCTGGACCGTCATTTCGTCCCCGAGCTGCGAGTCGATCAGCGCATCGCCATTGACATCGACCAGTGCCCGCAGCTCCACCGCGAAGGTAAAAATGTTTGCCCAGGCAGGTGTCGTGCGCTGGCCGTTCCGCATGACCTCGTAAATCGGCGCGAAGCCGACCGACCCGAAGTCCGTGCCCTCGCTGGTCGTGTCCCACAAATCGTAGACAAAGCGCACAACCCCGACTTCGTCGAACCAGCCCTGTCCGCCGAAGAAGCCGGCCTCCGCATTGATTTCAAAGCCGGCGTTCGTGCCCGGCGTGCCCGTCTCGCAATAGGAAGGGCTTCCCAGGAACATCGACGCGAGAGCCGTCGGCCAGCCCTCCGACCATGCCAGCCTGGAATCCAGCTTGTCGCCCAGCCGGTGCGTACCTCCGAGCGAGTCCGACCGGAAGATCGCGTCGTCGAGGAAATGCGTCCACTCGTGGCCTACGACATGCGCATCAAACTCATCCGTATCACCGTTTTCGTCCCCGGTCACGAACATCGCGTCCAGCTCGAAGTCGTAGAGCGACCCGCCGATCTCGCCATTGTTATCGCCTTCGTCCCGGTCGAAAGCGCTGGCGGTGTTGTTAACGCTCCAGAAAACGTCCAGTGGCGGCAGTACGAGATCCGGGTCCACCTCGATGATGAACTGCATGCCCGTGTAGATCGTGTCGAGAATGGCAAACGGCGCAGCGGCACGCGGTTCGGTATAGCGATTCGCGGCCAGGTCCCAGCCGGACCTTGCCAGCAGGTTCAGGCTGACATCCGAATCGCCGGTGTTGAAGACACTGCTCTCTAGCGAATACATCGGCCGGCTGCCAAGAGGCGGTGCACCCGGGCGCGTATCGACGTTATCGCGCACTTCGATGTCCCAACTCGCCGCACCGCTGATCTTCGATTCGGCCAGCACCCGAATCCGGACATTGGTGTTCGCCGGCACGTTGCTGAACTCATAGGCACCGGTAACGCTCGATGGCATGCGCGCCAACTCCGCGCCGTTACCGTCCAGCAGCACGACGGTTGCAGCTCGGACAGGCCGCTCTGTCGTGGCGGAGAAATTCAGCCCGTTACAACCGGTGTTCGGCGGTACGAATTCGTAGCTGACGGTTCCAGAGACGGTCACCGGATTGCCCGCAGCCGGCGGCGAAAACCCGCCACCATTCTTGCTACCGCCGCCTCCGCCACCACCACAGGCGCTGACGAACAAAGCAGCAGCGAGGGCGACAAACTGGCGGTTTAGGGCTTTTCCGGGCACTTCAACTCCGTTGGCAGACAATAATGTGCGATACAGGTCGCAAATCGGTCGCACAGTATTGATAAACTTTGTCTTTTCAACGAGCGCAGGGTTCACAATTCTGTGCCTTCCTGACGAGAAAAGTTCGAATGAGCGACAAAAGCATCCTGGTGACCGGCGGAGCAGGTTATATCGGCAGTCACGTGGTTAAGCAACTGGGGGCCGCCGGTGAGGACGTTATCACGCTGGACAACCTCTGTACCGGCTTCGAAAAGGCCGTCACCAGCGGCAAGCTCGTTATCGGCGATACCGGCGACGCCGCGTTGCTCGATCGAATCTTTGCCGAGCATCCCATCGACACCGTGATGCATTTTGCGGCGCACACGATCGTCCCCGAGTCGGTTGCGGACCCGCTGAAGTACTATCGCAACAATACGTCCAACAGCCGCACGCTGCTCGAGCGGGCGCATGCGCACGGTGTCAGGAACATTGTCTTTTCTTCGACGGCCGCGGTCTATGGCGTACCGAAAGAGCCCAAGTGCAGTGAGACCACACCAACCCGGCCGATCAATGCCTATGGCAGCTCCAAGCTGATGACGGAGTGGATGCTGCGTGACCTGGCTGCAGCCGGTGGACCGAACTACGTGGCGTTGCGCTACTTCAACGTTGCCGGCTGCGACCCGAGCGGCGCAATCGGGCAGTCGACGCCCAAAGCTACCCTGCTCGTCAAGGTGGCCTGCGAAGCTGCCGTCGGCAAGCGCCCGGGCGTATCCATTTTCGGCACGGACTACCCGACTCCGGACGGCACCGGTCTGCGCGACTACATCCACGTCGAAGACCTCGCAGCTGCGCACCTCGACGCGTTGACCTACCTGCGCCGGGGCGGCAAGTCGTCGACGATGAATTGCGGCTACGGCCACGGCTATAGCGTACGCGACGTGCTCGACACGGTCAGCCGTATCAATGGCGAGCCGCTGAACATCACCGAAGAGCCGCGCCGCGCCGGCGACCCGCCGGAATTGGTCGCAGCCACCGAAAAAATTCACCAGATTCTCGGCTGGATGCCGAAGTACGACGACCTCGACACGATCGTCAGCACCAGCCTCGAATGGGAACGGAAAATAGCCGCACAGGATCCGAGCGCATACTGGCCTGCCTGAGCTAAACTGCCATGATGCAATTTCGCCGCCCACGTTCGCTGAACGGCCTGATCCTTGTCGGGTTCGGCCTCGTCGGGCTGCCCTTGCTGGTCGCCGTCATATGGGCCCTCTACAACCTCGACCGGCTTGCCGAACAAAGCGAGGAGCTCGTCTTTACCGGCGTTGCGGCAGCCGAAAACAACCGGCGGCTGACCGAACAGATGGCAACGCTGGAGCGTGCCGCACGCCAGCACCAGGTATTCCTCAATGCCGACAGCCTGCAACTGATGCACCAGGACCTGGCCTCGCTGCAGGCCGGTCTTGACGAGATGCGGCCATTGACGGAACTGGCTGGCGCTACCCCGCTGCTGCAGTCCATCGGCACGACAACGAGACGCGTCATCAGCACGATCAGTTCACCGGAATCATCCCGCGAAGAGGTCCAGCAGGCTATCGACCGGTTTGGCGACCTGCGCACACGCATCGTCGAACTGACGACGATCCTGAATGCGCATGTCGACAACATGGTGGCGGAATTACAGGAAAGTGCGCGCAAGGCGCAGCAGGTCTCGGCGTGGCAGGTCGCGGCGCTGGTACCCGGCACGATTATTCTCGTGCTGTTCTTCACATTGCTGGTCGCGCGGCCGATTCGCCAGCTCGACGCCGCCATCAACCAGCTCGGGCAAAGCGGCTTCGCCAAGCCTATTGAGGTTAAAGGACCAAAAGACCTGGAGCGCCTTGGCCGGCAGCTCGAATGGCTGCGGGTCCGGTTGCTCGAACTGGCCCAGGAAAAGAATCGCTTCCTGCGGCACATGTCGCACGAGCTGAAAACACCATTGGCCAACATCAGGGAAGGAACCGAGCTGCTGCTCGATGGCACGGTCGGCACCCTCGACAAGCCGCAGCGCGAAGTGACCGACATCCTGCGCACGAACGGCCTGAAATTGCAGCAACTGATCGAAAACCTGCTGAGCTTCAGCGCCTGGCAAACCAAGACGGAAGTGCTGACGCTGTCAAACTTCCCGATCCGGCCGCTGGTTGTTTCCGTTGCCAAGGCACAACGACTGGCGCTGAAGGCCGCACATATTCAGCTGAAACTGGAAGTTGATGACGTAACTGTGAACGCGGATCGCGAAAAAATCCGCACAGTACTGGATAATCTTTTATCAAATGCAATAAAGTTTACGCCTCGCAGCGGCCTGATCACGATCCGGGCGACCCGGACGCCATCCAGCTTCGTACTGGAATTCGGGGATACCGGGCCCGGCATTCCGACGGAGGAAAGCCCGCGGATTTTCGAAGCGTTCTTCCAGGGTCGCCGGGAACAGGGCGGCCAGGTGGCCGGTACCGGCATCGGTTTATCCGTTGTCCTGGAATGTATACAGGCCCACGAGGGTTCCGTCGAACTGGTTGATTCCGGCGAGTTTTCGGGCGCACACTTTCGCATCGATATCCCGCAGAAACGCGCGGTGCAACAACAGAAACTGGCAGCAAATGGATAAGCAGACGATCACAGGCAGGACCGCACGCACAACGATGACGCTGGTAGTGATCGGTCTGCTCGCAGGCTGTGCACAGACGAAGAGCCTGGTGTCGTCGATGGGCCGCTCGTCAACACCGTCCGATGAAACGGTCATCCTGGGAGCGCCCGACGCCGAGCAATACCTGGACGAGCTGTATGCCCTGGCGATCGGCGACCCCAAAACGCAGGCGGAAATCTACGCTGACGCCGAGTCGGGTGCCAAGCTGACGCCGGGCCCGCAGACCAACCTGCGCTACGCACTGGTGCTTGCCACGCCGGGTCACCAGCGCTTCAACCCGGAGATTGCGCAATCGATGCTGCGCGATGTCTTGTTACAGGAATCCATCCTGACGTCAGCCGAGATTTCGCTGGCGACGATCCACCTCAATTCCGTGGAGCGCCAGCTGGCGCTCAGCGCAGATGCACGCCGGGCCCTGGCCTCCAGCTCGCTGGCAGCCACGACCGAGGGTGCCGCCGTGCAACAGCGCCTGGCGGCCGCGGAAGCCGAAAACCGACGCCTGCGCGAGTCGCTGAACGACGCCGAGGAAAAACTCGATGCCATCACGTCAATAGAACGCTCGATTCGGGAGCAGGATCAATAGCCCTGCGCCTTGCCGCCCCCATCAAATCACTCTAACCTTGTTACATGGCTGCCAATAAGCAATCTGCCAGCGGCAAGATCCTGCTGGTCGACGACGACCCGGGCCTGCTGCGGCTCCTCAGCATCCGCCTGCGGGCCGAGGGCTACGAAGTAGAAGCGGTAGAGAGCGCCCACAAGGCGCTGGCGGCCCTGAATCGCTTCAGCCCCGACCTGGTCATCACCGACCTGCGCATGGACAAGATGGACGGTATCGGCCTGCTGAAAGAGTTGCAGACCCGCTCCCCGGGCCTGCGGGTCGTCATCATTACCGCGCACGGCACGATTCCGGACGCGGTCGTCGCCACCCAGAGCGGCGCTTTCGGTTTCCTGACCAAGCCGATCGACAAGGACGAGCTGATGGTCACCGTCGAGAACGCGCTGAAGGTATCCGGATCCTCCGATGTCGAGGAAGACTGGGCCACGGAGATCATCACCCGAAACCAGGGCATGAAGGAAATCCTGCAGCAGGCCAAGATGGTCGCCGCAACGGATGCGCGCGTGCTGATTACCGGCGAGAGCGGCACGGGCAAGGAACTGCTCGCACAGGCCATTCACAAGGCCAGCCAGCGGCACGACCAGCCGTTTGTTGCCATCAACTGCAGCGCCATGGCAGAAAACCTGCTCGAGTCCGAACTGTTCGGCCACGAGAAAGGCGCATTCACCGGCGCCACCCGTAGCCACAGCGGCTTGTTCCAGTCCGCCGAAGGCGGCACGCTGATGCTCGACGAAATCGGCGACATGCCAATGCGGCTGCAGGTCAAGCTGCTGCGGGTCCTGCAGGAAAACCAGGTGCGACCGGTCGGCAGCACAGAAGCGTTGCAGGTCGATGTGCGCGTAATTTCGGCAACCCACCGCGACCTGCAGGAGCTGATGCGCGAGGGTCGCTTTCGCGAAGACCTGTATTACCGGCTGAATGTCGTCAACATCAAATTGCCGACACTCGACGAACGGCGCGAGGATATTCCACTGCTGGTCGCCAACTTCCTGCAGCTGATCGCGAGGGAAGCCGACCAGGAACGCAAGGTCTATGCACCCGAGGCCGTCGAGATGCTCGTAACGGCGGAATGGCCCGGCAATATCCGTCAGCTCTACAACGTCGTGCGGCAGAATGTCGCATTGTCGCGCTCACCGGTCATTAGCGGCGAACTGGTGCAACAGTCGCTGGGCGAACACGGTGGCAAGCTGGCCTCGTTCAGTGATGCGCGGGACGAGTTCACGCGCAATTACCTGTCGCAGATTCTGCAGATTACGATGGGCAACGTCAGCCAGGCTGCACGCCTGGCCAAGCGCAACCGAACAGACTTCTACAAGCTGCTCGCGCGTTACGACCTGAACCCGGACCAGTTCAAGAACCGCTAGCCCGGCTCCGGGTCTTTAGTCTTACGACTCTGCGGCGCGCTTCGAATAACCTTCCGCGGACATACCGTACTTGTTCAGCAGGTCGTACAGCGTCGGTCGTGTAATGCCGAGCAGCTCGGCAGCCTTTGAGATATTCCCATAGCTTTTTGTCAGCGCGACGCGGATCGCGCGCGACTCGGCCTGCTGCCGGACTTCGCGGAGATTCAGCGACATGCCGTCGTCTTCGCCGGCCTCGATGCCGAGGTCGCCAGCGGTCACGAACTTGCCATCCGCCATGATCACGGCGCCCTTGATCTTGTTCTCCAGCTCCCGCACGTTGCCAGGCCACGAGTACGCTTCGATCGCCCGGATCGCATCCTCGGAAAAACCGTTCAGGGCGCGGCCCTGCTGCTTGCAGTATTTCATCAACAGCGTCCGAGCCAGGATCAGCCGGCCTTCTTCGCGCTCGCGATACGGCGGAATATTGATCGTAATTTCACTCACCCGGTAATACAGGTCTTCGCGAAACAGGTTCTCCTTGATGAGATCGGCCGGGTTCTGGTTGGTGGCACAGACCACGCGCACGTCGACGGAAATCTCTTCGCGGCCGCCAACCCGCTCGATGACCCGTTCCTGCAGGAAGCGAAGCATCTTCGCCTGCAAGGCTAAAGGCATGTCCCCGATCTCGTCGAGGAACAGCGTGCCATTGGCCGCCAGTTCGATCTTGCCCAGCGTCTGCTTGTGGGCGCCGGTGAATGAGCCTTTCTCGTGACCGAACAGCTCCGACTCGAGCAGGTTTTCCGGAATCGCCGCGCAGTTGATCGCCACGAAGTTTTGTTCGCTGCGCGGGCTCAGCCGGTGCAACGCCCGCGCCAGCAACTCCTTGCCGGTACCGCTCTCGCCAAGCAACAAGGCGGTGACGTCGGTCGGCGCGATCTTTTCGATCATGCGGCACACAGCCAGCATGCCTTCGCTGGCGGCGACGATCCCGTCCAGCGGCGACTCGTTAACCTGGCTGGTCAGCTTGCGATTCTCGCTCTCGAGTTCTGCAATGTTGAAGGCGCGATCGACCAGCAGTTTCAGCGTGTCGGTATCGACCGGTTTCTCGTAGAAATCGTAGGCGCCCTGCGCGACGGACGTCAGCGCATTTTCCTGGTCGCCGTTGCCGGTCACGACGATGACCTTGGTGTGCGGCGCAAGCTTCAGGATCTCGCTGAGCGTCGCCAGGCCCTCTTCGACACCTTCCGGGTTGGGCGGCAGCCCGAGGTCCTGCAGGACTACCATGGGCTCGTGCCGGCGCAACTCGGCGATGGCCGACTTGCGGTCCTCCGCGGTGAAGACATCGTAGCTCTCGAAGCACCATTTGAGTTGCTTCAGCAATCCCGGATCGTCTTCGACAATCAATAGTTTACGGCTGTATTCGCTCATGGTTCCTTGTCAGGTTGGCCTGCCAAACCGGCAACAGCGCCATGTTGCCACGTTGCTGCAGGGCTGTGGAGGCAGTAGTTCACAGTGATTGCTGTGGAACCGTTAATGGCACGTCGCCTCGATTCCCGGCCCGTTAATCTATTGCGAATCATTCTCATTACTATTAATATTAATCACTGCATACGCTACCGGATAACCCTCGGATGAACTCGACTTTCGCTCGCCGCGCCGCGCTCTGCGCCGCCCTGGCGACCACCACAACGCCTGTGCTTGCACAGGAAACGATCGCCGAGCAGGAACTGGCGCCGATCGACAATATTACGATCATTGGCCAGCGCGGTGACACCGCCGATATCGCCGGTTCGGCACACGTCATTGACGCCGCTGCCCTCGAAGTCTTTATCGAGAACGACGTGATGCGCGTCTTGCGCGCCGTTCCGGGCGTGTACGTGCAGGAAGAGGAAGGTTACGGGCTGCGCCCGAATATCGGTATTCGGGGATCCGGCCTGGACCGAAGCGCACGCATCGCGCTGCTCGAGGACGGTGTTTTGATCGCTCCGGCCCCCTACTCGGCGCCGTCAGCCTATTATTTTCCGACGCAGCGGCGCATGGATTCACTCGAGGTACTGAAAGGACCCGCATCGGTTGTCGTCGGGCCGCGCACAACCGGCGGTGCCATCAACCTGATCTCGACACCCGTGCCCGCGACGACCGGCGGCATGATCGACCTGCGGGTCGGCGAGGAGCAGACCAACGATGCCCATCTCAATTTCGGTGGCCGCGGTAATAACGTCTCCTGGCTGCTGGAAACCGTGCAAAGCAGCAGTGACGGATTCAAACGTATTGACGGCATGCCCGGGGCCGGCACCGGCTATGAGCTGCAGGACTACATGGGCAAGCTGCATGTCGGAAATTTCCGCTTCAAGGCTGGCTATACCGAGCAAACCTCGGACGAAACCTACCTCGGGCTGACTGACGAAGATTTCGCGGCCGACCCGAATCGCCGTTATGTGGGCTCTGCGAACGATGAATTCACCAGTGAGCACGCGCAATACCAGGCCAGCTACCTGTTGGATTTTGCCGATAACTGGCGGGGTGAAATCACCGCCTATCGCAATGATTTCGAGCGCAACTGGTACAAGCTGCAATCAGTGAACGGTATCGGCATCAGCAGTGTCGTCACCGATCCTGCCAATGCCGCAGAGCTGAGTTACCTGAAGGGGATAACCAGTCCGGACGACGCCATCGCCATTCGGGCCAACAACCGTGAGTACTACTCGCAGGGAGTGCAGGCCAAGGCCGACTGGGACCTCGAATTTTCCACGACATCGGTGACCCTGACGGCCGGGTTCAGGATTCATGAAGATGAAGAGGATCGTTTCCAGCACGAGGACGACTACCGGATGGAGGACGGAACGTTGGTCCTGACGACGGCGGGCGCGCCGGGGTCGCAGACGAACCGGGTATCGAGCGCCGATGCACAGGCCGTTTTTGTCGATGCCGAGATTCGTGCCGGCAAATGGATCCTGACGCCCGGCCTCCGATATGAAAATCTCGACCTGGAGCGCCGCGACTATTCCACCGCCGATCCGTCCCGCAGCAATGGCCCGACCCAGGTCCGCAGGAACTCGGTATCGGCACTAATTCCCGGGATGGGCGCGCTGTATCGCCTGAACGAGTCCTGGCGGCTGCTGGCCGGCATCAGCAAGGGCTACAATCCGCCCGCGCCCGGCAGTTCAGCCGACGAAGAAAGCAGCCTGAATCTCGAGTTCGGCGCGCGCTACTCCGGGGACAATCTCTCGGTCGAGTCCATATTCTTTGTCAACGACTATGACAACCTTGTCGGCACCGTCACTGATTCTACCGGCGGTGGTGGCAACGTCGGCGACCAGTTTGACGGCGGCGAGGTAACGGTCAGCGGCCTGGAGCTCAGCGCCGCCTACGCCTGGCAAGTTGGTGGTCTCAGCATTCCACTGGATATCGAGTACACGTGGACCAGCAAGGCCGAGTTTGAAAACTCGTTTGAAAGCGACTACGGCCCCTGGGGCGACGTCCAGACTGGTGATGAGCTGCCGTACATACCGGAACACCAGTTGCGCGCCAGCAGCGGCCTGGTCGGCCCGCGATGGCGCTTCAACCTGAGCGCGAACTATGTCGACGATATTCGCACGACAGCCGGGCACGGTCCGCTGGTCGAAGCCGAGTCGATCGACGCTCGTGTTGTCTGGGATGCGGTCGCAGCCTGGGATTTTACCGACAAGCTGTCGGCCTACGTGAAAGTCGACAACCTCTTTGACGAGACTTACATTGCGGCGCGGCGCCCGGCAGGTGTACGGCCCGGACTGCCACAGACGGCGTACCTGGGAATCACCTACAAGCTGTAAGGAAGACGCATCACAACGTCGGCTTGGCGCCAGTGATACCGCCGTCGACAGGCAGTATGACGCCGGAAATGTAGCTGGCTGCCTTGGATGCCAGGAAAATCGCTGCGCCGGCCATGTCCGCCGGCTGGCCAATGCGTTGCAACGGCACACCGCGGCGAATTTCCTCGCCCATCGTTTCCAGCGTGTGCGCCATCATCTTGCTCGGGAACGGCCCCGGCGCAATCGCATTGACGGTAATCGAGCGCGCTGCCAGGTGTGATGCCAGCGTTCGGGCCAGGTGATGCAACGCCGCCTTGGCTGGTCCGTAGGAAAAGGTTGGCAACCGGTTGACGTTGATGCCGTCCACCGAACCAATCATGATAATTCGCGCCGGGTCCGCCGCGCTCGCCGCCGCCGTGAGCAAGGGCAGGAAAGCCTGGCTAAGGAAAAACGGCGACTTCAGGTTGATATCCATCACCTTGTCCCAGCCTTTTTCCGGAAACTCATCGACCGCCGCGCCCCAGGTCGCGCCGGCATTATTAACCAGGATATCAAGCTTTTGCTCGCGCTCGCCGACCTCCCGGACCAGTCCGTCGATGCCCTCCCGGGTGGCCAGGTCGGCACCAACCGCGATGCACTCGCCAAATTCTGACAGTCGCTCTGCCGTTGCATCGCATGCGTCCTGGCTACGCGAAGAGATGTAGGTTCTTACGCCGTTGGCAACGAAGCCGGCAGCGATCATCTCGCCGATACCCCGCGAACCGCCGGTGACAACGGCTACCTTGCCGGACACATTGAACAGATCCTGCATTTCCTCACTCATTGCAACCCTCTTTGGCACGGCGTATGACAATGCCGGACACTGAGCCGGCCGGCAGCGACAAGGTCACCTTACCGTCCTTCGAGAACTGATGGCAGCTTTTATCGCCCGCCAGGTTCAGTTCCGGATCGGTAAATCGCGCCTCGATATCCTTGCCTGCCGGCAGTGACATGTGGCTGTGCTGCACCGTAACCGCCTGCCCCGCCATCTCGCTGAAAACAACATCCGCCGTGATCGCCTCTGGCGCCCGGTTGATCGCCCACAGGCCCAGCCCGGTGCGCGCGGCGTCGCTGAATCCGGACGCCCGGACGTCGTAGCCGCCAATGTAGTCACCGATTGTCTTCGTCGCAGTCGTTGTGGTTTGCAATGTCTGCTCGTAAGCCAGTGCACGCAGAATCCGCATGCCCCAATAGACCGGCCGCGGCCGCAGGTCGCGGTCACGAATGGTGGCATCGAAGACCTGCCACGGCCCTGCATTCAGTCCATGCAGGAACGCGCCCTGCACTTCGGGCATTTGCGCCATGGCGATGAGGAAATCGGCCGTACTGATGGCACCCGACAGGTTGCCCGTCAGGTGCGCGCGCTCCATCGATCGGCCGCGTGGCAAATCGACACCGCGTGCGTGCTCTGTTATCCAGACATTCGGCATACGGCCACCGCGCGCATCGGCGGCCACCTCGAACGCCCGTCGAAACTGCGCCAGCCGGCGTTCAATGGTCTTGATCCTGGGTGTATTGCCCGGATCGTCGTAATAGAAATGCAGCGAGATATCGTCGATCTCGGGCAGGCCCCGCAGAACGTCCGGGATGAAATCAGTAAACAGGCTCTTGCTGCCCTTGCGTTCGTCTTTCTTGTATACCCAGTCGAAGTCACGCATGAACGCGACGAAACGGGCCTGTTCGTCCACTGCTTTGACGGCGTCCATCGTCATGCGCGCCCGCTCAATGTATTTTTGCGTCGGCCACTGGTACTCAGCCCGATCGAGTTCGTTGCCCAACTGGTAATAGCGTGGTGCGTCGTCCACCGCATTTTGCACGCGCAAGGCTGCCAGGCGGGCATTAGACGCCGCGATCTCCGCCGCGGGCAGCTCGTGGATCATGTCCTGGTCGTCCCAGCCCACCAGGTTCAGTACATACCAGGGTTTGCCGCCAACCGCGTCGACAAAACCGAGATACTCATTGACGCCGAATTCCACCGGCGATGCGGATTCATGCTGCACCTTTTTTTGCGGCGCGCGCACACCCTGGTTCTCATCCGAGTCAATCGCCGCCTCCCACCAGAAGCGATTCGCAACGAGGCCGCCGGGGTAACGGTACATAGAACCTGCAAACGGACGCAGGCCGTCTATCACCTCGGCTGGGATCGCTTCGCGGCCACTGACGAAGTCCGCTTCAAAGGCATAGTGATTGATGTTGAAGCCGAACAGGTGGGCGGGAAACTGCTGGCGGATGACGTTGTCGCCATCGACAACGATCTGCACGGTACTTTCCTGTTCCGCTGAACTGTTGGCAGTCTCGCAACCGCTGCTGGCAATTGCGAAGGCGGCAAGTGCTGCCACCGTCGAGAATGTCTTCATTATGTCGGATACCCTGGCCGGAATACGTTAAACGCCACTTTATCGACAGGAACCCGACTTCCGGGTTCCTGCCAACAAAGCAGCGCTCAAGGTCAAGCTAGGTCTGGATAATACGCTATTTCTAGAATATCAATCCGATATCTGTGTGCGGTTTTGACGAATCCTGCTGCACGGCAATACACGTCGTCAGACCATTGCTTTCGGCATTGCTGTCGCGCGTGTAGTCTGTACCGCGCCGTGTCGGCGCGAAGCTTGCACCATTGGGTGCAATGACCTCGATCCGGTAGTCGCCCGGTGCCAGGTTGTCGAACTGGTAGAAACCGCTGGCATTCGTCGTCGTGCTTGCAAGAATACCGCCGCCACAACTGCGAAGGTTCACGTCGACGCCGACGACACCGCCTTCATTGCCGCCCTGGATACCGTCACCGTTTTCGTCCCACCAGACGTAGTCACCGATGTCTGCGCCTGACGATCCACCACCGCCGCCGCCCGATTGCGGAATGAAGCCGGCATCGACACCGTTCTTCGCTTCCCCGGCATTCAGGTTGATACAAAGCGATTCACCGGTGTTTTCGTCGGCATCGCTGTCGGCGCCGAAGTCATTGCCAGCGCGGAACGGGCTGATAGATGCCCCGTTCGGGGTATTGAACCCAACCCGGTAGCTGCCCGCGGACAGGCCGCCAAAGAGGTATTCGCCGTTGCTGTCCGTCGTCGTCGTCGCCTGCACATTGCCGCTACAGGACATCAGTGAGACCGAGACACCGGCCCAGCCGGACTCATTGGCATTCTGTATGCCGTTGCCGTTGGCATCGCGCCAGACACGGTCACCGATACTGGCACCGCCACCGCCGCCACCGCCACCGCTCGGCGGGATGAAACCGGCATCAACTCCGGCCTTGTCCTCATTGTTGCCAAGGCTGATGCAAAGCGTCTCGCCGGAACCCTCGTTGGCATCGCTGTCAGCACCAAAATCGTTGCCGGCCCGGAACGGGCTCGCCGTTGCGCCGGATGGTGCGTCGAAGTCGACGATGTAGTTGCCGGACGACAGGCCTCCAAAGGAATAGTTACCGTTGCCGTTGGTGGTCGTTGTTGCCAGCACGTTGCCACTACAGGTTTCCAGCGCGACATTGACGTTGGCATAGCCGGACTCGTTGCCGTCCTGGATGCCATCGCCGTCGGTGTCACGCCAGACGCGATCACCGATGCTGGAGCCGCCGCCACCGCCACCGGACGGTGGAATGAATCCGGCATCGACACCGGCCTTGTTTTCGCCGGCATCGAGACTCAGACAGAGTGTGACGCCGGTCGAAGCATTCGCATCGCTGTCGACGCCCCAGTCGTTGCCGGCCCGGAACGGGCTACCCGTGGCACCTGTCGGCGACTCGAATTCCAGCTCGTAGTTGCCTGCAGCCAGGTTCGAGAACTCGTAATTGCCGTTGGCATCGGTCACCGTTGACGCAAGCGTATTGCCACTGCAGGTTTCGAGCAGGACCGTCACGCCAGCATAACCACTTTCATTGTCGTTCTGGATACCGTTGCCGTTGCTATCGCGCCAGACGCGATCGCCAATGCTCGCGGTGCCGGAGCCACCACCACCGCCGCCGGCCGGCGGAATGAAACCGGCGTCGACGCCACCGCGTGTCTGGTTTGCGTTCATCGTTATACACAGCGTCTCGCCCGTTGCTTCGTCGGCATCGCTGTCAACGCCCCAGTCGTTGCCTGCACGGTATGGGCTGGACGTCGCACCTGTGGGCCGGTCGAAGTCGACGATGTAACTGCCAGCAGCGAGATTGCTGAACGTGTAGGCACCGCTCGCATTGGTTGTCGTCGTCTGCAATGTGTTGCCATTGCATTGCTTGAGCGACACGCCGACATTCGCGTAGCCGGACTCGTTGCCGTCCTGGATGCCGTTGCCGTTCGAATCACGCCAGACAAAGTCACCGATCTCGGCGCCACCGGAGCCGCCGCCTCCACCGCCGCCACCAGTGGGGGGAACAAAGCCTGCATCAACACCGTTACGACTCTGGTTCGCATCCATCGTGATACACAGAGTGTCGCCGGTCGACTCGTCGGCATCGCTGTCGATGCCCCAGTCGTTGCCGGCACGGAACGGGCTCGAGCTTGCACCACTGGGCCGCTCGAAATTGACGATGTAGCTGCCGGACGACAAACCGGAGAACGAGTAACTCCCGTCAGCGGCCGTCACGGTCGAATCGACGACTCCGCCACCACTGCACTGCCGCACAGTGACCGCGACACCCTGGTAGCCGGCCTCGTTGCCGTCCTGGATGCCATCGCCATCGGCGTCACGCCAGACGATGTCGCCGATGGAGGCACCACCGCCGCCACCGCCGCCACCACCGCCGCCGCCACCGCCGCCACCGCCACCAGGAGGCGGCGCTGCCGCGCCGTCGCGAATCAGCAGCAAACCGTCCATCGGCGCCAGTGTCACCGACGAAACCGCATTGCCATTATTGATGCCCGGATCCTGCGTGCCCTTGATCCGGCGCCAGCCGTTACCGACCTGGATGGTCTTCGAGCTGGACGTTGCGTTTGCCAGCGCCATGCCGTTTTCGAACTCGCGTTTGAAGACGTGTGCCGACTTGTTCCTGAACAGGTACACGGAATCGAGCCAGACCTGGGTGTTTTCCCGACCCAGGTTGAAGCGCAATGTGCTGTTGCTGCCGTTGGTCTTCAGCTCGACGACGTAGCGCCGCCAGCGTGTGCCCACCGGCACTTTGACAACAGCACCGGCGAGATCGATCCGGATCTCGCGGTGTTCGTCCGCGCGCGCGGAAAACGCCAGGGTCCAGGTGCCGTTGGTCGTCGAGATCGACTGGCTGCGCACCTGGGCACCGGTGATGTTCTTGTTGTAGTTGTTCATGCGCGATACACGCAATGCACCCGGACCATCCTGGGTGTTCGACGTGACCCGCGAAATGCTGACATTCGAGCTCGACCAGCCGTTGGTGTTCGAATCGAAGCTACCGTTGCTCAGCACGCTCGACGCCGGCGCGAAATCGGCATCGTTGTAAATGCGCGTGAACTTGCCAAGTGGCTTGCCAAGCCAGCCGCGATGCTGCTGGATCCCATTGAAATCGTTTTTGCCAACTGCCTGGCCGTTATTCAGGTTGACGGCATACTCATCCCACCAGGCATTCGGCGTCATCGCCGTGTGCGTGCCGAAATAGCCGTCTTCCATCAGCGTCAGTGCCAGCGCCAGCCGGAACGGTGCATTGGATGTCGGCTTCGGGCTGGAAGTGCCCGGGTACAGCTTGGTCGGCGTCTTGGTCAGGTTGTGCGACACGGCGGGGCCTTCGTCGCGCTCCGACATGTTGAACAGGTAGGTCTGGAACAATTCGTCAAACTTCTTGTACGCCGGTTTCGGGTTGTAGTCGCCGTTGCCGTAGTCCAGCCAGTTCTCCATCTGCACGCCCTGCGCACTGTGGAACCCGCGCGCATCGTGCACGCCGGCCAGCACGTACTTGTTGGGCAATTGGTTGCGAACACGCTGGTAGAAGGAATCCAGGCCGTCGCCCAGCCAGTTAACGCCGGAACCGCTGATACCGTGGTCGGCGTTCAGGTCGTTGTTGTGATCCGCATTCTTGCTGATGAGATCAATGTAGAAATCAGCGTCGAGTACGATGCCCGCGATGTTGCCACCGGTCACCTGTCCGCTGTTGTGACGGTTGTAGTTCTTGCCGATCCAGTCGGCGTAGAACTGCCAGAACTTCTTGCCCGATGCGTCTGTCGGCGACTGCGTGCTCATGTTGAAGGCCCACAGGCGCTTTTCCGTGCCTTGCCCGAGAACGTGTTGCGCAACGATCGAACCGGCATTGTGGTTCGACTTGTTCGACTTGTAACCGCGCTGCACGGTAATCGTACGGGCACCGTTATTCACCGCCGTGATCTTGGCGTGCTCGGCGTTGTTGAAGGAACCCGCCGGCGCATTGTAGATAACAACGTAATTGCCGTTCGTGAAGCGCGACGCGTCCTGCACCGGCAATACGGTTGCATTGGCATTGACGGTCTGCCGCAGCGTGGTGCCGGGCTCGTATAGCCAGTGGCCTGCATAGATACCGCAACCCGCGGACGACGGACCACCCTGGCTGCTGTTCGTCGTGGTTTCGAATGCCGGTCCGCCACTGATGTCACAGTAGCTGGACGAATACTGTTGGTATGCGCGACCGGAGATATGCCGGATAAGCATCGTGTCCGCCGAGAAATTCTGCTGCGCCTGCTGCATCTTGGCGAACTGCGTTCCATGTGCATCGATGAACATGAAGTTGCCGGCCTGCTGCGCTGTCATTCCACCGATGAACTCATGTGTGAAGATTCGGGGGAAATCGTGTTTGTTGATTGACGGTGCTGAACCGTTGCCCGGTGAGCGCGTGTTCGCGTCATCCAGGAAATCACGTGCCGCCATCGTCGAGGCGGACGAGAAAAACATGCCAAGCGAAACAATCAGTAACAGGGGGATTGGGGATCTTGCAGTAACTAAACGCATTGTCTCTCTGTTAGAAAATGTACAATGCCGAACCATTTCCATATGCGCGAGAACGCCGCTTCGAAATTGCAGCGCCCAATGCGTTGTTCGAAATTGTTGTGAACCGCACGCACTACCGTATTGCTACCGAATACGAATCTCCGAGTGCGCAGTCGCCGCTACTGTAACCAATCACTGATTATTGTCACCTGTCTCCGGACTGCGACAGGTCCGGCGCGGCGCCAGCAGCGTCCGGCGACCGTTTACGACGCGCCAGCCGCTGCTACCACAATCGACCTGAAATCCCGGTCCTAGATGGTTGAAAATTCTCTAAAAGCTGATTTTGGGCAAGCGGGCCCTGCCGATGGGTGCGCGCCGGATCCCAACACCGATTTAACATTTTGTCGGCGTATTGCGACAGAAACGCACTGAAAAATAAGCAAAAATTAGTTTGCCGGGTCGGCCCGGGAGGCTTTTTTTATGTCAGGAATGCGCAAAATTATGTAAAGCACTTCGACGCCGTGACGCGCCGACCAGCAACAGCACCAAGCCCAGGGCCAGCCCGGAAGTACCGCCTCCGCCCCCACTGCTTTTCCGCGGTTCGGGGGGCTGCGGCTCTTCGACAACGACTGCCTCGACGATACCCGCCACAACGGTATCAAACGAGACTGCACCGGTCTTGAAAGAGGTATCAACGTAGAAGTCGGGCGATCCGGCATACGTTGACTCGTAAACGACATTGCCATTGTGCCGATACTCGATCAGGCCTGCGTTGACGTGGATTGACAGCACGTCGCCCTGCGCCAGCATCGCACCGTCGGTTCTCCAGGTACCGTTCTCATAGATCGTCAGCCTGCCGCCGGAACTGCGCAGGGCGTAGTCAACATCGGTCCATTGTGCGGACGTCTCGTCGACGCCGAGTCCGACAACGAAGATAGTGCCGTCCGGGTCGCTTTCGAGCGTGATACGCAACTCGTAATCGTCTTCGTAACGCAGCGTCGAAAGCGCGACCGAGCGTACCGTGTTGTTTGACCAGCCTTCCGGAGTTCCGCTGAAATCCACCCGGCTTCCTGCTGTTGTTACGCCGCCGGCATGGTCGAGCCAGCTGTTCAACCGCATGTCGGGATCGTTGACCTTGATATTGATCTTCGCGGCCGTGCTGTCGCCGTGCCCGTCGTTGGCAACGAATGTGATGCTGTCCCGGCCTTTGAAGCCGGCAATTGGTGTGTACGTCAGGTTGGGTGCCGTACCGGACAGCTGGCCATGGTCCGGGTCCGCCGTAACGCGATAGCTCAGCAGTTGCTGGTCGATATCAACGGCTTTCAGTGCGAACGCCACCGGCGTATTCAGCGTCGTCGCCACGTACATCGGGCTGGCGGCCGGCAAAGTATTCACGAATGTCGAACCAGGCACCGTATCGTCGATATCCATCAGGGCATCGATGCCGTCTTCATCGACGTCGACTCCGGCACCAAGATCGTCCCAACCGATCTTGCCGTCGCCCGAGGTGTCGAGCGCAGCGTGCCCGGAAACCGCGATATCGTACTGGCTGCCGTCGTTGTCCGGGTTGTGACTCTCCCTGTCGAGGTAGTCCGGAATACCGTCACCGTCCGAATCCGGCGGGTTGGTCACAGTCCCCTGCTGGAGCAGCAGGTCATCGACCAGGAAATTGTTGTCGGCATCAACCAGCCCTGCCTCGACCACGTCCGCAATTCCGTCGTTGTCACTGTCGAGGTCGAACATGTTGGGAACGCCGTCTTCGTCCTGGTCGATAAACATCAATGGCGGCCTTGACACGACCACCTGGTAGTTCACGCCGTCAAATTCGCACAAGTCATCGACATGGCGATTCGTCTCGGCATAGATCGACAGGCCCGGCACGCCAGCCCCGATATCGCTTACCAGCACTTCTGCCGAGATCGCGGCATCAACGGGGATAAGCTGTTCGACACATCGTCCGTTGGTACGAATGCCCCCGGTACTGAACTGGCCACCATTGAATTCCAGGTATATGTTTTCGTTGAAATTATCGAGGTCGCCGTCTGCAAGGATGTTGGAGACAGTGACGATGTCGCCGATTTCGACCTCCAGGGCAGTGAGATCGACGGCGTGCGTGGCACTGCCGCCGCCTGCCGGAATATTGTAGACCGGGGATGTCAGCTCGATGGGCGCTTCGCTCGGGGTTTCCGTCGCATCCGGTATGCCATCGTTGTCCTTGTCGATATCGGAGTTGTCACCGATTCCATCGCCGTCCGAGTCTTTCCATTCGGTGGCGTCATGCGGGTACAGATCTGCATTGTCGCCAACGCCGTCGCCGTCGGTATCAACCGACTCATTCGGGTCGATCGGAAAACGATCTGCGGCGTCGGCCACGCCATCGTTGTCATCATCGGTATCGACATCATCGGTGACACTGTCGCCATCGCTGTCGCATGGACCAAAGCCATTCAGGATGTCGAACGGTGGCTCCAGGCGTTTGCCGGACTTGCCGACGATGAGCGCTTCAATGTCCCGGTCGCCAAGCCAGACACAGGTGCTCGACTGGCCGGTGGTCGAAAAATTGATCGTCTTGGACGGCGTAATGTCGTCCTGTACCGAGACGAGGAAATTCAGGATCGCCGCGCCCTGCTCGAGGAAGTCCGGCTGCCCCAGGTTCTTGGCGCTGGTTGCCGCAAATGTTGTATTGCCGACGATCGTGCCTTGTACTGTTAGCGGCTGGAACTCGGTCATGCGCCCGAGGCCGCTCTCCATGCGCAGATGCCAGTCGTCTGTGCCGCAATCGCGCCAGAGCTGGATCATCGGTCCGTAGCTGATGCGGTATGCCGGGATGCCGCATTCATCGCCGTCGTTTACCTGCGTCGTAACCGGCGGACCGAGCACGGCCAGTTGCAGACTGGTTTCCTCGACGGCATCGTAAAGCGCATCCGCGGCGACATCGGTGTAGGTGTCGACAGCCCCTGACGGCCACTCGATACGAATCTCGTCGACCGTATCGTGGCCGGCCAGGCCAACATGGATCCTTTGATGGTCCTGCGACCAGCGGTGGTATCCGCCGTTCTGCTCGCGTAGTTGCGTGACGCCGCCGGCGGTGACATACACCTTGGCACCCATGCCATTGCCGTTGCTGCGTACACCGGTCAGGTCCAGCTCGATCCAGTGATTGGCGTTGCCACGGTTGCGCAACAATGTATCCGGTCCACCGAAGCCAAACGGGTAGAACAGGATGCCATTGGTAACAGCAAGGTCAACGAAGCCGTCGACATCGTAGTCTGCTGCGGCGACGCTTTCCGCAACACCGAAGTCGTAGCCCGCCCCGACCGGGCCTTCGCCGCCGTGCATGGACACGAGAGAAAACCTGCCGGTGCCATCATTGTCGTAATAGAGGTTGGCGGTGTTCTCGACGCCGATGCCACAGGCAACGTACAGGTCGAGGTCCATGTCGTTGTCGAAATCCGCCGTCGTGATGCTGTTGCACTGCACCGGCGTCGTCAGCCCGGTGTTGTAGACCCAGTCAAAGCCGTTGCCATTGTTGACGGCGTGCATCATGCCTGCCGGCAGGTCGCGGTTCGTCTGCCCGGTCATCGTTGGCGTGCCGACAGGGTTCTGCGCGCGAACACGAATGTAGTGCTGGTCCTTATCCTCGTCATCGCTGTTGTCCAGCACCGTCCACAGGCCCGAGTCCGGGTTGTAACTGATCTCGATGCCGCGAGCCTCACCGCTCCTGTCGCCCGCCGTGTCCAGCTCCAGCTTGTCCGCCTGCAGGTACGCACCGCCGCCGCGACCGTCGACGAGGAAAGTCACCTTGCCTTGTGCGGCGAATGTGAACTGCGCCCCGGCGCCCTCGCGAAACCAGGCGTCGATGGATGTGTCATCGACCTTGGAGGCGCCGATCGAATGCAGCGCGCCGCGAATCGCGATGATGTCCTGGCGCAAGTCGTTGTTGAAGTCGCCAACGATCGTGTCCGAAACGTTGCCAATCGCGGGTACGAGGTCCGCCTCTGCATCACTGCGCGACTCCGGGAACACATCCGCGTCCGCGCAGATCTTGTCGAGGTCACCGTCGTTATCGAGGTCGATCAACTGGACGTAGTTACCGTCACAGCGCGTCTCGGAGACCAGCGTCGTACCGTCGCTTGACGGGATCCAGGCCGAAAAAGCCTGCCGGGTTGTTGTGAAGCCCAGTTCGAAGTAGCCGCCCGAATCGGCGTGATTGGTAAAGAACTCGTCCTCGTCGCCGACGATCAGGTCATCGTCACCGTCCTTGTCGAAATCGCCCCATGCACCACCGTGCACATCACGCTGGGTCAGGATCATCCACCAGTCCTGCATCTGCGCATCGTACTCGGCAGCCACGTCCTCGAAGTCCCCGGTGCCGCTGTTGCGATACAACCGCGTGAA
>JAUIDP010000101.1 GCA_030429005.1 Gammaproteobacteria bacterium | reverse complement strand
GCCATCGGCCACCCCTGTTGGATAAAAGCCGGCATCAGCCGGATTGCCCGGGTTGCGTTGCAGGTTCACGACCTCCCAGGCGCCAACCCAGAAGTCGAATTGCCGTTTTTCCACTGCCATACACGCGTCATCGCTGGCCAGTGTCACGCCACCTGACATACCCAGAAGTGCTGTGCAGGCCAGATATTGGACCCGTTTCACAATACATCCCCCTGTGTTCGTGGCGCTGTCGACCGCTGCATGAACATCAGCGCACATCAATAATGATCTTACCGCGCGCACGCCCTTCTTCCGAATAAGCGATCGCCGCCGGCACGTCTTGCAGTGAGTATCGCCGGTCGATGACGGGCTCAATGTCGCCGGTTTCCACGAGCCTGGCAAGCTCCTCCAGATCAGCGCCGTTCGGTCGCGCCAGCATGACGATAACCGGCTGCTCGACGAAAGGCGATATAAACGGTTCCTTCAACATGTTCGTCAGCGGCCCAATCCAGTTGCCTTTCTTGCCGCCGACAATGACCAGGCGACCGGTCGGCTCCAGGACGTCCAGGTTGGCCGACATTGGGTGGTTGCCGATCATGTCAATAATCAGGTCGTATTTTTCCTCGCTCTCGGTGTAGTTGCTGGTCCGATAATCGATCACCCGGTCAGCACCGATTGCCAGCACCATCTCCCGGTTTCGCTCGCTGCAGACTCCTGTGACCGTCGCACCCAGCGATTTCGCCAGTTGCACCGCAAATGTGCCGACCCCACCGGATGCTCCATTCACCAGGACTCGTTGCCCTGCCTGCAACTGGCCGTGATCGCGCAATGCCTGCAGTGCCGTGATGCCGGCAATCGGCAGCGCCGCTGCCTGCTCAAAGCTGACGTTCGGTGGAATTTTCGCCAGGCTGCCGTCGACATGCTTTGTTGTGTATTGGCCGAAGGCGCCCTTGCCTGTGCCAAAAACGCCATCACCAACAGCAAAAGTTGTGACGTCTTTACCAACCGCCTCTACGACGCCTGCGAAATCCGCTCCAAGCCGGGAATCTTTGGGCGCACCGAGCCCCGACATGAAGCGCATGACATACGGCGAGCCGCGCATGTAGTGCCAGTCAAGCGGATTCACCGATGCTGCTTCGATCCGCACAAGAACCTCGTTGGCTTGCGGCACAGGCTTCTCGACCCGAGCGATTTCCAACGCCTCCGGCGCGCCGTAGCACCGGCTTCGAACAGCCGTGACACGGTTCGCGCAACAATCAAACAGGCCACTGCCAGGCCGGCCAGTGCCAACAATCCGTAAACAAACCTCTTTATGATCCGCATGCGATGACTACCCAACAAACCCACAAACTGTACTGGTGTTATACTACACTAACACACTCATGGCGAGCTTTTTCCCGGTCTAGCTTGCTGGTCGTGGCCGCCATGCTGCCGGCCACCATTGCGGCTGCCGACTCAATCCCTGTCTTGATGGACGGGCGATTTGCCGACTGGGATGGCCGAGAAAAAGTGCTGCCTGCACAAAGTGACCTGGTCGAATCCGCGCAGATCGCACTGGGTGAGAACGACATATTCATTGCCATAAAGCTCAAGCGCGAGGTCAATATCCAGCAGGACAACCCGCTGACCCTGCTCGCCGATACCGACGGAAACGCAGCGACCGGCATGCGCGTGGGAGCCATGGGTGTCGATGTTCAGTACAACTTCGGCACACTTCGTGCGATCCGGCATCGGGACGACGCTGCCGTTGACGTGTCGCAAGCCGAAATCGGTATAACCTGGGCGCCGACCTTTTCGTCCGACCGCTATGAGATATCCCTGCCGCGCAAACTGTTCGGGAATCCGGGAGCGGATCAAAGCATGACAGTGGCAATCGGGGAACTGCCCAACCTGGACGGCACCGCAACGATGCTGTCGCATAAGGCAAGCCCTCCCGCAACCACACCTGGCCGGATAACGCTGGACAGACTTCCTGCAGGGCACGTGCGTATCCTGACAATGAATGTCCTGTATGACGGTCTGTTCAAGAAACCCGACACGTACGCTCGCATCCTGAACGCGCTGGACCCGGATATCCTGCTGCTCAGCGAGGTGTTTTCACACTCATCAGACCAGGTCATTGCGCTGTTGGACAAGCATTTCCCGGCCAAGAACCCCGAACAGCGCTGGTATGGATTCGGACGCCCGGGCAAGGTAACGATTTCCCGCTACCCGTTTCTCGCCACCGACGTGCTGCTCGACGACTTATATACCGTCATCGATGCCCCCGGGTTCAATGACGGGCTGTTTGTCATACACACTCACCTTGAGTGCTGCGACAACGATCCATTGCGACAGCAAAAGGCCAACGACATCGTAGAAACCATGGCCAGACTTCGCCAGGACAAGTACTCGATACTGTATCGCTATGACGAGTTGCCGCTGGTTTTTTCCGGCGACCTGAATCTCGTCGGCGACCGCGGTCCGTACACCCGCCTCGTCAATGGCATCGCTGCTGACCTCATGGCCGCTACCGCTGCCGGAGAGCAGGCGAAACAGTTCGTCGAGGCAATCAGTCTGCATACCGACTCGCCTTTTACGTTCACATGGAAGGACGATGCGCTCAAGTGGCCGCCGGGCAAACTCGATTTCACGTTTCTTACAACACCGGACATCGTCCTCGGCAAGTCATTTGTCCTGTACACGCCGGAGATGGACCCGGCCGACCTCGAGCGACACGGTCTGCAGGCTTCGGATTCAGTCGATGCGTCCGACCACCTGCCGCATATTATTGATATAGCACCCGGTAAAATCGGCGTCGATTCCCGCTGAGATTATCCGCGGCACTGTCGCGAGCGAGTAAACTGTACTCCGGGCATTAATCTCGGAGGTGCCATGTTGCTGTTGGTTACCGCGGTCGGTCTCGTGCTGATCGTGTCTTTCTTGTGCTCTATTTTCGAGTCGGTCCTGCTGTCGGTGACACGGCCGCAGATCGAGAAGCTCGTCCATGACGGGCGACGCGCCGGCCCACTCCTGGCAAGCTTCAAAGAGAATATTGACGTCCCTATCGCCGCAATTCTCATACTGAATACGGCCGCCCACACGGTTGGTGCTGCGGTTGCCGGCGCCAGCTATACAAACGTCTTCAGTGCAAACACTTTGTGGTTGTTTTCGATACTGTTCACGATCGCGGTGCTCCTGTTTACCGAGATCATCCCGAAAACCCTCGGCGTGTCCTATGCTCCGGTACTTGCATCACCTGTCGCACACGGTATCCGCTGGCTCACGATAGCCTTGCGGCCGCTGGTTGTCCTCAGCGAACGCATTTCTCGCTCGTTGCGCGCGAAGACGCAGGCACCGGTTACTTCAACTGAGGAAATCCGGTTGCTCGCCTCGCTCGGACACAGTGAAGGTGTTGTCGGTACCCGAACCGCGACAATGATTGTTGGTGCCACGCACCTCGGTGAGCTGCGCGCGCAGGACGTCATGCTGCCGCGAGAAGAGGTACGTTTCCTGTCCGGCACGATGCGGCGCGACGCAGTGCTGGCAATGGTGCGCGAGACCGGTCACAGTCGCTTCCCGTTCTCGCCGACCGACGATATCGATGATGTTTCCGGCGTGATCCTGGCCAAGGAGTTGCTGTATCACGAACTCGTGCAGGACAGCGATTCTGTCGACTGGGAGTCGCTGCGCCGTGAATCACTGATCGTTCCGGAAAGCCTGCCACTGCCTCGTCTTATGCGAACATTCCAGGAGAGCCAGCGGCACCTCGCGATCGTCGTTGACGAATACGGCACCGTCAAAGGCATCGCAACACTGGAGGATGTGCTCGAAGAGATTGTTGGCGAAATCTATGACGAGAGCGACCAGCGGATCAACGACCTCGTCAAGCGGGACGACGGCACGTTGCGAGTAGCGGCCACCGTCGATCTGCGCAAATTGTCTGCGGCGCTTGGCGTCACCTGGAAACCGGAAGGCGAAGTAGCAACCGTTGGTGGATTGGTCACGGAAACGCTCGAACGCATTCCGGTCCGGGGCGATTCGATTGCCTGGCAGGGCTACCGGATAACGGTATTGCGGGCTGACAAGCAGCACCCGACGTTGCTGTCAGTCGCTCACCTGCCGGAGTCGGAGAAAGCATGACAACTTAAGCTGTACGGTATACTGATGGTGCGCGTTCGGAAAGCCGGACGCCCTGCCCTTCGGGGGTCTTCGATGACGCTGGAATTTCATGCACTTGCGGCAGTCTTGCTCAGCGTTGGCGCGCTGTTGCTGTTCTCGCGGAACGAGATTCCGCTCGAGTACTCCTGTATCGGCGTACTGACAACGCTGGTGTTGTTTTTTGAATTATTCCCGCTTGACCCCACCGCTGGCGTGACCGGCGCTACATTTCTTCGGGGGTTCGGCAACGAGGCGCTAATTACGATTTGCCTTTTGCTGGTGCTGGCCAAGGGCGTCGAAGTCAGCGGGGCACTGCACACCTTTGGCAAGTGGCTAAGCCGAATCTGGCTCGGGCACCGTCAGCTTGCGCTGCTGGCCACCCTGGTATTTGCCGCGTTTACCAGCGCCTTCGCGAACAATACACCGATCGTCGTAATGATGTTGCCTATACTGGTCGGCGTTGCGCACCGCGTCGACATACCACCATCGAAAATACTGATGCCGGTCGGTTTTGCGACCATTATCGGCGGGATGAGCACAACGATCGGTACGTCGACCAACCTCCTGATCGTGTCCGTTTCGGAAGATTTCGGCCTACCGCGCCTTGAAATGTTCGACTTCATCCTGCCCGCCGCAATTGCCGCCGTCGTCGGCATCCTGTACCTGTGGTTGCTCGCGCCGAAACTGTTGCCGCCCCGGCCAACACTGCTAGCCGGGACCGAACCGCGCCTGTTCAACGCGACTGTCGAGATCGAGGAGGACAGCGCGTTAGCCGGACAGGAACTGAGCAAGGCGGTTCGCGCACTCGGACCCGATATTCGTGTCGTCCGTGTCGAACGCGGCTCGTCCATCGAACTGGTACGCCTGCCGACACTCAAGTTACAAGTCGCCGACAAGCTGCAGATCCGCGGTTCGCCGGAGGCAATTCACGCGGCGAAACGGTTGCTCGGCAGCGCCGATCGCAGCGGCAACCTCGTGCGCGAGCCGGATGATCGGGTGATCGAAGTTGTCGTGACACCCGATTCGCCGTTGCACAACAAGAAACTGAGCCAGGCACAGCTATCGGAGCTACGCGACCTCGTTCCCATCGGATGGTATCGCCCCGGGGTCCACCGCGATGCGTCGCTGGCGCAGTGGCGCGACCCGGTCCTGCGCAACGGCGATGTGCTGCTGATGCAGGGCCCTCGACAGCCCGTCAACGATCTGATCGAGACACCACAGATCATGATTCTCGCACGCACAATCCACGTGCCGCGCTCTGATCATGCTCGTCTCGCCCTTGGCACGATGATCGGCGTAGTCCTGGTTGCCGCCACTGGCCTGATACCGATTCTTGCGACGGCACTGGTCGGAGTTGGTGTAATGCTCGCCGGCCGCTGCCTGGCGTGGAACGAAGCGTGGAGCGCGATCGACGTTCGCATCGTACTGGTTATCGTGACCAGCCTCGCCCTGGGCAGTGCATTGACAGTGACCGGAGCGGCCCAGTCGCTCGCAATCGGGCTCGTCGGGGTCATAGGCAGCCTGCCCCCGCCGGTCATTCTGAGCGGACTCCTGCTGATCACCGCACTCTTGACAGAAATAGTGACCAACAATGCGATTGCCGTGATAGCAACTCCGATCGCGATGAGTATTTCGACCGAACTGGGATTGCCGGCCCTGCCGTTCGTACTGGCCGTGCTGTTCGGCGCCAACATGAGCTACCTGACACCCATCGGCTACCAGACCAATTTGCTGGTCATGGGAGCCGGCGGCTACCGATTCTCGGACTTTTTCCGCGCCGGACTGCCGCTGCAGATTCTCCTCTGGCTGGTACTGTCATTCGTACTTTCGGAGATGTACCTGTGACCCCGGCGGCCAGATGATTTATTCACCGCTCAGCCCGGCCGGTCTGCGCCGATAGCGCCAAGATTTATCGCGTACAGTCCGACAAACGCAATGAACACCAGCCAGTTCAGCAGTGTCGCGGAGATTACGACCGCGGGCCTGTCTGACAGTCTCAGGCCCAGTGCGCTTGCCAGGAACAGCGCGAGCAATGGCCATGTCGGCGCAAAAAAACCGCGAAAGATCGGCGACGCAAAAATAGCCCACAACCATAGCAGGCACAGAATCGTCGCATAGGCACGGCGGACAGCAAAGAAGTGCACACGCAGATCAACGGACTTGTCTTCCAGGCTTGGGCTCAGCAAGGTTGTGCCGAGGTAGAGCAGTACCGGGCCGGTCAGGAGGTACAGGTAGGTCAGAAAGTTGATTGACGCGGATTCACGGATGCTCCACAACGTCCACCACAACAGGATGTGCAGCAGGAATTGAAAGGCGGCTGCGAGATTAAAGACAGCGTAGTGTTTGACATCAAGCGATTCCTTCTGCCGCAGGTATTCGGCAAAGCCGCTCAACCAGCGCACAATGCCCAGCCCGTTGACGACCGCTGCGAGCGTGATGATGAACGCGAAAGCCCGAAAATCCAGTGTCGCGATTTCTGTCGTCATGCCGTCCTCCGGCCGCGTAATCGTTGCAAAAAAGAGTCGAGCCTGATCGCGAAACAGTACCCCACCGCCACAGATGCGTAAACTGACTTTCGTACATTGGGCATCCCGTCTGATCCACTATCTTCCTTGTCGCCGGTCGAAAACGTATAGTAGCGACCTTGGCCTCGGCGAGATCGAGCGCATCCGGAAACGCAGTTGTACAGACATGGGAACTTTCAAATGGTCGTGACTAAACTCCTCACTCGCAGCCTGCTGTTGTTGGTCGTTTTTTTCAGTCCGTTGGCACAGGCGGACGCGATGAAAGACATCCTCGAACGCGGCACCCTGCGGGTCGGCATCAGCGAATTCGTACCCTGGGCCATGCCGGCGAAACGCGGAAACCATATAGGTTACGACATTGATCTCGCTGTCAAGATCGCAAAAGACATGGGGGTACGGGCAGAATTCAAGGTGTACGAGTGGAAAGACATTGAACCGGCCCTCGAGGCTGGCGAAGTCGATATGATCGCCAACGGCATCGTCGTAACGCCCCAGCGAGCTCTGCGAATTTCGTTCACGGAACCGGTCGCAATGTCCGGCGCCGGAATGGCAACGCATACCGAAAAAACCAGGCATATCGGCAACCTGCAGGAGCTCAACGATCCGGATATCGTCATTGCGACAGTTACGGGGACGTTTTCTGAAGGCATTGCCCGCTCGCTGTTTGACGAAGCGGAAATTCACTCGCATACGAGCAAAGACGATGCCGAAAAGGAGCTCCTGGCCGGCCGTGCCCACGCCTACATTTCAAGCCTGCCAGCCGTACAGTTCCTGGTGGCCAACCACAGCGACACGATCGACCTGCCGCTGAACGATCCGCTCGTAGGCTGGGCTGAAGCGATGGCGGTTCCGAAGGGCGAACAGGAGTTGCTGAATTTCCTGAATGCCTGGGTCACGGCGCGCAAAGCCGACCGCTGGCTCGACGCTACGCGCGAATACTGGTTCGAGTCTCGCGACTGGATGCAGGATGTGAAGGACTGATGAACCTGCGCCTGGTCATATCCGGCCTGGCTGCCGGAATCCTTTTGTCGGCAC